>JBBRRH010000031.1:0-38095 GCA_038201105.1 Nitrososphaera sp. | reverse complement strand
TGTTTGCTGCATTTTTCGCACATTGTCATGAGTTAGAAGCACCTTGTACAAGACATTAGGAAACGATCGTCATCTGTTAAGATATTCATTATATTCACCAATATAGGCGAAGTCTCATATATCAATTGCTTTTTTAAATATGGCTTTGTAGAAACCATGATTACAATAACAAGAAGATTAGTTAGTCTATGCATATTGTAAGCGATACATCTAAAGGATAATTCCCTGTTTTGTGTTTTTACATGTCTTGAACTGATATGTTCTCCAAAAAGCCTCTTTATCACAGATACTATAGTTTCGTCTTTGTTACGTTGATGGTATAGTAGCTTTGAATAACCACGCGTGAATCATCTGTTTCCTATATCTTCCATGGGTCCTCCATATCGGAACATTTTCATACCTAGTGGGTATTACGCTGAACGCATGTAACTCTTCTCTTACCAGAGCATGGTTGTCTTCACTGTCATAACCCTTGTCGCCTACAACTACCGATAGTGGGCTAATTTCTGCAATCCTTGTTATAACAGGTGTGAAATCCACATTATCATGTCTTGTTGGAGCTCTCCTTACCTTTATGTTACAGATTATTTGTTGGAGGACATCAGCACCTATTGATAGTTTAGTGTATTTCCTTCTCAGTTTGGCTCGCTCAGTATAGTATTGTGATGCATGTGTCAGCTTGAATCCAGTTGAATCTATGCCTGCAAAGATGTGTCTCCTACCAGTGAGTACGATGAATGAAGAGATTATTTTTCCTAGTAGCACAGTGTTGATCCTATCTGAGAATTTTTGCAATGTAGTAAAATGAGGTATCCTGGATAACTGTAGGAATATTCTCACGTAATGGGCTTCGACCAACCATTCAGCAAACAACCTGTAGCTCTTACTCTCGTACTGTCTTATTGTAAGCAATACTATATGCTGCCATACAGTAAAGACATGATTGCTCTTTCTATGAAGGAATATCGGTATCCTTGAATTTCTTAAAACCCGATACATTGTCTTTGCTAGTCTGACATACCTTGACTCTTTCAACATTCATAGTGTATATTGCTTCTAGAAAGCTTTGACGGAACCTATGGCATGTTTTCTACAAAGCCTTTAAATATGTATGGCTAATAAGTTAAGTGTCTTATTGCATTGATTATTTACTATCGGATACTGAACTGAAAGATGCGAAAATAGAAGCAAACTACGTCTTGTATATACGATTTTATGGTTATTGTTGACTCACTTTAAGTAGCGATAGACAGAGTAGGAAGTAAGTCTCAACTTTTGTTTGTTTTAATTCAGAATTAGTTAAGTTAAGGTACATTAATTTTCGTTATCTCATTTGGAACGTTTCAATCTGACAAAAATACCAATTCTTGAAAGTACACTTAAGACTAATATTATAATACCTACAATTATTAGGACAGAACCATTAATTGTCCAAGATGGATTACTATACATGAACGAATTTGAGGGACCTAACATGGATTTAGATTGTGCAGAAAAAATTATGCCGAAAACAATGATCAATATTCCAATTCCAACAATAACGATAAACAGTTTCAAGTGTAACGAGATGTTGAGCAACTTACATATGTATATGTTATCGGAAACATAAGAGTTTTAGTATCTTGATTATTGCTAGACCTTTTTAAGGTCCATTTCACAATATTCTATTAAACAATGTAGCTTGATATGACATGATATTGAGGCAGCCTCCTAACTTAGATTCTAGATGAGTTCTGAATGGGGAAAAAGGTAAAAAGTAATAATTATTATTTATAATCATGGGCCTTGATCTAAAGCCGCTTATAACTCCATCGTACATAAAGTTGACAGATTTATCGAACAGAACAATTGCGGTTGATGCATTTAATACCATCTATCAGTTTCTTGCTACTATCAGAGGTTCTACAGGAGAGCTTCTTACTAACTCTAAGGGAGAAGTAACCAGTCATTTGAGCGGACTTTTTTATCGTAATATAAATCTCTTAGCTGAGAATATTAAGCTTGTATATGTCTTCGATGGTAAACCAAGTCATTTGAAATTCGATGAAATCAAGAGAAGACAGCAAATAAAGCAAGTTGCAGCTGAAAAATTTGAAGAGGCGCTAACAGAGGGACGATTTGACGATGCCCGAAAATATGGTCAAGCTACCTCAGTACTGACAGACAAGATGGTGATGGAATCTAAGATGCTTTTATCTTTTCTTGGGGTCCCTACAATTCAAGCGCCTTCAGAAGGTGAGGCAACGGCTGCATATTTATCCAATACAGATAAGGCGTATACATGTGCTAGTCAGGATTATGATTCAATTTTATTTGGTGCAAAAAGACTTACTAGGAATCTTACGATAAGCGGCAAGAGAAAGGTCCCAAATAAGAATGCATATATCGATGTTGTACCGGAAATGTTTTATTTTGAAGATATTGTTGTCCAGACACACCTAACTAGAGCTCAACTTATCGATATTGGGATTTTAATCGGTACTGATTTTAATCCTGGAGGCATTCCTGGAATTGGGCCGAAAACTGCACTTAAATTGATTCAAAGGTACGCTAAACTAGAAAATATCGATAACATTAAAGAAGAATTATCTAAAATCCCGTATGACCAGATTAGAGAGCTGTTTCTAAGACCCGAAGTAGCTGATATCCAAGATATAGAATTCAATCCAATTAATTATGATAAAGTGACTGATCTACTATGTAATAGAATGGATTTTTCTGTGGAGCGTGTTAATGGGGCGTTACAGAAGCTCAAAAACTCTATTGACAATCGGAGCCAGTCACTAGAAAGATGGTTTTAAATAGATATAATGATGTATTCTAGACCAACTTTCTCTTCTTCTTCTCAGCTTTTTTCTCTGAATCAAATCTACCAAGGTTATACTGATTCAGATCCACAAACCTAATACCCATTGCTAGAAACGGATGAACATTTCGTATATGTTTATACATTTCTTGACAAGCATGGCGATAGTCGGGATGTCCCTGTGCAGTGGTACGTAGTTCAATCATATAACAAGCCTCACGCAAGTTGATTTTCATGAAATATGGATATCTGTAGGCGAAATTGACTGCATATTGAGCTTCAAATGGCATTTTTTTTACGATATTCTCATAAGTATCATTACATTGATACATGCAATCTCTGTAATCTTTTTCCAGACCGGCATTTATAATCTCAGATGGAACTTCGTAACCATGTCTAGTAGATAGGAGTTGTCTCTCTATAGTAAGTAATCTATGTCGATGTAGATCCCGAAACATTCCAAAGTTGGTTAACATATCAAATGTGTATTCCACCATTTCGTATGCTCTGCCTGGTCGATGCCGTCTGTTTCTACGAAATTTGGTGTACATTTCAATAATTTTATGTCTCTTTTTTTGTGGGAGATGTTTTATTAGTTGTATAATATCATATAGAGACTGACCATCTGCATGTTCATAAAGTGCTGCGGATGCTACTGTCGTCTCAGCTTTTAAATTGTTAGTATAATCGACTAACTCTACTGAAGTATTCGTGTTATATTTAATATCTCGAATATGCTTCTTTGCTAATTTAGATATAGCATTACTGGTGTCTAGAAAATAAGATTGGATAGATTTGCCATATTTATCATTTGCTCGTTTTACAAATGATGGTATTACGAAATTGAGTTGTTCGTGTAATGCTGTTCCTAAATTCCTAACTTCATTCAGTGAAGAAGAATATAATTTCATCAATAAATATTCAAAAGCTCTTCCATTTCCAGTAATTCCCAAATTTGTAAGTGTAGCCGCAGGAAGTAGTCCACGAAGAATATCTAGTGATTTAGCTCTTATAGTATTATTGTAGACTTTCTCTGCAGATTTAATGTCTTGCAGATTGGTAAGGGAATCAAATTTTTTTTCAAGTTTCGATGTTGAGTCATAATAGCTAAAATCATTTATGGTCTCTATTTCAGAAATAAATTTCCGCAATATAGGAATATTCTTGCTGTAAAGTTCAAATGCATTATCACATGCTTCAATATAGAGATCAGCGTATTTTGAATTAATTATATTTTTATCTCTATAATATTTGTACTTGTTGTGAATTTTTTCATCAAAAGCAACATAGCGAGAAGATTTTTCAAGATATGATAGACCGATTCTTTGATCTTCGATTTTTTTCGCAGCAATATTGGAGATCCATTCTATGGCAATTTGTGCCTCGCCCAATTCTGCGACCGAGTCATCCCCATATTCGTTTAGTATTTTATTGTAAAATTCTTCTCCTCTTGTTGGATTACTTATGAATTCGTCCAAGAATATACGTCTCATAGTTTTATCCGATCTAGAGTATCTTGACATTAGCGCTCCTCTATCTACTTGTCTTGGCGTTATAATTGCAAAAACAGCTTTATCGACGTTTGAAAAATGCTGATTTAGAGTGGATCTTTCTATTGAAGAAAAGTTATCAGCACTATAATATGGAAAGTCAGCGAGCATGATATATTGAAATTAGACTGGTGACTTAATATGTATTAGCACCAAGCCAAGCTATATTTGAGATAAATCGTAGTAAAACATCTCACCAAATTATTTACAAAATTTGACAATGCCAGCATTATATTTTAGCTCTAAACTAATCTCATGAGCGAATTAAAGCTCGAATTTGTCGGCAAGCAGGTGAAAGATATGTATGGAACCCATATAGGAAAAGTTGTAGGTCTAGTTACTGATATCGATGGTTCTATTGAGTCGGTTGGCGTGGACTGTGGTTCTGTAGGATTGAAGCAATTGCCTTATGAACAATTACTGGTACAGGGTGACTATGTAATATATATACCAAGATGGAGAATGGATGCACAGAAGTTAGTACGACAAAAGAGTTTAACATTAAAACGAATCAAGGCGCTTCAAGATTTGGTGGCAGATAATGATCAAATGAAAAGTGATGCTGAGATTGTCTATTTAAAATATGAGAATAGGCTTCGAGCTTTGGAAGGAGAGGAGCATGGAGTTATTAATACATTAAAATCTAGACTGGAGGAATTAGATTCTCAGGCAGCAAGTATTAAAACTGTTGTTTTTGACACAAAGCTACAGTATAGAAGTAACGATATGACTGAAGAAACTTATCAACAAGTGAACATGAATGCAAATGAATTACTAGAGCATATTAACTTAGAAAAAGAGGAAATAAGTAACTTCTTAACACGAATTTCTCAACATACAGTGGATGATATCGAGCTGACATCTGAACTGGAAGTACAAAATGATAAGTATAATCATACTGCTGACATTAATTCGAATAAATATGTACACCAAGAGGATAATGTAGACTTGGAAAATGGCCGACTGTTAGCAACCAGTACTGCAGATAATGATGGTCCCAAAGAGGAATCTGCTGTGGCCATCGGTAGCGATAGTGACAGTGAAGTTAATTGGCTCAATGAGGTAATTGCAAAAGAAATCAAAGACGATCAGTAATAGATGTTAGTAAGAGAGGCATTCTATTTTTTTGATTTTTAACCTCATGTTTATCAGTCTTTCAGAATAGCAAATAACTCACATATAATTTCAACATACATGTAACAACAGAGCTCCATTGCTACTAGCTAACATTAGAAATGAAAAATAAAATAGTAAATTTTTGTTTGTTTATTTGAATTACTTTTCTTCTTTTGCTGTTGTCTGAAGAAGTTCGCCTATTTCATTATGCATCTTAAGGAAGTTTAAGCCTTTCTCAGTAGTCTTATAAGTCTGTGACCCCTCTAAATATTCCAGAAGGTTGTTTTCAATAAGGACAGAAAGATATTCTCTTAGCTGAGCGTAACTAAGAAATGCCTTGTACATGATTTTTGTTTTTGTTGCTCCGCCATTTGCAGCTTCCAAGATCATGGCTACTATTTCTGTTCTGCTTCTGTATTTCATATTTTAAATACAATGAATTTGTTTATTTTAATATATTGATGCAATACAATATAACAATATTATAGAGTTTGAACTCGTCACCTATAGCTATTAACTAGAAAATAAGTTAAGTGGTAGATGGCAGTCGGTAGAAATGAGTGGTATTTACTACAAAATTTAGGTAAACAACTAAAAGTTGACCAAAAAATAAAAGTTAAGGAATTCTTTGAAGATTAACCTTCTTCCCAGCCCTTTGCGAACAGACCGTTCTTCTTTAATGGAATTGGTTGACCTGGTGTATAGTCCATTGGCCTCATCCAGAATATTGCCTTTGTTGGACAGACGCCGATACATGCACCATCTGAGATGCATCTCTCTGGATAGAAGACAAATGCCTTACCTCTCTTCCATCCTTCGACTGGTTTTACTCTTAATACATCTGGACCAAGAGCCGTACAAATCTCGACACACAGTGCACAGCCTATACAGTGTTGTTCGCTAATATCCGGAAGTATTGCTACTGGCATTTAATTCTCAAAAACAATCCATAGCGAAACTATTTAAACACTATGTCATTTTTATAACACTGATATAAAAGTTGCGTGGTTTGATGGCTTTAATTGTTAATTTCCTAAGCAACATACAAATGTTTTCAAAATAGGGTTATGGCGTGGTCAGCAAGACTAGGGTTTTATTGCCATTAATTGTAGGAACGGTTGTATTAGGAACCCTTGGTCTATTGTTCATTCCTGAGTCTATTAGAGACAAAAACATAGGTTTTCCAAATGGTACTTTAAGTATAGATAATAAAATAGTCAAGGTAGAAGTGGCAGATTCTCCTGTAGCTAAACAGAGGTGGTTAACGTTTAGAGAAGATAAACTTCCATTTGACTCTGCTATGATATTGGTGTACAACAAATCTGATCTATATCCCATTTGGCTTTTGAATATCCAGTTCAATGTTGACTTAGTTTGGCTTGATGAGCAAGCAAATATTGTGTATATTGTGAAGAATGCGCCACCGTGTAAAACGGCATTAGATGTTACTGGATGTACTTATAAAAATACAAAACCTGCAAAATATATTCTTGCAGCTACCGCAGGCTTTATAGACTTTTATAACATCACCAATCATTCTAGAATCAAGATAATTTCTATATGAACCATCAATTCATCTACAAATCGTTATTTGCTTAGTTTTCTTTGTTGCTAAATAGGATTTGTGTTTTGGGATCAAATAAATAAGCTAGCACTCCTAGCAGGAGGACATCATTTTCATTTTCTCAATGTGTTATGTAAATCATGGTATGCCTGCTTTATCTCTTCGACTGATGCCTCATCTTCAAGAGTACTTACATCATCGATGGTGTCCGAGTTAGCAGATATAGACTTTAGTAATCTTCGCATTATCTTTCCACTGCGTGTCTTTGGAAGACGTGCAACAAAATGAATTTCGTCTGGTGTAGCTATTGACCCGATTGTATTTCTTATATGTTTGATTAGATCTTGGCGTAGATGTTCTGATCCTTGATGACTGGTTTTTAATACGAGAAAAGCTACAATCGACTCGCCTTTTTTTTCGTCAGGTTTGCTAGTTACTGCTGCTTCTGCTACTGCACTAAAGGAAACAAAGGCACTTTCAAGCTCCATAGTACTCAATCTGTGTCCTGATACCTTAAGTACATCATCAGATCTTCCCAAAAGCCAAATATAGTTATCTGTATCGCTTAATGCAAAATCTCCTGAATAATAGGATCCAGGAAATCGATTCCAATATACATTCTGATATTTCTCATCATCGTTCCACAATGTCATAAGCATACCAGGCCATGGTTTCCTAATAACTAAATATCCTTTAGTATTTGAATTAACACATCTTCCAGTTTCATCCACTATTGCGATATCAATCCCAGGAACAGGTAGTGTTGCAGACCCTGGTTTCATCGGTATTGAATCTATACCAAGACATTGACTAATCATGATACCGCCAGTTTCGGTTTGCCACCATGTATCAATAATAGGGCATTGTTCTTTTCCTATGGTTTTAAAGTACCACATCCAAACTTCAGGATTAATCGGTTCGCCGACTGTGCCTAATAAACGCAGAGTTGATAGATCAAAAGAGTTAGGTATTGCAGAGCCGTATTTCATATACATACGAAGTGCTGTGGGTGTGGTATAGAGAATTGTGGCACCGTGTTTTTCTATGATAGTCCAATATTTATCTGGTTTAGGATAATCTGGTGCACCTTCATGTATGATTTGTGTTACTCCATGTAATAATGGTGCATATGCAATGTAACTATGACCGGTAACCCATCCCATGTCAGCAGTACAAAAGAAGATATCTTTCTCATTGAAATTAAATACCCATTTCGAAGTGGCATATAAATGAGTTAGATATCCACCTGTACCATGAAGAACACCTTTTGGTTTACCTGTAGTACCAGATGTATAGAGAATGTACAATGGATCTGTGCTTTCCATTATTTCTGGTTCACAAAATCTCTTGGCATTTTCAATTAGTTGTTGCCACGTTATTTCATTCTTAGAGAGGCTTAATTCATCTGTTCCTCTGTTAAGTATAACAATATTCTCTACCGTAGGCATAATTGATATCGCCTCGTCAACCACTTTCTTCAGCTGAACCTTATTACCTCTACGAATGCCATAATCTGCTGTTATGATTAATTTTGACATTGAATCGTTTACTCTATCAGATAACGCTTTTACACTAAAACCAGAGAATACAACTGTGTGAATAGCACCAATACGTGTACATGCTAGCATAGTAATGAGTAACTCTGGTATCATGGGAAGGTAGATTGTTATTCTATCGCCTTTGTTTATACCTAATTCTTTTAATGCACTAGCAATCCTATTCACAGCAAGATATAATTGATAGTAGGTGTATGTCTGTACCGTACCATTCTCACCTTGCCAAATAATCGCAGCTTTGTTCTTATGATGATTATCTATATGTCTGTCTAGACAATTTACGCTAACATTTAGCTGACCTCCGACAAACCATTTTGCAAATGGTGGATTCCAATCTAGTATTTTATCCCATTTCTTAAACCAAAGCAGATTGTCAGCTTCATTTGACCAGAATTGTTCTAGATTTTCTATAGAATCTTTTCTGACTTTCTGCAATTTCATTCCATTCAGGGTTATTTTGATGTCGTTGTTATCTTGATGTTTGTTGGATAAGATTGAGTCTTCCATATACTATGATTATGATTAACTGAGGCAAGATTAAAAATATTTTACTGCTATTAGTTATATTTGTAGTAGGAGTTATAGTGTGTACACATGATTTTACTTTGAAACAAGAGATAAATGGTTAATATTTATGAACACTAAATTGAAAAGATTGTTAGACTGGGATGAACAAATTAAGGCACATTTAATGTGGATTTGGGGAGGTGAAGTGGGTTTTATGAAAAGAGGAATTGAGGGGATGCTCATTATTACGGACAGACGAATTGTATTTATAAGCAAAACAGATATGACATATAGAGTGCATGACGTGTATTCAAGACGACAACGTATACGATTTGAACAGGACGAAAACACATTTCGTCCAATAGAAGATTATGGTATTAATGAGTTAAGAGTGGATATGAATAAGAGTGCTAAGAATATTGAGATGCCTTTCAGTAAAACTACAGATTTATTTATTGAAGAGAAGCGATGGGGTACAGCATTAAGAATTAGTTTTATTGATGAGGAGGAGAAAAAAAAGCATTACAAATTTTCAGTGGTTAAAAGTTGGGTAAAGTATCCAGCAAAAGATCCTTTAGAATTTCAGCGGATGGATTGGTTGCCAGTTATTACATTGTTCAAAAATTTTAGATAGAAAGTATAGATTTGATCTGGAAGCGAGAAAAGTCGTATGGCTGGTAAGTTATTTGTAGTAGGAATAGGACCTGGATCTTCAGAATATCTTACTGATATTGCAAGGCACAAAATAATAAAATCTCGTTATATAGCAGGATATTCTTATACGTTATCGATCATTAGACATCTGTTAGATCCCACATGGCAAAGAATAAGTGAGATTACCATGGATTCCCAGGATGACATTTACAAGAATATATTTGATCAGATGGAGACTAATGAATATTGTACTGTACCATTTACAGGTGATGTAAATTTTTCAGAATCAGAAGTCATTGATCGATTACTAGAAATTTTTGGTAAAGATAATGTAGAAATGATACCTGGTATCAGTTCGATTCAAGTAGCTGCATCAAAGTCGAAGGTTCCACTTGATAAGGCTGCCATATTCACTTTTCATATTACAGAAGATATCGACGCAAGGAAGGAAGAGTTACTTAATGCTGTAAGAAATAAGAGAAGTGTTATCTTATTACCCAGACCATGGCCCAAAAGTAAAGAAAGGCAATTTATGGAGTCTGATATAGCATTGTTTCTAAGGAATAATATGATAGAAACGGATAATCTAGATGTATGGGTATTCGAGTTTCTTACAAAGGGCAATGAGAGGATTTTTAGAGGAAAGGTAAGTGAGTTGGAAGAGCGTCAATTCGATGCGTTATCTGTAATGGTAATCGATCAGGTTAAACGAAGAACATACTTAGACTTCGATTAGGTTGCAGTAGCAATTAATTATGCAATGCCAGGAGATTTTCCTTCTTGAATTACTTTCTCGAAGTAATTAACTTGTTGTTGCATAAAGTTTTTTCGTTTTTCTTCTTCTTCAAGTTCGGACATATCTAGTAATTTTATTTTTAATATTTGTGTAAGGACAGACAGTATTAATTGGGCAGTTTTTGGTTGAATAACATTAGGATTATCAATTTCACCTAATAGACAGAGAGCATCAATAGCTTGTTCTTTTGCTAGACCAAGAATTAGTCCATTAAATCCAAGTATCTGTCCTTGTCCATTGTAAGTTACAAGATTGCTATATTCTTTAGTCCTTTCTAAAATATCTTTATTATTAGTTACAATATAGATAGGATTGTCTATAGAGGCTGATATCATATTTTGTTTTAAAGCAGCTCCCATAGAATAAATGATGTTAATATTGAGTTTCTCTGCCATCCTTATTACCTCATGAGCAATTTCATACAGTCTAATAGGATCAGCTGGATTAAAATCTCCAGTAAAAATGATCATATTCTTTGAGTCAACTGAATAAAATTTGTAGCTTGCTTGTGTATAGTCTATGAGTCCATTACTATAATTTATATAAGGAGGCCAATAGGCAAATATTTCAGCAAAAAGCTTTGCTTTAAGTTTTCTTACAAGAAAATTCATTCCAATTCCGGCGACATTTCCCATATCAGGCAGTGCAGCAATCATAGATGAATAATTATGAAAGTGTGGTGTATGATACATCTTTAGACCTAACATAATGATAGCTACTTTATACTAGAATAAATATTGTCTACTATGTATCCATGGCATAATTATGAATTTAAGGTGTGAAAATGGGATCTAGTACTATCATAAGTTGAGATAAAATGCCATTCTATTATTGCAGCCAAAAACAGAATTACTAGAATGATTCCGATTTCTATTAAAATGGACTTGAGCTGTTTTGCAAGATTTTCTTTTTTAACTAAGGAAAAAAGTAGAATAAAGCTCCTAGATATTGCTAAACCGTAACAAAATACTTCCATGATTCCAAATGGTCTCAAGAGAATTACTAATGGGGATATGTAACTATGGGATGCAGCGTCGTGAGTTATAGCAGAGAATATAGTCCCAGTACTATATCCAGAGAATATACCAAATAATGCTCCTATACCAGGTAGAAACATGATGATAGTAATAATAAGATTATTTGTGAATATCCCAATGTAATTAAGTCCACTAATTTTATGCAAAAACGCTTCTTTCAGTCTTTGTGCAGATGATTGATCTAGTTGGATACTTGCTCCTATAGAATAGGCTATAAGAAATATAATGACACCTATGCCTGTTAAAAAAATTCTGTGTTTAAGTAGTGACATAAATAAATGGCATGCCAGTTGTAGTTATGTATTTATCGATGACAGAAATATAATTAAGATGGAATCTTTTTCACTTTAACAAGGAATTGAGTATTTCAAATGACATCTCTGATGCATTGATATATGCTATTAATAAGGGATATCAAATTCATCCAGATGCGTTTGCGTTGCTTAGATCGATTAATTCCGATGTAAGTAATATTATCAAGATTATTATTGAAAAAAAGACTAAATTAAAAGAAAGTCATTCAATATTAATAGACGATATTAAAACTATTATTTCGAAGGACCGTGTGGACAATCCTGCCAGTAAGTCTGTAAGTATAGATAATAATGATCATTATGATAAGGCATTAATTTATGGAGATGTAGATAAGAATACTCAAAGTACGTATGAAGTACTTTTTGATCCGACGGCGAAAGTTAATTGCACCGAAGATGAAAACGGTTTTCTTAAATTATTTCGTAGTAGATACGAAAAGTCATTAAAAATTTTAGCTATGCGTCCTGATAGCAAAAGGATAAAAAAAATTGAAAAGATCAAACAAGAATATAATAAGAGAAGATCTGTGAATACGTCCAATCGTAGAAACGATGAAGAAAGCAGAAATAATTCAAGCAGTGCTGAAACAATACTACTTGCGGGATTACTTATGTCACGAAGACAGCAAAAAAATATGGTAGAAGTTACCATTGATGATACGAGTGGTGCATTATTAGCAGTAGCTACAACAGATGATCTCCGAAGTCAGATATCTATGTTAGCGTTGGATCAAATGGTAATGTTAGAAATAGAGAGTCAGAAACGGGGTCGACAAAATTATTTGATTAGAAGTGTTATTTCGCCAGAGATTCCTGAGCATATGCCCAACAAGTCTAGATCGGAATCATATGTGCTTCTAACTTCGGATCTCCATATTGGTAGTAAATATTTTATGGAAGCAGAATTTCTTAGATTTGTAGAATGGCTTTCATCAGATGATGAAATTGGTAGTAAAGTAAAATTTCTATGTATTGCTGGAGATATAATTGATGGTGTGGGGATATATCCAAATCAAGATAAAGAACTTAAAGAAATTGATGCTAGCAAACAATTGATGTATGCAATGAAGTTATTAAATGAGATCCCAAAACATATTGAGATTTTTATCATTCCTGGAAATCATGACCTTGGAAGAAGAGCGTTACCACAGAGTTCACTTTCTCCATTTGTCGATAGGAGTACAGATAATTTTCATATGATTGGAAATCCATCATTAATTAAACTGGATAGTGTTAAATTATTGATGTTTCATGGACAGAGTTTGGATGATATTATTGCTACTACACCGGGCTTAAGTTACTCAAGACCGGCAGATGCAATGAAGATATTACTTAAGGCTAGACATTTATGTCCAACATATGGTGAACGAACTCCTATAGCTCCTGAGGAAGAAGACATGCTAGTAATCTCTGAAGTACCAGATATTTTTCATGCTGGACATGTACATATTATCGATGTTGGTAGATACAGAAATACACTTGTAGTAAATTCTGGTGCATGGCAATCTCAAACTAGATATCAACAAACCATGGGAATAATGCCTAATCCAGGTATAGTTATATTAATCAATCTATCAACACTTCAACTATTTCAAAAGAATTTTATTATTTAACGTCTGGAATAATGGAAGATAATAGAATATCATCCTTAAATGCTTCTCTAATAGTCATTAACGGAACAACAAGTTTTATTCTTTGGGATCTGCCATATCGACCAAGGTTTACTATATTAGTGGTAACTAGACCAAGCTGATCAAGCTCACTAATGATTTGTGTTATTCGGCGTTGAGTCAATGGTTCCTGCTCTAAACGAACACATAAAGATGAATATATATCATACATTTCACCAGTATTACCATTTTTAGAATTGATTATGGCCAGAATAAGAATTTTAGTATGAGTTGTAGAATTCTTTAAGATCTCATAATTAGTATCCCGATCTATTTTTTGTTGTGCAAGTCTAATATGAATTTCGTTAACGGTACTAGAACCTTCTCGTTCAGCTACTTCCGCAGCAACCCTCAACAAATCAATAGCCTTTCTTGCATCACCGGTCTCTCTTCCTGCCATTGCAGCACAAAGATTAATAGCCGCAGTAGGTATTGCATGTTCAATAAAGGCTAACTTACATCTATCTACCAGTATATCTTTTAATTGTTCTATTGTATATGGATTAAATACCATTTCCTCCTCACTTAAACTGCTTCTAACTCGAGGATCTAATTTATCCTTAAAGGTAAGACTGTTAGAAATTCCAATTAGGCTGATGAATTGTTCTGCTGAGATACGTTCATTTGCTCTGGTAAAATTATATAAAATATCATCACCATTTTTATCGACTAGGGAGTCTATTTCATCTATAACTAGGACAACTCTAAGATTTTTACGTCTAATATAATCAAGAATTCTATCAGTTGCTTCACCCAGTGAAAGACCAGTGAAATGGACTTTAAGTTTTTTTTCTTCCTTATTAATTCCCATCATTTCAGCAATCTCATACAATATTTTATAACTGGTATTAGCTGTCTTTGCATTCATGAATGGAACTGTTATTTGCATATCAAGATCATCCGCTTTATTCTTGAGCCGTTCGATAACATTCTTTACAACTGCTGTTTTTCCTGTACCAGGTTTACCGAAAATTAGTAAATTTGATGGTCGCCCTCCTCTAAGAATAACTGAAAGTGTCTGTGCGATCATAGTACTTTCATTATCCCTAAATGGCAGTCTTTCAGGAACGTAGTCAATAGTTAATGTTTTCCTATTTTTGATTAGTGTTTTACCTTCTATAGCATTATTGAACACATCATCTAACTTATCATCATTCAATTCTACACACTTCCAACGACTATTCCCCCACCCCATTTTTTCTTTTGCAACATAAAGTAAAACTTTATAACTATATGTTAACAACGTGTTAATTAATTAATTAAAAATAACTAAATCAATATTTATTAACAATTCAGTTAATAATATTGACAATAATAAACTATGTGATGAGGTCTTCTGCATTAGAAATACAGGGGTGGAGATTACCATAAACAATTAGGTTTCCCGAACTTTATATTAACAATAATTTCACATATTCATATGTTAAAACCAATACTTGTACAAAAAATACCCCTTGATTTCCACTGGAGCGTTATCAATAGTTATTAGATGTTAAAAACCCTGGATATACCCCTTTATTTCCACTGGAGCGTTATTCTATTCAATAATTCGAAATTTGGATATTAACAGTGTAGTTCCGATAATTCTAGAATATGACTGTCTCAATCACTGTAAACAAAATCAATGTTATTTGTTATCAAAAGCTCTACTAGCAATGTTAAGTGTTAATGAAAAACATAATCAAGTAAAGGAAGCACTTCTATATTGAGCTCTCCAAAAAAGAAGATAAAAATTGAACTGGAGGATAATGAAGGTGATAGATATAACCTTTCCTTAGAAGGCAAATTCTCAAAGGAAAAGATGATCAGAGTATTTGAATTAATTGAATCTTTTGAAGATAAAACAACAAAAGAGCCAACTTCTCTTGCATACGATGATACTTCAACCTTAGCATCAAGAATTTGGACTATCGTACAAGATAAGTGCCATGATACAACATTTACATCAGCATTTATTTTTAATAAATATAATGAGATATACGAAGAAAGACTTCAATTGAGTGTAATTTCTACATATTTATCAAGATTTTTTGCACGGAACAAACTAGCGCGAATTAAACATGGAAAAGAGTGGATTTACTCTGTGATTGATATAAATAATAATCTATCACAGTCTCATGATATCACACATCACTATGATTTTCCAACAGTCTACGACCTTCATCAGTAATTTTATATAAAAACGGCTTTTTGTCTATATCTCTTGTGACAAGACTTTCATTATAAAGTCTCTTCATCAGACGTGATGCATGCTCACGAGTCTTTTTTGTATTAACTTGAATTTCTCTTGCTGTCATTGGGGACCGACTTAGCAATTTTAGTATAGAGGACACAGTGTTTTGATTTTGATTTAAACTTTCATCACCAACCATATCATTTATCCTATTTCTTGTGATTTTTACATGTGATGTCACACTATCATCAGCTATCATTTCTTTATACCGATCCTCATGCAAATCAAAACTATTTGTATTGCTCTTTGTATCATCCATCATAGTCTTCATTCTTCCTCCTTCTACATCACCACCGACAGATATCTTTGCCTCTATAATATCCATTTTAGTTCTTAATTCTCCAACCATTTTAATAGAATTCTCAGCTCTCATGACATATTTAGACAAAACTGCTTCTAATATTGCGTATTTATCTTCCTTCTGTATCACTGACTGTCTGGACCTAAATCTCATACAAGATAATACTCCCAAGAAACTGAGAAAGAATACCATAATTGATAATAGGACATTTAATTGAGATTCATTCAGCCACATATCCATAATGTTAGTGTGACCTTCATACACTGTGATATATTAATTTTAATTACATGTGATATTATATCTTCGAAAGTTTAGTAATTACATCCTCAAGTACTGGTATCAGATTTCTTGTGTGCATTTCTTGTGATATGTCTGATTGTTGCTCACACACCAAGGAGATCTGTGTGAACTGAGCATTTAATTGATCAAGTGTTGTATATATTCGGTCATCCAGTACTTCCATTAATCTTAATAGTATGATACTATAGATTATCTGTCTGATCTTGTCTTTACACTGCTTTACTTGCCTATAATACGCTCCTTCACTTATACCAATTGGCGATTTTCCTTTAACTAGTTTTTTATAAATTATTGATACTTGACGTGGAGTTAGCATAGAATTTTTAACTAATATAGTAAGAAAATAACTAAAATTATATTCCTCGGTCGACATATGTACTATACAGATTTGTATAGTACATAATATTAATTTTATTCATATCAAAACTTCATTACATAAAAATGACTCTTATATAAGGCCAATTATTGTGGATGGATGAATATGAAAATAGGTACCACCGAAAGCTTCATTTTGGATAGTGTTAGAGAAAATGGCACACTGTGTTTTCCTCTTATTGATTCCCAGAATCAGATTAATACATCTATAGTAAATAAGCTTGAGCATCTAGGTGCAACTGGCATACTTGTCGGTGGATCTTCAGTATATGATCAGATAGAATTGTCAAGTATAGTATCAAAAATAAAATCCCAAATTAAAATTCCCGTAATCCTATTCCCTGGAAATATAACTGGCATTGTACCTGGTGCTGATGCGATACTATTTAGCTCATTACTAAACTCTGAAAATCCCTATTATATTACTGGCGCACAAGCTCAAGGTGCACTTATTATTAAGAAGTATAATTTAGAAGCAATTCCTACTGCATATTTAATTATTGGTCAAGGATCGACTGCTTGGTTCATTGGACAGACCAGATCCATTCCATTTGACAAATCTGGAATTGCAATAATGTATGCTCTAGCAGCCCAATATATGGGGATGAGGTTTTTATATCTTGAAGCAGGTTCTGGATCTTCTGCATACGTTTGTCCGGAGATGATTTCAGGAGTGAGAGCACATTTTGATGGCATACTAATTGTAGGTGGTGGAATAACTGATGCAGAAACTGCTACTACTATAGCCAATGCTGGAGCAGATATTCTCGTAGTTGGAACATTGATAGAAAAAAAGAATGATTGGGAAGAACAGTTTTCTAAAATTATTAGTAGTATACGAAAATGATAACAGAAGCTCAGTCTAGACTCACTGATCTTAATATACCAAAATACTATTCTCTATATTATGACGCAATCCTTGGTGCTGTACAACAGCTTCTTAGTTTGGCTATCCAAGCTAGACAGAAGAACCTTGATGTCACTAACATAGTAGAATCCAAAATAGCCTACGACTTGGCTGATAGAGTAGCAAAGATGCATGAAATAGATATATCTGATAGACTTCGTTTCCTTCTTACTCAAGTAGGTAAGGAAAAAGCTGCACTAAAAATCGCTGAAGAGATTGCTTTAGGTGAATATGGCACTCAAGATATGGAGACAAGATTAGATACTGCAGTTCGTGTGAGTTTATCAATAGTAACAGAGGGTGTAACTGTAGCCCCTTTACAAGGAATTTCGGACGTGAGAGTAAAAATGAATGCAGATAATTCTAAATATCTATCTATTTCCTTTGCAGGACCAATCAGATCAGCAGGAGGTACTGAAGCCGCATTTACAATGTTAATAGCCGATCATGTACGAAAAGTAGTCGGACTATCTCCATACATTGCTAATTCTCATGATGATGAAACTGGAAGATTTGTTGAAGAACTTCGTATCTATGAAAGAGAAGTCGGAAATTTTCAATTCAGGATCCCTGATGAGGATGTTATAAAATGTATATCGCTACTCCCTGTAGAGCTTGATGGAGTAGATACAGATCCTGTTGAAGTTGCTGGGCATAGGAATATGCATAGAATTTCAACTAACAGAGTTCGTGGTGGTGCTTTGAGAGTTATGAATGACGGATTAATTGGAAGGAACAAAAAATTATTGAAGATAGTTCAAATGCTTGATCTTGATGGATGGACATGGCTTGATCAGCTAAATGGTGCTATTCAAAGTGGAGAAGAATCTGATGCTATACATCATAGAATGAGAGAAGTAATCACAGGAAGACCAGTCCTTTCTATGACTGGACGTGGCGGTGGATTCAGATTACGTTATGGTAGAAGTTGCAATACTGGTTTCGCTACCGTTGGCATTCATTCCTCCATACCCGTACTCTTAAAAAATGCAATTGTAGTGGGTACACAGATAAAAATGGATACACCTGGAAAGGCATCCACAATCGCATTAGTCGATAGTATAGAATCTCCTATCGTAAAACTTAATGATGGTAGTGTAATTAGGATTACTACACCTGATCATGCATATACCATATTAAGTGAATTAAAAAAGATTCTCTACCTTGGAGATATTCTAATAAGTTATGGTGACTTTCTTGAGAATAATAGTCAGCTACTTCCTGCTTCTTATGTTGATGAGATATGGATATCCGAGCTTAAATCAAAACTAACAAGCACCGAATCAATTTCTTCATATGGAATAGTCTCCTACGACAGACTAATTGAGCTCTTAACTGATCCATTTGAAAATTACCCAACAATAGAAGAGGCTTTCGACATAAGCACATATCTAAATATACCATTGCATCCAAAATATTTATTATATTGGGATCAAGTTACTTTACAGGAACTTATTCATCTAATAAAAGAACTATATAATCACTTTTTGCAGTGCAAGGAAGATTTTTCTATAATGCTGGATACCTTAATCAATTCTGATATCAATAAACTTATTTTAGAAAAACTTGCAGTTATTCATAAATTGAATTCCGATAAAAGTAAAATTATGATAACTGATACCGATCATAGATACATCTTTACAAAGATAGTTACAACATTACATCAAAACAAGGGTAGTTTATTCTTATATCTTGAGCAACTTATCATTCAAAATGAGGCTTCACATTCAGATAATAATTTACAAATAATCCAAAAGATTCTTAATGTTCCGATAAAAGGAAAATATCTTTCTTCGATTGCTGTACGTGTCGGAAGGCCAGAAAAGGCAGCCGAAAGGAAGATGAAACCACCAGTTCATATTTTGTTCCCTGTCGGAACAAAAGGTGGTCCTACACGTGATATCATAAAGACAGCACAACAATCATCAACATATATAGAGATTGCAAATAGAGTATGTACAGACTGTCACTATCCATCAATAGGAATGTCCTGTCCTCTGTGTCATACTTTAACTCATTTGCAGAGATTATGCATAGTATGCAAAAGACAAGCTGATGATACAAACTTGGATAGGCGATGTACTTTTTGTAATAATGAATACAAAACTTATTCCGCTATTAATTTTCCTCTAAAGGACACAATTACAAAGGCATGTCAAAATCTAAAGCTCAAACCTATTCAACCCCTTAAAGGTGTTAAATCACTTATGGGAAAGAATAGATGTGCAGAACCACTTGAGAAAGGTATTCTAAGACAAAAAAATACTATTTCCACATTTAAAGATGGGACTATCCGTTTCGACGCTACAAATGAACCACTAACACATTTCAAGCCAAAATGGATTATGACTACCATAGAGAGATTAAAGTTACTAGGCTATAGTAAAGACCATCATGGCATCGAGTTAACATCCTCGGAGCAGCTTATAGAACTTATGATTCAGGACGTTATTATACCTGTTCAAGCTGCTGAACATCTACTAAATATAACCAAATTCGTTGACGACGAGCTTACTAAATTTTATGGCCTTCCTAGTTTTTATAATGTTTTATCCATAAACGATCTAATAGGACATCTTGTAGTAGGTTTAGCACCACACACATCTGTCGGAATAGTAGGAAGGATTATAGGATTTACAAATTCACAAGTTTGCTTAGCATCACCAATTTGGCACTCAGCAAAACGTAGAGATTGTGATGGTGATGCTGACTCACTAATGCTATTAATGGATATATTCTTAAACTTTTCATATGAATATTTGCCTAATAAGATAGGCGGTCTTATGGACGCTCCGTTACTTATTCAACCAGTCGTACTGCCACATGAAGTACAAAGACAGGCTCATAATTTGGATATCAGTGAAAGTTATCCATTAGAATTTTATCATGATACTTGGAATAAAGGGAAAGCTGTAGATTCTATTTCTTATATAGATCTTGTCAGAAAAAGAATAGGTCAACTTGATCAGTTCTTTGATTATAAGTTTACACATCATACAGATTCAATAACTTTAGAAACTTCAAGAAGTTCATATTCTACACTTACTACAATGGAGGAAAAACTAGACATGCAAATGACCACGGCAAAATTAATTCAGGCCGTAGATCCTGATGATGTCGCATCAATGGTTCTCACAACACATATTCTTCCAGATATCATGGGAAATATACGGGCCTACTCTTCTCAGTCTTTCAGATGCAATAAATGTAGCCAAAAGTATAGGAGAATACCTCTTGCCGGTAAATGTCTTGAATGCAATAATTCGTTATTACTAACTGTCACAAGAGGTTCGGTTCAGAAATATATACAAATTGCATTAAATATATGTCATGAATTCAAGATTAACGAATATTTAGTTAATCGTGTAAAATCGCTACAACAGGAACTGAATTTACTTTTTAGGGAGCAAAAGAAAATACAATCTTCAATAATGGATTTCGCCTGAGTCATCTTCGTCTTAGTATTGTTCCTATTACAGCGACTAATCAAACAATTTGTCTAAATTATATCCAAAATACCTAGAAATCATCCATCAAAATACTAATATACACATATAGATGATCTTATAAAGACTAGATAATATGTATATAAACTATGCACCAAGGAATGTATAGGTGAAACTTAATTGAGAAATGAGAAATCTAATATTGCTATCTTTGATACATTTAAAACACGTAATGACAAATTCACTGGAGAAGCAAGAAGACAACGTGGGATTATTATACATTTAGCAATAGAAAAAAGTGCAGAACTAAGAACAAGAACATCCATTGCTCATGCCATCGCAAAAAACAATGGTATTCTTTGGCAAAACATTTACTCGGGTATTTTCAGAGATCTAGATGAAGTATTAATTCCCTCTGGAGTAGTTGTAGAAGAGGGACGTCTTCCATTAAGACGTGGACCTAAAGCTCTCCAATTGGAAGGAGTTCCTTTCTATGAATTGACTGAAACAGGGATACTAGTAGCTTCATCAATTGAAGAGCTTGGAGATTACAGAATGAAATTGCTCGAGTCGTATATAAGCTCCCTTAATGTGAATACTACCGAAGAGCTCATTATGAAAAATGGTCTCATACTGCTACTAAAGGTCACTCCTCATTTCGCAAGCAAAATTATTAGTGAATATGTATATGCTTATAGTACTGGCATCATAGATACTGCAACACCAATTGATATCAAAAGGATGCGACCTGTAATAGGAGATCAAATTCTTATAGAAAAAGAACTCATTGAAGCATATAGCATCATCACTAATGAACAACAAGAATTAATGAGAAATTTCTTTAAGGTCATGACCTAGGATCCGCCCTCTCATCTCATAATACTATTTACCTAGAGATCCTAAATCCAATCAAGTCAGCAATCATGTTTCTACATAATAATTAAAAGTCAATATTTTCAATCTACCGCTTTTAAGTTATACTCGCCTTATTATCAGAATAGCCACAGTTACCACAACTGTACTTTCTTGATACACCCTTACATTCTTCACATCTCCAAATTAACCGGTCCTTGCATTTAGGACACATAAAACTCTCTGATAACTCTGATGGGCGAATTTCCTTCTTACATGCATTACAATTTGGCATTTCATAAGAACCTGAATACATCTATAGATGAACTTGATATACACTTATTTTTAGTTTTATTATGAGAATATCAATTAACTAATACCTGTTGTATTAAGATCATAATTAATATATTAAAATGACATCTATTGACGCTGCTAAAATGTGTGATAGAAGGGGACTTCTTTTTTGGTAAGTATGAAAATCATCTTTCTTGGGACCTCGGCTGCAATTCCTACTTCTAGTAGAGGATTAAGTTCTATAGCCATACAAAGAGGAGGAGAATTACTACTTTTCGATGCCGGCGAAGGCATGCAAAGAAACTTTATGAGGGCAAGACTAGGCATAAATCGAAAAATGAAATTATTCGTAACTCATATGCATGCGGATCATTGTGTAGGCATATTAGGACTTCTTCAGACAATGTCACTTTTAGGACGCACTAAAAAGTTGCATATCTATGGAGAGCCGAGGCTATTGGAATTCATTAATCAGAATATTCGTATTATTAATTTTGGGCTATCTTTTGATCTTGATATTCATGTTATATATAAAGAAGGATTAGTTGTAAAGGAATCTGACTATCAAGTGTCTTGTTGTAGGTCCTTGCATTCTATTCTCTCATATTCATTTTGTATTGAAGAATTTGATCGGCCAGGCAAATTTAATGTAGAGAAGGCTATCAGTCTGGGAATTCCTAAAGGAGAATTATTCCGTAAACTCCAAAATAATCAAGATATACTTTTTAATGGTATGAATATCAAGTCGGAACAGATAGTTGGACCCAAAAGAAAAGCAAGAAAGATTGGCATATCTGGTGATACTAGACCCACAACGGAACTCGAAAGATTTTTTTCTGATTCTGATATACTGATATTCGAATCAACATACTCTCAGAACAACCATGAAAACGCAGTGAGAACTTTCCACTCCACTGCCATAGAAGCTGCTTCACTAGCAAAGGTATCCAGAGTTCATACACTATTTCTTACTCATTTCAGTTCAAGATATAAGGATCCTTCAGTACTCTTAAGCGAAGCAAAATCAATTCATGATGATGTGGAATTAGCGGAAGACCTAAAGATAATTGATGTCCCTTATACACAATAGATCACTACTCATTGTCTATTTGATTACCGTGATTACCAAGCCGTTAAATTAACACTTTTAAGTCGTATGATAGTACAAAAACTGCTTAGCTTTGCAAAATGATACTGTTATTATAAGTAGTATAGACAATTTGGAGCTTGCAACTAAAATTGCACACAATCTAGATGTACAACTCATGAAAGCAGATTTGCGTATTTTTTCAGACGGCGAAAGTAAAATTCGAATGGATTCTGTATCGAATAAAAAGTGCATCATAGTTCACTCTACTTACCCAGTCCCAGACCAACGTCTAATGCAATTGTTCATGATGATCTATAAATGCAATAAAGATCGTGCCAAGCATATTTGCGCCTTGATTCCTTATATGGCCTATACAAGGCAGGATAAGGCCTTCATAGATGGAGAAGTTATAAGTGTAGATCTGATCGGAAACACTCTAGAATCAATTGGTACTAATCAACTAGTAACAATAGATATTCATAATCAGAAAGTCTTATCAAACTTTTCCTTTCGTACCAGCAATATTAGTGCCATTCCAATATTGGCGTGTTATGTATCAGACCATTTGAAACTCCATAGTCCACTTATAGTATCTCCTGATAAAGGAGGCATTAATAGAGCTGCAGAACTAGCAAAACTTCTTAATACTGATATGATTTCTTTAGTCAAAATACGAGATAGATATACTGGAGAGATCCAAACAAAATTTGAAGGAAGCAAATCTATTCGCGACAGAGACACAATTATAGTTGATGATATGATAAGTACGGGTAATAGTATAATAAATGCCGCAAAAGTGTTAAAAGAACTTGGCGTTCAAAATATATTTGTATTATGTACTCATGCTCTGCTACTCGAAAATGCAATCGAGAAATTAAGAGATGCAGGAATTAAGGACATAATAGCCACTAACTCTATACCAAATGTCTTTGCAAGAGTCGATCTTGCAGCCATGTTATCTCAATATTTGCTTGAACAAATTAAATCATCGCAATGATGCTCCTGATGAGAATATTTTCTATTAATACTGCATTCTCAATTTTAGTAAAAAAATAAATTTACACTAAATTTTGAGTATAACTGTAACTTCATTGTTACCTGATTTTATTAACTCTTCTTTTACAGCTTTTAGAACCTGTTCAGAAGAAGTAAGACTTGAAAAATCGATAATTTTTGTTCCGTCTAGTATATGAACTTGTGGCGCAAGATCGTTTGATTTCCGTCCATCTCTGCATTCGTTAAAGAATATCTCAAATTTGTTCATAACATGCTGTGCGGGACCGCTATAAATCATCCCATTTTCAATAGATAACCTAATCCTTCCATATTTATCAAGTACTAATATTGATTGTCTACGTGATTTTAGAAATAATTTCTTTTTATGAATTTCACAGGCAAAAACATAGTAGTTTTTCATATCAAAAATACGGCGAATACCGTCATTAATTCCAAATAATTCGCATGCAAGTACCCTTGCCTCTTCGTCGTCTATTTCTTTTGCATTAGCTGTACCGATATCTAAGCTTATATTACCATATGCAGTAACACGGAGCAGTGAGCGTTCACTAATGTATTCAGATTGAATTGTAAGTGACTCTGGAAGAGCTCCTTTTGAAATAGCTACTTTTTCCACTTCTTTCATCAAAGAAGAAGTTTCTTCCGCTGTTGGATCATTGACCGTCTTCTCACGCTCTTCCCTTATCATCGCTGTTGCCACACCGATCGAAGAAATGACTTCTGCGTGCTCTGCAATCTTGTACTCCCTGTTCGCTTTTCTTGCAACATAAGGAACTAGCACGGAGGCAGCTCCACCACCCCCAATCAATACAGTGCGATCATTTTTTAGTTTATAGTTTTTGCTAAGAACATTTATAACTTCTAAAATTTTTTTTCCGGAAAGATCAAGAATACTTTCTGCAACTTCCTCTATCGTAATCCCTATTCTTTGCGCTAATATTGATAGAGCAAGTCTCGCTGATTCTTGGTTTCCTCTTGCATAATCATTTTCAGGAATCAGACCTAATGCATTTGCAGCACAAGTATTAGTAATAGCAAATCTTTTGGCCCCGCTACTTTCTATAGCAATATAGTCGATAGGATCTCCTTCTTTAGGCATAAATGTTATAATTTGTCCCCCTTCAAGCTCTTGGGGATCCGCGTAGCATGAATATGTTAAACCAGCAATATGCGCAGATCTTGGACCGACGTCTGTTATTTTTTTTCCGGACCATCTTACAAGAGAGCCTCCTGCTACACCAACAACTCTGACATCAAGAGACTTAATACATGTAGGATGATTCATTATCGTGACGTACTTTATTTCTGGCCTTCCATTCCTTATGATACATACATTTGTAGAAGTACCTCCAACTTCTACAAAGATACCATTAAACACTCTGAGATGGAGAAGTGCACCAGCTACGCTTGCAGCAGGTCCAGATAGAATCGTTAAAATTGGCTTAGTTTTAAAAGTTATCATATCTGTTATTCCTCCATCACCCTTCATAATTAGTAACGGAGCTGTAATACCTTGTTGCTGCATTGCAGACTCGACGAACTTTGTCGTATTAATTGATTTTATCAAAATACCAGCATTTATAGCTGCGGTTAGTGTTCTTATCTCCAAACCATAGATTCCTGTTAATTCATGTCCTGCTGTTGCTGGAATATCAGACATTTTCATAACAAACAATTCATTACTGGGATCATCAACACCATATGCTTCACTAACAACTAGAACATCTGCACCCTCACTCTTCAATTCTTTTATAGCTGTAATAACTTCGTGTTCCTCCAAAAATTTTGATGTATCTAAAAACCTATAACAAGTTTTAAGATATTTGTTTGGAGCAAGCTCTATATCCGTCACCGAAGTACGTTTTATCACATTACTTTTCTCAAGACCTACACCCATACCAATTATTCCTACTTTTGATGTATCACCCTCCAATAAGGCATTAACTGCCTGTGTCGTACTGTGAGAAATAAGCTCAATTTCCGATGTCTCTATATGTTGATTTTTAATCAAATCAGTTAAGGCTAATACAATTCCATTTGATACTCCACCAGAGGAAGAATGAGAAGTAGGAACAGTTACCTTACCCATTATTGCTCCATTCATCATATCTATTGCAACAGCCTTGGTAAATGTTCCTCCGACATCAACACCTATTCTTATTCTTCTAGTCATGGATGAAAACCATGTAAATATTTTTCCTGATACTGACACAATATTTAAATGCTATTGGAAATATGAAAAATGTACATTTAATATCCGTCATAGGAAGATGATTTAAAAATTCAGTCATAATATAAGTTTGTAAAATAGGATATTAAAACTAAGTCTACTGTTTGACTGTTCGATAAATGACTTGCAACCATCAAGAATGATTACTTAATGAACACGTTTAGAAGTTATTTATATACCTTCTATTAAATATTCGAGTATAGATTGACAGAAGAAACTGAAGCTCAGCCAGCACAGACAGTAAACAAAACTGAATATTTACCATATAGTCAGACCGCAACTCTTACAGATTCCGATAATAATGAAACTGTCATTCGTAATATTTCACAAGAAGCATTTAATGAGGTTAGTAATGCGTTTTTAGCAAGCACGACTACTAGTAATAAAACCGGAGAATTGAGCAAGAGTCGTGCAGCAAGTGAACAAAGTGAACGATTGTCTGGTCTAATGGAGTCAGGTGTAAAAGCAGATGACAAAAGCTTGTCAAGTCTTGTGGGTGCAGGTGTACCAGAGAAAACGAAGAGTAAAAATCAGAAATAATAACATAAGAATATTGAGCAGCGAAGATCGACGGAAACAAATCAAGGATATTGCTTCAGATGAAGTACTCAGACTTTTTAACGAAAGACCAGATGAAATTATCCTTCAAGAATTAAAAGATGCTTATAATAGACAGTGGGATTTAAAAGACAGTGATGAGAGAAAGGCAACTGGCATAGTTACAATTTCAGGAATAATAACATCCCTACTTTTTGGTTTTACTGGATTCCTTCACAACATTACTACAATTACTTATGATTATGTGATATTTCTTATTGGCGTTAGTGTTATAGCAAACGCACTGGCAGTTTTATTATCTATTTTGAGTTTAAGAATCAAAAATTACAGATTCATGCTAACAAATGTTAAGATGGATATCATATTTGGACTAAGAGCAAAATCTAAACCACAGGTGATTGATGAGCTAATAAAGGAATATCATGAGGCAATAAACGATAATTCGAGAAATAATGAATCAAAAGCAAAGCTCGTAAAGATAGCTAACTGGTTTCTCTTTGCAGGAATTGCAAACATAGCATTACTCTTGGGTGTGTCACAATTAAGATAATAACCCGTCATGATTTTAATTTGTAATCGGTTTGTTCAACTGTCCAGTTACACTTCTGAATAACATTAAATGTCTGTCTTTTGATAATTTAATCGTGTCAGTTTCACCAGAATGTTCAAACCCACATCCTATGAATAATAACCTACAAAACTGCTCTCAGATAGACACCTGTAGTTGTGAATGTCATAACCCCATAAGTCTAAAAATAGATCTAGATAAAGAAAAACCAGACAGTTCTTTCGAGAGTTTCTAATGTGTAGCTTTATTATAGAACATTATACCTATCTAGACAAACATTTATTTCATACAAAGCGCATATTATAAGTACGATCCTGTGCGGGAATCCGTACTAGGAGGACACTGATAAAGTGAGCCACCAAGGGTCGCCTTATTATTATTTTTAATAGCGTTAGATAACAACATTACCCCGTTCGTAAGAATATCCATAATCTAACTTATAGTATTTTTGTTTGATCTGATTGTATCTTCTGTCAGCCTTACCATTTGTTGTACTCATTATCCAAGGAACATAAGCAAAGAAATCTGCGTACTGAAGAATCGGTTCTGTACATGGATCACCATTTACTACCGATCTAACAATACTGTCAAAATTCGTCCGTGTGGGAAAGTTATCTAACGACATCAACCATCTATGAACTCTATCAACAGCATGGCGTAGATTCGAGTTATATCTTTCATAAATGACAATTCCTTCATCTTGGGCTTCATCCAAGAAATATTGAAACCTTTCTAACATTAAGAATAATATATATCCTAATGGGTTTGCAGGTTGACTGTATTTTTTACAATGCCTTTCTTTGTCTATTGTTACAGAGAGTAATTTACAGTCACAGTTTACTATTTTATTAAAAACCTCATTTATCACAGCATATCTATTGGGATCGGTTAGTTGGTTGTATGGCGGGCTTCTTTGTCTTATCTTATGATAATGTAACTTAAATTTCTCAGGAAGGGTTATGCCATCAAAATATTTTGACATAAGATTATCAAAGTGTTGTTCAAACAAAACTCTGTTCTCATCCTTCACAATTATGCCACCTAAAGTAAAAAACTTTGATCTATTAGCTATAATCCTGCGGTAATCATCCAGATAGTCATCATGATCTCCACTCTCATCTAAATACAAATAGTACAATTAATGAGAGCTTTGAGAACTATAATAATAATATTAACAGATCATCAAATGAAATTGTTTACACCAAGCCAGCCGCCACATAACTGCCACATCAAATTACAGCATTCTGTTTCAGCCCGATTGTACGCTAGATCTTGATCCCCACGTCTTTCTCAAGCTTAACTAACCTATTGAGCGTACTTTTGAGCTCTTCCGCACCAGAACGACTCGTTTCTTTTTTATTATTCTGTTCTATAATCGATAATGCGTGTTGATAAGCATCTTCGGTAAGAAGTTCATTCTTCTTCAAGAACTCAACGTAAACTTTACTATTTTGCAGTCGATCTATCATGTACACTGAAATTGCACGTAAGAAATCTCTTGCTTCATGGTTTACCCCACATTGATAACAACACTGCTTAATATTTTTTATCGGAGCTATACTTTTTGCGAGCGGATCATGTGACTCGATTGCTCTTCGGAATATCTTTTCAACAAATCCCATAAGAACAGGAATTACCTCTGCCTCATCAGATTTTTCCACTAGGTTATGCCACACTTCTATGAAATCATCTGAATATAGGACATTTCCTGGTGCAAGCTGAAGTCTTCCTTCCTTTTCGCCTTCATATATATCGAAGACACCTGAAGAATCCTCGATAATTACTTCTCCCTGATGTCTCGCAGTAGTATTGTCAGTTTTCTTTGCAGAAGGTCTTCCTCGTGGTTTTGGTTGCTTTTTATTATCTATCTCTATGATAAAACGTTCTCTAGTAAGCTCCTTTACCTGTGCATACACTGTGTTCCGAGGTAATCCTGTTTTTTTCCGAAGCTTTTCAGCAGTCAATCCCAATGGGTATGAATCTCGTAAAGCCTCAAGTATGTCCTTGTTAGTATCCTTGTTCAAGATATGAAGATCCCCGTCGTCTCGACCGTAATACCCACGAATGTATTGCTTCAATTATTTTACACATTATTCCTAAGAGTCTTAAACTTTTAGATTTGGAGATTTTCAGAATAATAATAATTAACATTATTAGATTTTTACAGTATAAGATTTTAGCTTTTCGTTGACAAACATTATAGATTTTTACTTATTATCTTCTTGACAATGAATAAACTGAAACAGGAACGACGAGGCAGAGAGATTCTATCAAAAACATTGGTCGAGACGAATCTGGTATCAAATGGTACAAGGTTAACAAACAGTGGGATAGATTACATTGGACGATTTCTTTCATGTCCACTATATCCACACGTACAGAAAACAGATTACATAGCGAGAAAAGTGACACAGAAACTAAAAAATCTGAAATGGTTCTTCTGGAAGCTAGAACAGAAGAACACGAATACAAATGTTCTCAATTGTGGTCGATTGCTTCTGAGGCAAGCACGTAAGGAAAAGGTGATCCTCCCATGACTACACAAGTTGTCGAATTCAAATGTCCTTCCTGCGGACATCTGTTAGGTGAGGAAGAATATAGTCATGCTTGCAAAAATAATAAAAGACAAGTAGATGAAAAAGTGGAACAAAAATTACAGCAACAGGCTAAGCAACTCAATACTGAACATGCAAAACAAATTCAAAAAATAAATGAAAAGAACGAGCTAGAAAGGGAACAAGAAGTTATTAAAAGAGTTGCCAAGGTCGTAAGTGAAGAGAAGATATGGATGGAGTTAAAGCACAAACAAGAGTTAGATGCAAAGGAAAAACTAATAGAGGCTGCTAAATTGGAGAGTGCAGCACAAGTAGAAGAAAAGGTAAGACATGCTATAGCTGACAATGAAGTGAAGCACAGACAGAAGGAGAAGGAGTTTGAGTTACAGCACAGCCGCATAGAGACTGATAACAAAAAACTGCTAGATCAGGTAGAAAAACTGCAAAAAACATTAGACAATATTCCGCCCGAACTACGGGGTACAGCAGGAGAATTTGTACTATTCGATGAATTAAAAAAAGAATTCCAAAGAGATGACATTGTACCTAAACAAGTTGGAGTAGCAATGGCAGATGTAATACAAAATATTGTTACTGACACAGGAGAAAGAATTTCTACTCCTATTGTTTATGACAAAAAAATGGCGGATACAGTAACTAAGAAGGATATAGAGAAATCGAAAAGCTACAAAACGATACACAACACAGACTATTCTATCATTGTAACAGCAAAAGGCATCAAAAACAATCGGTTCACGGAAGAACGAGAGGGAATCCTCTTAGTACATCCAATCGTGGTTATTGACATAGCTAAACGATTACGTACATTCATCACAGAAGCTTCAAAACTGGCAAAGAATAAAGTTGGAATTGAGTCAAAGCAGTCAAAGATTTACAAGTATGTCACTAGTGCAGAGTACAATAGAATTTGGCGTACGATAATAAACATTCAATCAAACCTTTGTGAAATTCAAAGAAAAGAAGAAGAATATCACAGGACGACTTGGAACAAAAGAACCAATCTAATCGAGAACTGGTATAAAATGGATGAACAAGGCCATGGGATCATGAGCGACATAACACAAGAAGATGTTACAAAAGATGATGGAGAGAATCCATCTATCTAATTTTGATTCTACGTTGAATAGAGATGCCACCAATGTTGATATGAGTTTTTAAAAAGTTATAAAGCATGGTCTTAATTTGTCACCAGTTCAAAGTCCTCACCTTTGAACTCGTATACCTCTAACAGATCTGGATCTTCTTGTTGCATCTCTGCTAGATTTAGAAATTTGCGCTTCACCTTGTGATACGCAAATAATTCAGATTTCTTATTTTCAGCCATGTCTCACTAGGTGTTTGTTTCTGCGTTGATGTCCAGCGTTCTATTTCTTCTTAGCTCCATCCACCATTTCTTATCCTTTGGTTTACCATACCAAGTCCGGTCGAATCCGAAGATCCCAAGCACGGTTTCGGCAGCGTCAAGCAGCATTTCTTTATCAAAGTGAAACCGTCATCGATTCCTGCTGCTACAAGTCACCAGGATTTTGGTGTTAACGTATTGTATAAATTATTTATAACTATAGCTATTAGTAGATACCTACTCTAATTCGATGCCCGGTATAAAGGTCTATTTCGTATCAATGCTTAATTCAAATATTTCTGCAACGGTCCGGCTAGAGACAACGCTCCTATAACTGCACCAGTAATTATTGCTATTTCAATTATGTCCTTTAGTTTCGAATTCATTCTTTAATCTAATATCGGAAAAATCAGAGAAGAAGATTGGATTGAAAACCCATATCAGTGTCATTGAGTTGAGAATCTATGGTGTTAAAGTTCTATCCGTCTAGTCGTAATCTACGCTATTGAGCAGTATAGCCTCCATCGATCATAATTGTCTGACCAGTAACAAAAGAAGCTGCGTCAGAACATAACCATAGAACGGTGCTGGCAACTTCTGTTGGATCGCCAATCCTTCCCATCGGATGTCGAGCTTGAAGTTGATCGATTACATGAGGATCATCTGCTCTTATTTTGTCTAGTCCTGGTGTATCTATAACACTAGGAGCAACTGCATTTATCCTGATTCCAGATTTTGCATATTCTAGTGCCGCCGATTTAGTCAAACCTACTATAGCATGTTTCGAAGCAGAGTAAATGTGTGCCACAGGAAGTCCCCGAACATCTAATCTGATCAATCCTGTAGTAACGGAAAATGTAATGTTAATGAACATTTTTGACGCAGCGAAAGATAATCTTTACTATGTGTTAGATAATCTAAAAAATATAGAAAATAATACCCTTTATTGGCTTAGAGTAGATGGAATAGGTCAAGCAAAACATGACCTGTATCCACTTATTCCTTTCTATGGTTCGCGGGAACAAATATTATGGTACAATTTCTTGGTAATGGATCAAAAGGGTGTAATTGAAGTAAAAATCTTTCAAGCGATTACAAATATAAGATTTTTGACATATGACTATGATTTCCATGAAGGAAAAACATTAACTTTTGATCAATTTGACGCTGTTGACGTAAGACCCAATTCACAGCGAAGCAAAAAGCTATATAACAGCAGTCTAGGAGCATTCACCCAACCTATAAACCCGTCAGATTTTAAAAGTTTGAAATATCCTAGGGATGTAGTTTTGTTGTATCAGGGAAAGCCGGTGTTTACTCTCAATGAGGTAGAAGATGATGAAAAGTTATTCAATGTGATTCAGGGATTAAAGAACCGACTTTCCGAGGCAAACAATCGAGGGACTACAACTACAAATGCAATGGAAACTACAAATACAATAAAAGATAATAAGCTATCGGTAAAATGTTCTCATTGTGACAGAACTGTTACAATGGGTTCTAAATTTTGTAATTATTGCGGTACTAGGATGACTCCTATTTGTTCCAAATGCAGTCACGAAAATCCAGTAGGTTCTGAGTTTTGCAGCAACTGTGGGTTTATACTGAATTAACCAAAAACCCTCTTGCACAAGTTTTTCGACATAAGCTTATGACACAAATTCAATATCTTGCCAAGGCGTATTGAAATATCTTGTTGATGTAAGATTATCCAAGTTCATGCTAGGAGTGGTGATACTACAGAATTCTTAAATCTATCGAGCATTTACAAGCAACATGAATTCCTTGTGGATGGTGGGTTCTGTTTTAGTTCTTGTTGTTAGCACAATGCTTACGACTAATAGTCTTAATGCCCAATCCCAATCTGATAGATCTCTGATAGGTAGTGTAATTAACATAACTAATCATACAAATCCAATTGGAGCATCTGTTGAACAGATGATTCAGGCAACCTCAGCTTCAAACGCAACGTCACCTTCTTCCACCTCCCGTATTAATTGGGGTGAGGTGTGCCGTAACCCATTAATAGATTCCCTCATTACCGAACCCTGCGAAACTCTAACAACACCTGATGGTTATACTCTAACAAGTGAGGGTAATCGAGTATTTCTGGTATGTATTGGTGGTGGCGTACTCGCAACTATACTGGGTTATCCTGAAGTAACTGCATCAGTTGCAAAGGCTGCAAGATGTGGCGAAGCAACATCACAGTCTAATAATCAAAGTATAGATAATACATTGAAGGGTCTAATTGGTAATTATACACACTAACGGAGTTTACTAAATCATCACAGGGTCTAGTTAGAGATAATATGTGATCATAAATTAGGTAAATCATGCTGTAACTCTGAAATGATCACAGTAGAAATAGATCTATCCAAAGGATTCCATTCGTTAAATGTATTAACAAACTTATCATTGTCATTTATACAAAAGTCATTCCAACTAAAGTACCCTAACGTACACCAGATGTTGGAAAATTTACGGATGAATTCTTTTCCAAAAATAGAACCCAACTCTTTTTTGAGATAAAGTGCTAGATCATCTGCCAATTCAGAAAATTTTGCATTTCCTACAGATGACAGTTCACCTATTGCATGCTGTATTGGATGTCTGAACATTGTTTTCCAGATACTTATCTTGGTTTTATTGATAATAATGTAACTGATATATCGATACATCAACCTAAAATTAACTTTAGCAAATGTGGTTCATTTTCTATTGTAGATAACCAGTCTATAACTCCGAAACTTCTTTTTGAGTCATTATTTAAAGCAGCTATAACACATCTAACTATTTCAGAAGGAGACTTTCTACTAGTGTCAAATTCCGCAATCTTTGATTTGCCAAACTGCTTTATTGCATCATATGAACATACACCAAGGACTTCAGCAGCTATATTTTCTTTAATTTTTGATATCGTATATTTCCTTCTTTTATATGTCTGTAAAAGATAACTAGGAGATCTACGTAAAATTGCTACAAAATCAACCTGATTCGATCGTAATAGATAAGGAGCAAGATGCCCTATAATAATAATATCGCTGTCTTTCCTCAACTCTGTTTTAAGTGCAAGAGAAGCTCTTCTAATATCCACATCAAAAGATTCCTGCTTTTTCGACACAATGATAGCGTTATTCATGATCACAAATTTATTCAAATCGATTACATAATAATTCAATTTCTTAGCTATAGCGGTACCTATAGTATGCTTTCCTACGCCAGGATTCCCTGTGATGACAATCTTAACCACTTTCAAGCTATATTTTCAACCGAATTGTACAAGTAAGACTTATAATTTCTATGGTAGAACAGGTTTTAGTACATGAAAATATCAGTTTTAGGAGCTGGAAAGGAAGTAGGACGTTCAGCATTTTTAGTAACATGCGAGAATACCAATATTTTGCTCGATTACGGAGTGCTTCTAAAAAGAGAACCAATCTTCCCCTTGCATGTGCGACCAAAAGACATAAATGCAGTAATTCTTAGTCATGCTCATCTAGATCATTCTGGATATATTCCATCCTTATTTTTGTCAAGTTCGACCGATATTCCAGTCCTAGGAACTCTACCCACTTTCGAGCTATCTCAACTTTTGATCGAAGATATGATTAAAATATCCGGTTTATACCTTCCTTTTGAATACTTAGATCTAATTAACATGATAAATCATTGTAAAAATCTTCAGTACAGAGAAAAACATTCTGTCGGTGATGTCGATATCAGCCTTCATGAATCTGGGCATGTAATAGGTGGCGCATCAATAATGATGGAGTATCAGGGCAAACGCATTTTCTATACAGGTGATATTAATACAAGAGGATCAAAATTACTTAGACCCGCGGATCTCGATCTTCCAAATATTGATTTATTAATTATTGAAAGTACATATTCCCAAACTGAACAAATGCCTCGAGAAGAGTCCGAAAGACGTCTTCTTGATTTTGCTTACGAAGTTATTGATAGAGGAGGGACACTTTTTATTCCTGCATTTTCAGTAGAAAGAGCTCAAGAAATTGCATGTGTTCTTAAGACCCATCAATTCAAGCATAAAGTAGCCATGGATGGAATGGCTCTAAAAGTAAATGAGATTATGTTAAAATACACATCATACTTACGCGACCCAGAAATATTCAAAAAGGCAGTTTTGGAAGCCGAGTGGGTTCATGGATGGCAAAGAAGAAAACAATTGGTAAGAGAACCTGGAGTAATTATTTCTCCGGCAGGAATGCTTGTGGGCGGTTCTGCAGTTTTCTATTTGCAAGAAATTGCTAAAGATCCCAAAAACGGTGTTGCCATAGTCTCATATCAAGGTGAAGGTACACCTGGCCGTGCCCTTCTTGATAAGAAGATAATCACGTATGATGGAAAGATGAGAAAATGTTTGGCTGAAGTAAATCGTTTCGAATTTTCAGGACATAATAGTAGAAGTGAACTATTTGAAATATTAGACAAGATAAAAGGAAATCCGGAAGTTCTTGCTATTCATGGGGACGGAAATTCATGCACAAGATTTGCAGAAGAAATCCAAGATAAATATGGTTTTAAAGCAAAGGCTCCCTCACAAGGTGACGTGATAGAGATCAGTTAATTATGGTAGTAGTATTTCATCATTTTATCTAGATGCCAAGCTCTGCTGATACCTTTAAGGCTTTTACACCACTCATCAATCGACAATCAAAGAATGTACGGATTTATGGATTTATACTTAGTAGACTAAACTAAATTGATGCATAACATTCTGGATAATAATTGACTCGCGCCGAAGATGCTTCTTGCTATTCAAAATCTCTCAATAGCCTGAATCCAGAGATTACAGTTAATAGTGGACAGATGTTTTTATGGGAAAACTATAAAAACTCATGGTATGGCGTATACAAAAGTCATATTCTGAAATTTTCTTTAGATCACGAAAATTCTGGTAAAGGTCCTTATGATCATCTGTATTTTGATTCTCTTCCTGAATTGGATAATTGGCAACAGCTTGTTTTTAGATTAGATGATGATATTAACTACATTTCTTCTTGCCTTACCAACGACAATATCATATCACAATTATTTAAAAAATATTCCGGCCTATGGCTAATGCGTCAAGATCCTTTTCAATGCATGATCTCTTTTGCATGTTCTAGTAATACTAATATACCCATGATTCGACGAATGTTAAAGAATCTGTGTAGAAAATTTGGCATAAAAAGAGAAATAGACGAAAAGAAATTTTTTACATTTCCTACAACTAAAAGTCTAGCTAAAGCTTCTATAAATGAACTATGTTCCTGTGGAATAGGATATAGAGCAAAAACAATAAAATCCCTAACCGAAAAAATAATTATCGGTACATTGAATATTGAAGAATTAAGCCGATGTAAATATGATGAGGCTAAAGAAAAATTATTAAGTATTTATGGAATAGGAAACAAACTTGCAGATTGTATTCTGTTATTTTCATTGGAAAAGACTGAAGCGTTTCCGATAGATGTCTGGATAGCCAGATCTATACACTCATACTACAGATCATTATTAAATCAAGAAAGTTTAAAACTTGATTTTAAATCTACAAAACTAAGCCCTAATAAATACAATCTACTCTCAAAGATTATGAGACAACATTTTGGAAAATATGCTGGATATGCACAACAATATTTGTATTATCACATGCGGTATAGCGCAAATAAAAAATGGTAAATTCAATTCAATAATCATACCCTGCTACAGCAAGCTATAGTTCATTATATGGTCGATCAATTACGTAAAAATGACTTCCCACAATTTATTTAATTTGATTTTGCGTCCTACACCAGATAATTGCTCCAAGTATCCAAATCCACAATCATCCATTACAGATTCAAAATTATAGTGTGAAGTTACTGAAAGTTCCTGTCTTAAGTGATCTCTTAGAGATGCTTTTATCCTTTGAAAATTCTGTGGATTTCGGCTATAAACATACCAAAGATTGTGTGCACCTCTTAGATCAGAAAGCTGCCTATATACATTCTTAGGAATTCTTGTATAATATCTGTTCATTAACTCTATATTCATATCCTCCCATGATGGAGTTCTCCATTCTGCTATTTTCTGAAATCCCTGGTCTTCATATTCTGCAGCTAGACTAATTCCTTCATCAAGAGTAGTTATTATCACTTCTGTCTTATCCGCAACATTTTTTCTAAAGTCTATTCCAGGATCCATCCATCCTACAAAGATAACATCAAATTCATCATCTATATTCAATGATGCATCTTGAAAGTAAATATAATCAGGTTTAATCATATTAAAATTGTAAAAGATATTATCATTTTCAATACCAATTGCGTTTGGTATAAATTCTCTAACCTTCTCTAAAAAATCACCATATCCACATCCTACATCAAGATATCTTGGTTGCGATGATATCGACTTTGCTATAGCTACCACTCTCATGACATCGATCTTTCTG
>JBBRRH010000030.1:0-38617 GCA_038201105.1 Nitrososphaera sp. | reverse complement strand
AGACCCTGCATGTCCTGGTAATGGTGGAGGACCACCGCCTCCCTGTGATCCTCAGGATCCAAGCTGTGGAGTTTCTCCCTGCGACCCCCAAGACCCTGCATGTCCTGGTAATGGTGGAGGACCACCGCCTCCTCCTGTAACTCCGCCCAATTCTTCAGAAACTTGTAATGATGGGATTGATAACGATGGTAACGGTATAATCGATGATATTTCACAATGCAGTCCTGGTGGACCTTCGGTAATTCCTTCGCCATTTCAACCATCGGGAGAGACTTGTAATGATGGAATTGATAACGATGGTAACGGTATAATCGATGATATTTCCCAATGCAGTCCTGGTGGACCTAGTATCATTTCTGTTCCAGGGGGAATCGCAAGCAGTCCCAATAAGCAGTCAGCTGTAGGTGATCCGAACATCTTATCAGGTGCTTTTGAGACCAATCTTTTGACTGGTATAGCTGAAGCGACTCTGCCAACAGAAACTAATTGCAACGACGGTATTGACAACGATCATAATTCACTTAAGGATTCAGAAGACCCAGGTTGCAGTGTTACCGATCTGTCACAGACTGAACTGACTAATGCGCACGAAACTTCCGCATCACAGAGAGCTGTAAACACCACCACTGAAAAACACATTCTACTCAATATCCAAAGGATAGGCACACCAGTCATCCCAGTCAGTCCATTAAATACCGAACAAAATAGCAAAACAGTACTCATATCGATTTCAGGAAAAGGTAACGTAGATAGACACGATATTCGCACAGTGTCATTGCAGTACCAATATTCATTGGATAAAATTACAATTGGGAAAGATACTACGGTCAAGTGGGTAAATAATGACCTCTCTCAATCTCACGGGATAGACATAATCGATAGACTATCAGGAAAAACCATCTTCACCTATCCTGTAATTAGAACCGGGACATCTGTTGATTATATTTTCGCCAGCACCGGTCAGTATATTTACACTGATCCAAAATATCCTTCTATGTCTGGCTTAATCACAGTGGTTAATTGATCTGAGTGGAAAAGCCATGCGGCATCGCTGCTGACAGTATCAGTGCTCAATGTCGGAAGCAGGAGTTTGTTCTTTGCAATTTGACCTAGTCGACTAGCTGGATTGATTATTGATTCCCATGGTTGGTTTCGAATCCAATCAATGAAATGTTACAAGGCAGTTCTGTCATGCTTGTTAAGCTCATCTAATACATCTCTCAAGTAATTTTTTGCATCGTTGATTGATATTGATGGTGTAATCCCCGTTTCTGTGGTCATTCCCTGCTTAATTCCAGTTACCTTGTCAAGAATTGTCTTTTCCGCCTCAGCATCACTTAGTTTTAAAAAAAACTTCCACTCATTAGCTGAAGTTCGTATGAGTTTGTACAGTTGAGAATCTTCAGATAAGGAAATGGCGCAAGAATACAATCCTAAAAATAACAGATAAGAAGATGTGCCAATCAATGCGACAGTCGCTAGACCAAAGGGAGGATACGGCACATGGTAAACGGTGGCTGAGCCCGATACAAAGAATAACACCATGCCTATTCCCAATATGATCAAATGACGATGAATGTTACTATTATTGGGAACCAGCTTTGATGCAAGAAAAAAAGGTTGACTAAACAGGATGCCGCCAAATGTGGAGCTAACTGTGAATACAACTCTGTAATAGAAAATGAATGATGCTTGGTCGAGATTTAAATATGGAAATGGTATTTGCAAGGAAATTACAATTATTTGACCAATATAAAAAATCAAAGGTAAACTCATCGCGAGCCAGAATTTTGCGTTTCCTACTTTCTCTACGTAATGCTTTAGGATGGCTACCGTTGCCACCCAGACAGACAAAAATGAAATTATGGACAAAACATAGTATGCATAATTTAAAATGTCCAGAGTAGAGCCTGGAATAAAATTAGGAAATGAGCCACCAGTCAAAGCCGAAATAAGGGGCGGTTTCGTGAGTAATATGGGAACCATGAAAAATATCGTTATCAGAGCAGTGGTGGATATAATAAAACCAGAAATGGCATATATGAGAATAGTTTGCTGAGGGTGAGATCTATAATAACCAAAAAGTCTTATGAAAAGATATAACATAGTAACAAGCGCCAATCCATTACTAACGATAGTCACTAGTATAAGGATAAATACGTCATATGCTCCTCCGAAGACGATCTCTGCAACAAGCAGCGCAAAAATACCTATTATGAATATCTGCACAAGGAATACTACCGAATTCATAAAGCGAACATCGTTTTTTCGAGATCGGAGCTCAGAAGTTATTGCCTTAGAATAGCGTAAGAGAAAATATTGCGCTGCCAAATAAGTACAGCTAATTATTGTGAATGTCACTATGCCACTTGTAGAGCCAATACTTCCTTGTAGTAAATCAGCGACATTGCTCAGTTCCATATCCACAACAAGAGCTAAAGTGAGCGCAGCTGCTATCAGTACAATAACCTTATTGTTTAATGAGGAGCGGGAGATCGCTTCAATTAATTGTGTGAGAAATGCTGAACGAAAGCCCTAATAACACCACCCAGTTAAGGAATTTATCAAACACAAGTAAATAAACACATGGTAAATTATACTACAGTGTAAATTACCTTTAATTGGATAGCACTCACTTTTACCAAATTTAAAGGCAATTCCAGGTGTGCAAATGGATGGATCTTTTGAAACAAACCTACGAGCCATTGTCCTAAATATAAAAAGAGAAGTAAGGTCGACCCACGACCAAACGAACTAATAAACCTTCTAAACGAAGGAACTATTCTACCCACTCGGGTTAGTCTTAACAAGAAAAAGACAGGTGGCTTTCTCATTGTAGAAATCGTTCCCAAAGATCAGAAAAATAACAAGGACGTGATTAAACCTAAAACAGGAGATAAGGTAGATGTATGGGGTACCTGGGTAACAGATAAGCCAAAGGGCTGGCACGAAATCCACCCTGCATGGAAAGTTTCGAAAGTGAAGTGAAGTGAAGTGAAGTGAAGTTAAGTGAAGTGAAGTGAAAGAACCACTAACGGATAGCCTTGGGAGGCAATGATGTCATAAGAGGGAATTCAGGAGATGATATAATGTTTGGATTTTTTGGGGATGACATTTTGGTTGGAAATACACGTGATGACGATATTAATGGAGGAATAGATAACGACCTATTATTGGGCGGCGACGGGGATGACAAACTTGCAGGTGATAGCGACACGGACAGAATCTTCGGCGAGTCGGGTAATGATAGAAATATTTCATGGTCCAGATTTCGTACTTAGTAACGGCGATGGACACAATGACTTTGTGGACTGCGGATCAGGAAACACCATGAAGCATGGATAAATGTAAGCAATGATGGTGATGAGGCTAAGAAATGATTGAAGAACTTGACTTATGTTCAACGTGCGAAAAGGGCTATCTCAGACCTACGGGTCAGGTTGTTGTACGGGGAGAACTTTGTATCCGATACAGAACGTCAGTATGTGTGTAACTATTTCTTTTATGATCTGTTCATAATGAACACGAGGTAAACTTGTTAAAAGATATATCATCACAAACAATAGGTAACATGGTTCATCTCGAGGGAGGATTATTGTGATAGGGTATTGTATGCCCCCTAGCCAACCGATTCCAATATTGATTGTGCCGTAATGAAGCGGTCAAAAAGAAATTCACTTAATTCCGGTTATAATCCTGTCACGAGGATGTACGAAAATGCTGCTGGTAAAGTTTCAACATATGCAAAAGCTAGACAAAAACAATGGGCATGTGAGAAATGTGGTGAAAATGTTCGCAATTGTAGATTACTGAAAGATCATAAGAAGGATTTCCATTCTTACTAGGTGTTTAGTTAATTAATGAGTTTCAAGATCGTCACACATGATAACATCACGGGCACAACTGAAGTGGAACTGTTGACCCAAACTCTACTAGAGCGCAAATATCAAAACTTTACAATTGAAATGAACCCGCTCTAAATTCTAAGACATGTGAACCAGTAGTACCATCAAGAGCGTTGACAAACTTGGAGAAGGAAAAGTAAGTGAGATTGAATATCACATAATCAATGCGAATAAGAGAAGGTAACCCTATGTCTTCTTAATCAAGCTGCGATATTTCTCATCATTCTTCTTAGCATCTTCGTCGAATGCAGCAGCAATTATTCCATGTTTTTCAATAGCATGTTTTTTTGCATTGTCAGAGCTCTTGTTCCTTTTCTCCACTTCGCATGTGCACATGTGGGATCTTCGGCTTCCTACAATTTATTGATAAGGTCATTGGGTCTAGGATGCTGTGTCTTGTGTCTAAGATTCTCTGGCGGATAGGATAAGTTCGTAACTGGTGGACTAATCGGCAACCAGTCCACAGCTATTGCTAGACAGGATCTAAGATAGATCCTAATATTATGTAGACAACAAATAATAAAACACGATCCAAGTCTGACAGGTTTGGTGGAGTTAGGTAGTTGGAAAATAACCACTAAACTCATTTAGTAACCAAATGGATTAATCTAAAAACTGGATGGATGGAAACAAATTGGCAATGGAAAGGAGCTTCCACCCACCCAGCATGAACCGTATAATGACTATAACGACAAAATAGTTAAAGATTAGTCCAGAGCACAGACAGCTCAAAGTCACCACTGGACCGAATGAGTAAAGATAAGAAAACGATATGGACAGCTAATTCAAATCATTCGCTCAGACAGTTATGAAGAAAGATAACAAATCACCTGTCTGAGCCAATGAGCTTTGCATCTATTAACGACACAAAATAAGATAAAAGGATTAGAGTATGACTGACGCGATGATTATGGATATGCCCCTCTTTTTCAAATTCTTGCTTGTGGTAGTACAGGCTTGCCATTTTAATCTAAAAGGGAGTCCTGTTGTTAGCAGCTAGCCATCTATTTCCTAAGTGCAATCTATTTCGTTATCGTCTGTAGCCGTTTGTAACAATGCTCAATACATCTCTGTCAAGCATTTGCCCATTCGTAAATCAAGATATTTTACTACAAAATAATGTTCAAATACAGTTTAAACGTCACCGTGGATGTTCCGTTAAATGAAGTCGAGTTGTCACTCGATAAGGGTTTGCCAATAGGAAAAAATAGATTGTGAGTATAGACGAACACCCATCACTCAGGTATTCATCGCATCTGCGTCAAAAAATATAAAAATTAAGAAGTTTGCAGATGTTTCCACATCCTTGTAAATTCTTGTTAGCACGGGTGGTCCTCACAGTTTGCGCTTATTGTAAAAGGATAAACTCCGGGTGATATTTTTTGTAGATCTTTACTCGACACGAGGGTTTGAAAGTTTTGGGAAGATTGTTCCTTTAGTTTCATCCTTGCCGTTTGAAGATTGCCATTTATGTAGCACTTAATCCCGGTTTTATCCAGTTTGGAACATGACAGGTTCAAGTCAATTGGTTGGAATGTTCTGTTCTCTACCACACAATCGATCGATGCTTCAGATCCCTCAATAATCACTAACTTATTCGGATTACAAGTGAGAGCTATGGCGCTTGCAGATGTAACATTCGCATTGAATGATGCCAAGCCTTCATTGCTTGCTTTGTCTATGGCCTTACATGTTACTTTAGTGCTTCCTAAAGGAAAAATGTCGCCTGAGGTAAAAGGAGAGCAACTAGTTTTTACGGTTCCGTCCAAATTATCTGTTGCGTTGGACTGGAAGGTTATTAATGATCCATCAGATTGCGAGCTCTTGACGACTATGTTTGATGGAACTTTCACGAGTGGAGGCTTCGTATCCACAATCAATCTAAGCTTTTCAGATTTGTCGGAACTTCTGTTGTGAATATCATCAAATGCTTTGGCGACGAATTGATATGAGCCGTCATCTAATTTGTCTAAATCAACCTTAATAGACCAGTCTCCTTTTCGAGAGGGAATAGCAGAACCAATCTCTTTCAACTTGTTTTCCTTCTTGTCACTTATTCTAAATAGTTGGACTAGATCGGAGTGATTTGGATCAGCTCCTGAAATAGTAATAGCCTTGTTATTACTGCTCGAATTGTCGTGTGGTTTAGATATGATTGGCGGGGAAAGCAACGTTGTGAATGACCAAGCGTAATTTTGATCCAACAAATTACCAGCCAAGTTTCTCAAAGCACAATTAGATTCTGTATTGTTAGATAAAATATCTGACTCAATTCTATTTGAAGTAGGGTTGATCAGATTCGGAAGTACAAAATCATGTTCTTCAATTGGGATTGCCGAATTCTTTTTATTATCAGACGTATTGGATTCCGTTCTACAATTATCTTTTCCAAATAGCAAGACAGTATACAGCGCGTTTGGAGCAAGATCCGAATCTGGCGAAAATAAAACAATCTGATTATTATCACTAACGGAATACTTACCTTTGATTGTATTTCGTAGATCAACACTGCTAATATTACTAATATTGCCGTGAATTCCACCCTTAATTATTCTAAAGTTGTCAATATTGGCTCCGTTCGTCAGGGAAGAAGTATTTAATTTCCCGTTAAACATGACAGATATTTTTTTGTTTAATTTTACATCTAGCTGGCCATCCAAGGGATATGTTTTGTTTACATTGAAATCAGGCAGATGTGTGATCTTAGTAATTAACGAATCATGATAACCAAAAGGATTTAGAGCATATACGTGGTATTCACGGTTCTCTGAAATAAGTACACCTACTACCAATAAAAGACAAGAAATTAAGAAAATCAATAATCGCATGAGAACTTGATATTATTTTCTCTCTAATAGCGAATAATCAAGTATTCTTGACAAATAACTAAAGTACTGTATCTGGTGAGAATGACACTGAAAAATTTTCGCGTTATAAAAATGGGATCAATTTGTAGTGTTAATAGAGTTTTTTGTTGTATTACGATCTATCATAATAGACACGACTTTTGCCATCTCAATATTCAATATAGTACTCCCGTTATCTTGAATTGCTTCAGTAGCGCGTATTTTTGGATTAAGTGTCAAATTGCCGCTATAGTTAGTTGGAACATCAACAGTGACAGGAACACCAACAACCTCATTAGAAGTAAGATTGGTTTTTTTAGGAAAAGAAAGAAATTCAGAACCAGCTCCATTTGCTGATAAACTTACCATCTCTGTTTGATTTTTCTCGGATAGTAGACTCCATGTAAAAGTTTTTGTTTCACCTGGATTGATCTTGACTACTATTGGCCCAGCCATTTGTTGAAGAGCTAGGGTTGAACTTGAGCTAAGCGCTGTAATGCCTATTGCAAGACCTACTAAAAAAAATAATATTATGTATAAGGGTACATTATATGACATTGTAATTTCTGTTTTTGCGAGCATGTATTAAGTCTATCAACCAAAATGAGAAGAGTTTTCTATAAGGTTTTTATACTGCTATAAAACATTGCAATATACCCTATGAAAGACAAATATTACTTGTTGATTCCACTTTTGGGTATATTTGCCCTAATTACAAACACATTATCTCTTGCGCATGCAGTGGACGTACAGAGTTCAGTTCAGATCATTGCTTTTTGTGGACTGGATGTTCGATCAGGGTCCCCCCTAGACTATCCGGGTGTTAAACCTGGAGAGATAAGTCCCAGCCCCACGCAACAACCACGTGCTATATTCCTTAGTAATCCAGGAGATGCAATAGCGGATGTCTTGGTAAGAGGTACTGATTGGCAGGGGAGCGGTGCAACTGTGATGAATGTAGGAGCAACACACTATTCAATCACCCAGAGTGAGGCTTACGATCAAATGGACACACTGACAAGCAATGATGTATCAGTTATGCAATTAGATCCGGGTAACCCGCCACCGATCGAAGGTACGTTCTGGCGATTAAAAGCTGACTTGACCGATCCTACCTTCAGGGGATCAGCATCACAAACTCTAACTGTCACTGGCCAGTGTTAAGCTTATTCTTAATACAAGTAGTAGTAATCCCGTGCATTGTCGGGCTGCCAAATATGAGACTCCTTTTGATAGATTAGGTTAACGCGCCAATGGTAATGACGAAGTGTGGATAAACGTCATGATACAGCATTTAACTGTGAAACAGTCCATGTAGCATAATGGTGAAGCACGTAAATGAAAATATATGAGGTGAATGTCATTTCATGCACTGGGGAGTGTTTAATGTTTTCTTGGTAGGGGGTGTCCGCATAATCCTCCAGAAATGCAGCGTTAGCGATACTTACGGGTAATATTGTAGATATTAACATCAGAATTAATACTGCGTGCATGATGACTGAACAGATTTATCCCTAATATCAGATAACCTATTAATACTTATCAAACATTTTCAAAAACTACACTTTATGTATCATTAAATAATATTTTGGAAGTAGTGATCTAATATGTTTTATAGATATGTGCATGATAAATTCGTAGCAGTAGGCCGCGATGCAAACAGTCTATAAATCTTGTGAAGCCTTTTAGTGGCTACAGATGGCCCTTAGCGTCACGCATTATTCGTTTTGAATAATTATAGGCCCTCTTGTTATTTAATCCCTGGAATCTTCTTTTTCAACTGCTTTCTCTCACTTCTGAAATAGCACGCGCGAAGACTTCGTTTATGGTCCTTTTCTAAGGCATTATGTTCCTCCCTAGAAGCACTATTGCTTGCTTGGTTAATGTGAGATCCAATATTTGAGGGTATATCGGGTACTGGACATGACCTATCGGTTCTGTCATAATGTGGTGCGTACATCTCTTTATAATGTGGAATAGCAGGGTGTACAGGAACCCCTCTGTCATTTTCGATTTCTTCTTCGGGCGTGTTATCCTGGTCGTATCCAGTGTAAATTGGTAACTCCACTTTCAAATCAAGCTCTCGTTCTGATTCTGCGTCCGGGGGAGCCGAGCCCAATATTTCCTTGCTGATCTTTCCTGCTTTGTCAAGAAGTCGACGACAACTCTCCTCCTCGCTAATTTGGTGCGTGTCACTTGACGTTGGCGGAAAATCGCAAGAGCACTTTTCGTGAACTATGTGGCCGTCCAATATTTGACGGTCATTTATTTCTCGGATGTCCGGGCAAGATCGTGGTCTGACTTTGTATGTCGCGAAGGTTTTCTCTCTCGGCGGTGCAGTACCAATAGATTCTAATGCAGCTCGAGCCTCGCCCATGATTTCATCATAATCGGGATCATCTTTTTGGGTCCCTTCGTCTAACATAATGCTCTCAGAGCTATCTTCTTTCTTCGCCTCAGCAGCATCACGAGTTTGCGGGAAAATACTTGGCGTAGCTTGCTCATCTAGAATATCAGAGTCAAACTTGGTAACCGTTATGCCAATCTCACGCTGAACTTCTGTTATAAACGACGCATAATGTCTCATCCGAGCAAAGTCGCCATTGTTGTGTGCTATTTTGAACCCAAGCCAGCTTTTTCGTAGCGCATACCACGACTCTGCCAGAGTCCGGCCAGAAGGATATGATATATTCTGTATCTTTGGATTCGATCGTCTTGTCCATCTAGGCTGATACTTATATCCACAATAGTTTCGCACTCCCCGTGAATTTAACAAGAATTGTCTACCACTCCACTTGAACACAGTCCAGGTGACTAATTTTCATATTGCTTTTTTACCTAATTTAAAACTTACCATGCCCAAATAGAATAAGAACATTTTTTTTATGTGGCCTAAAGTATTCGCGGGGGTATGAATGACTATTATAGCCATTAGAAGGGTTATCAATCTAATAATTGCCTTCGGCTCTATAGAGCTGAAGGAGATACACCCGTAGTTACAGTTCTCCAACACGGTAGTATTAGAGGAGGGCAGCAACACGGTAGTACATGCTATCTGGGCCTTTAGAGGGGGGGCAGCAACACGGTAGTAGTGGATCTGTTTTCGAATTCATCATCTCACAGGTCCGCCTCAGCGACCTGTGAAAAAAATTTTCAGGAAAGGTCATGGATATGAAGATAATGAGGAAAGTAGTATTCATAAGCATAACCTCGTGTGCATCAGTCATCCTTTACCCGGGTTCGATTATCCTGCCTCAATATTCGAAATTGGCTCAGGATGAACCAGATATAATTGAACCCAAAAACCATTCCCAGTGGATAAAGTCCACGGAGGATTAACGTGAATAAGCGAATTTTCGGATTTCCTCTGCGCTTTTGTTTTTGTTATTAGTTTCTTATTTTCGAAAACCTATTAGTGTTAACTTTGGAGAAGCGCTTTTGTAGTATCAGATCTCTTTAGAGCTAAATTTGTCGCGTTAGCGTTCAATCCGCTATCTATCTCCATTAGTTCATTAACTGTCCGAAAAAAAGTTAATCGATCTGGGCTTTTGGATTGAGGAATTGAAGAATTTAAAGCATCAAAGTAAATAGGCTGTCGCGAGGCCAAGTGCAATGCCGTATACGGCGTGGCCACCAAGGCTTACAAGCGCAGGGTAATGGCCTAATGGATGGTTCCAAACTTCAAGACCTGTTATTGGTTTATGGATTGGTACAAGCATAAAAAACCCACAGAAGCCATCCATAGACTATCCCCGATAAGGTAACAAACATCGCTGAATCTGGATTTACAAAATAAGGTACGACAAAAGGACAATACTTTTTGCTCAGTCGTATCCCATGTTTTACTACATCTTCATGTACTGGAACTGACAATGATGACTTGATGGCAGGAGATGGGCAGGCTAATAATATCGCCTGTAGAGAAGGTAACGATAAAATAGACGGTGCTGCCGGAGGTGACCAAATCTGTGGTCAAGGTGAAGAATGAAAAGGACAATAATTAAAGTAAAACTTCCCTCAAGTGCACATCTGTGTGTATTGCATTCAAATTCAGAGACAATATTCATTTTCGTGATGCCTTAACTTCCCTAATTACTTCACTCAAGTAACTTTTCATATCATCTTCAGTGAGAGATGGTTTTATTTCCTCGTGTTTTTCAATTTCTTCTTCTTGTTCCTTGATAATCTTTAAAACTCGTCCCTGCATTTCCAACTGCAATTGGGCAGTGCCCATGCTGTCAAATAGACTTGATTAAGTTAACACCAGATTCCTTATAGTTTTTCGAAGCTTGATGTCTTTAGAAATTGAACTTGCTACCGAATAGAACCCTGTACTGACCAGATACGGTACTCATGGTAAGCCTTTATTTGAGAATAACACAGTAATGTATGTAGATCCCAATCTAAACTTCACAAAAGTTAACAAAGTGTATACAACGCAAGTGATATCGGATGATCCTGATGAAAAATGTGAGACAGGACAACATATACGAAAAATATATCCAAATAAAACAAATGCAACTATAACTCAAGCGAACTAGCGAACTAGTGAATTTAAGAATCCTTTTTATGTCTCATTAAAGGCAGTTCGTTAAACTAATTCAAATTGCCTTCGTATTCATCAACATGGCGTAACTACTGAGACATCGTGAGCGATATTAAAACAACAGATACAGTTTACTGCGCAGCTTGCCAAAAGATTAGTTGTTAATATAATGATGATGTTGAGTTTCGCTCTGATGGGTAGCTTCGTTAGCTGGCGGAAAAAAATAATTTTATTTTCTGTTAAATAATATTATCGTCAGAATATCATGACTCTTCTTCTGCCTTCTTCTTACAAGCGGTTCTCTCCAGAGGGAACTTCCGGGAGAAGGATACTAGTAAGAATAACCAGGAAACACCCTTTTAATCAGGACGAGCGTATTTTCTGGGCTTTCTGTACTCGTTGGAGCGATAAAAAAGCACTCCTAACAGAAACTTAAGTAGGATGATTATGAATCTCGGTAAATGGACACTTTGGCTGAAAAATAGTACAATTAATGTTTTTTACGTTACTTTGGAATAGTTTCCCAACAAAAGGAACTTGCTTTGTGAATGGCACAGTAAGAGAAGATATGTTCCATTCTAATCCAATACACTAAAATCAAATCAGGTAGAGACACAACTATGAATAATGCACATAAAGCAATAACAATAGCTTCAACCCTCGCCGTCTTGGCAACAATCTTGTTCTCATCAGGAAATGTATTTGCAAACCCTCAAACTGACAACCCTTCTGGTTGGGGAAAACTTACTTCAGGCGCAGCCCAAAGTGATGGAAAATCATTTGGGGATCATGCTTCAAGTCAGGATACGCCTAGATTAGGATTAGGTAATGTACTAAGCGCAGTAACAGGTGATCCTGATGCGAGTAAACATCCCAGTGAATTAGGACAATTCCTTTGTTCAAATTTCGCAGGGACGTTCCCTTGTCCGTAATCTTCTCCTTTTTTCTTTTTTAAAAATTTAAAAACCTGGCATCAAATCTCAAAGTCACCGTAATATATCAAAGGTTAGGTCATCCAGAAACACTGACTTTTTTTTACTATTCCTTTTGCGCCCGACTTCACAAAGTCATCGATATCTCTATCGGTGATTGAGGACACATTAAATATTATGACTTTCATCTTCATCCGCCTCGGTTGGCATTTCATATTGAGAAATATAGTAGATGAGTTCTCATCCTTTGTGTGTAACTTACGGGTTTGGCTAGCAAATCCGGTTTAAGTTCGTCCGAGCCGTAAATATCTGATCTTCAAAACCTGGAGCACTAAGCCATACTCTCTATTCCGAAACGGTGATTCAACTACTATAATACTAATCTTGACGCCGTTCCAGTTTGGAGTATATTTTTGCACTACGGAGGTTCAGCAACTCGAAAGGAAACTGGCGAGCGAAGGTGAAGCCCTAACGAAGAATATAAAATCCCTTCTCATTCGAACTTTGAGCGTTCCCTTAAAAGGAAGAATGAATACATGTGCTAGTTACAAGTAAAGATTTATAGAAAGCCCAGATTAACTTTCAAGTTAATTATGTCTTATGGCAGAATTTCAAGATTTCCGAGTGTGAACATGGCAAAAATTGCTGCCGTGTTAATTACTTTCATCGTTATTATCATTGTAATGATCGAATCAGTCGTAATTGTGGAGGCAGGTCATAGAGGTGTAGTACTTTATCTTGGTGCAGTCGAAAATCGTGTTCTTCCAGAAGGAGTACATTTCATCATTCCGTTTGCTGAGCAGGTAGTACAAATGGAAGTGAGGACACAAAAATTCCAAGCTGAAGCGTCGGCTGCCTCCAACGATTTACAGGAGGTTCAAACGGTTATTGCATTAAACTATATGATTGATCCCAAAGAGGCCAATAGGGTTTATCAGTTGTTAGGTGTAAACTATGCTGATCGTGTCATTTCACCTACTATACAAGAAGCTGTCAAAGCCAGTGTAGCTAAATTTAACGCAGAGGAGCTAGTTACGAAGAGAGAGACTGCAAAGGGTGTCATTGCTCAGGCCATTAGAAATACTCTCACCTCAAACAATATACTTGTTCAAAACGTGTTCATTACAGACTTCAAGTTCTCAGCGTCCTTTGCTTCCCAGATAGAGCAAAAGGTAGTTGCTTTCCAAAAGTTTCTCACAGAGCAGAACAATTTGAGGGCGGTAAGGGTAATAGCAAACCAAAATGTAGTACAGGCTGAAGCCGCGGCCAGAGCAAACATAGCAAAGGCCAGTGGAGAATCTGAAGCCATAAAAATAATCACAGGCCAATTGAGATCAAGTCCTGAATATCTGCAGTGGCAGGCCATCAACAGATGGAATGGTCAATTACCCTATGCGTCGGGAAGTGGCGCAGTTCCCTTCTTCCAGCTTCCAATACCACAAGCGCAGACAACAAATCAAACGAATCAGCCACTAGGAGCGCAGGGCCAAATTAGCCGGTGATAACGTGATGCGAGCCCACAAGATTAGTCTGGCCTTAAGTGGATACTTTTATCGGAACTAAATTGGGCCAGCAACTACGGAACAATAAATAATAACTTTTACTCGGAGTCCCTTAAATTTTTGTCAAGCAGTTCCATATAGAAAACAGGAAACTGATACTCACAAGTTAGTTGTTGTGGATAACTTTTTGTGGATCAACTTTGGCCAACATTTTTTAGGTTTGCAAAAATTTAAAACATATTATGTGGAGTCGAAGTTGAAGTAGCAAAATGATGATGGATTCGAGATTGATTTGGAATTATATGAATTGAAACAAAGAACAGAAAACGTAATAATCGTAATTATAATAGTGATAGAAGCCACCCTAACCTGGCTTCAATTATTCGATATAATATAGAATGCAGATCTTTTACCTATTTCGGCACAAAACTCATCGATGTTAATTTTATGGAACATCAGGATACAATTTGCATATTGGCGTACAGACAAATAACTCCTCCAATTCATAATAAAAATGATACTTAAGTAGTCTCCATTATTACCATTAACTATGTCTCAATAAAGATTACCACTGTTGTTTCATTATTACTAATAGTTACAACTAGAAATCGAGTGGTCTCAATTGGTTTGCGACAAAGCGAGGCGGCGCCAAAGGTAACAAAGATAGGGTCTCCAAGGTTTAGTTAGAATATGTCCTTGCCAGTGGCACAACTTTTCAAGAAGGTTTCTATCACTCAAGTTGTATTTGTCAGGACTGTCTGGTTAGTCACGAATGTGATGATTTTTACAGATTATTTTTTACAGTTAATTGAAAACTGATTTTCCCTTCTTTCACTTTTGGCGCACTAAATAGATTTTCCGGTGGTACCTTAATTGGCTTACTAAAATCAAAATTATGTCTTCTATCGTCGTGTAATGAGCTATTGCAGGTAATGTTATTTTCGGTATATTTCAACCATCTTGTTTCGCATAAACGACATTTGAAATCATATGTCTCCATAATTTTGTACCTCATTTTCTTCTACTTTATTACATTGCCTACCCTATAATGTTTCATTAAATTCATATTTGATAAAGTTGATTGTAAACGGTAGGTAAAACGACCGTAATCAGTCGCGTTAAGGAGATTGCAGAAACCAAGTTATTTTTGTAATCGTTGTGATTGAACGGCCAATTTTAACTAGTACTTTCTATATCTTGGTTTTGTACGAAGTCGATATCCGCAGCATGGACAAAAATATCCTTCCTAGATTATGAAAATACAACATACCTGACAACGCTTTTGACCAGAAATGTAGCGTCCTCTTTCTGCCGGTTTTATTGCTTTATGTCTAAGACATATACTCTTGCAGGTCATTAAAAAATAATTTTCCTTCTTCAGTTCTTGGCAGATTCTATTGATAGTATCTTATTGGGTTTCATTTGTACCCATTTCTTGCTTTGTTTCTATGTATATATTCTGAGTTGAAAAATCAAAAACCGAAAGCGAGCAAGATATTTAGTACTGATAAGAAACTTTCAATGGTAACGCGATGAAAATATAGCCTGAGTACATTCCGAGCTAATTATCAGTTATCTGGTTTTTGGATTGGAAGCCAAGTCTGAAATCATAAAACTTTGTCTCTATCCATTTACCCGCTCACAATTCTTGTACTCGTCCAAGCCGTCTACATAAACGGCTTCATCACCCTCACCACAATCAACTGTATCTTTTGAAGATGGAAACCTGACGAATTTTGAAAGATAAAATTACCTTGAAAGCGCAGTAAAACAAAGAAAAATTTAGCATTCTTGATAATTATGTTTAGTTGGTGTTTGATGCAGCTATTAGTTTCCTACAGTCTAATTTCTCTTTATTATATTGATTCTATTTCTACTGTAATAGATCTAGCGCTAACCTTAATTCTGCTATTTCATTTTCAACAGTAATTGTGTCATTTTCATCTCTTGGATATTTTAACAATTTTTCACAGGCTTGTATTTCTGACAATATTATGTCCTTTTTATCCCTGCAAAGACTGTGATACGAATCCACAAACGAATATGTTACTTTTCTCTTACTGTCCCTACATCCACAAGTTTTGGCTACTATGTCATAATTTTCTTCTACATGAGCGATATTCACCTTATAATATCACCGCCTTGGCTTGTCCACAATTCTGAGACCATTTCATTGATGTAATCATTATCTAACTTGTAAGATCCATAGTTTGAAATAGGCATCAATTGCATTTCATTATTGCCACACGAAGGACAAAGTACGATAGTTCTGAATCCTGTCAAACATGAGACACACCAAAAACATGACCCGCACATCAAGAAATTTTTCTTATCGATAACCGCATTTTCGTTCTCATGAATCAGTGTTTCTATTTTAGATATGCTTACAATGGCAGACCATCTACTTCTAGGTTTTCCCTATGAAGGTATCTAACTAACATTGATCCTATTGGAAGTAATGACACTTAAGTCTGTCTACTATTCGACACAGTCGTAAGACATCTGCATAATGTTATGTGACATAGGCTACCTCCATTCACACAAATCTGTTGCAATTCATGCAGGATTCGAGGGATAAATAACCATATTTTACAGCCACTGGAAAATGGATGGAAAAGGCATCTACGGTCAGAAGTCCTTTATACAGCATAGGATAGATCTATCCTGCCATCATGCGAACTAATCTGATATCATTACCTTATACTTTGACCTGATATACGGAGCTTTTAACTGCAGTATGTTTTCTATCATTTAACCACCAACCATCTTCATGTAATTTGCGTAGTTATGTTATCTTAAGGTCAATGAATGTCAATTATTATTTTATGAAGGAACATGACCTTTAGGTGTTTCGCTTTCTTTCTTCATATATATTTTACAATAACAACAACAAAAATTTCTGAGGAACAATTAAGAGAAATTCTCGAGGAAGTGAGAAAGTTGCGAAGGAAAAGGAAAGGAAAAATGATTTCGCCAGATGACGATGGCACAAAAGAAGGAGAGGAAGAGAAAGGGCTTGCAGACGAAGAAGTTTCATATGTCAAGTAGGTGTGGAGGTCATCGAGTAAGCCAATTGTTTCTTCTTATGAGTAACAAAGCAGGGATTAGCAAGAATGTAAGGACTAAGCTAGAAAATAGAGACATTGGTAGTTGGTACATCCAATACCGCGAGTTCTTATCTCTACATCTGTAATCTAACCCCTGAACTAGACCAGACGCCAGTATTCCTGCCAAGAAAAATAGAGGAAGAGAGAAATTATTCAAGACTAAGGGTTCATACAAGAAAACTGTAATCATGATGAGTGGTGCTGTAAACATCGTCAATAATTCTATATAGTATATTAATCTCATGAGGAAATGATTCGAGTTTCTCCAGAAGAACGAACTTACAAAGAGGCTCGTTCGGAGATATCCTTTTTTCCATCTTAGCATTTGCCGTATGAATTTTGGGACTGTTTCTGGTACTTCAGTGTAACAAAGGGCGTTTGGCACATAGACTGATTTCCATTTCGGGAGTATTTGGGCTGTCATTAGACGGTCTTCAGCGTCGTCGAATTTTGCCCCCGATCTCAGCAGACTTTCAGATACGCCAGACATACTATCTTCCTGAAGGCTGGACTTTAGCAGGGAGAACTTAGTTTTTACAGGAGCATAGTTGTAACTTGCAAGCATACCGTCATCACTTTGGTTTTTTGACTCCCCCCACAAAGGCATAAAATGTTCTATTGCTTCACGACGGTATCCCGAAAGGCAACCTGGACAACACATAACATTACCAAATACACTTTCAGTTCTTCTCAGGATATTGTAAGAATAATCATACCAAGTGTCTTGCATCTTGGTAAGAAAGTTCTTCTCTGCGTTCCACAGCTTGACATGTCCGGCTACGCCCCCTATTTCAGGATCGGTATCAAAAGCTTTAACTATTTCCTCGACAGCTGTCTTTGTCAGGACGCTGTCAGAGTCCACTATTATGACATATTTTCCGGACGAGGAATAAAATCCTGTGGCGACTGCTTTTCTCTTCCCGCCATTCTTCTTCTTGATGACCTTGAGATTCGAGTACTTCTTGGAAAGGAGGTCTAATTTTTCCGCAGTGCCATCATTACTTCCGTCGTTAATGGCGATAACTTCCATGTTACTATAGCTAGACCGATAAATGGAATCTATGACAATTTCAATCATCTTCTTCTGGTTGTATATTGGAATTATAATTGAGACCAGATTGTTTCCGGCTCTGTTTTTTGCTGGATTCTTGAAGTAAAACCAGCCCACTGCTAATACCATGGTGAAATGTACGAGCATTACTGTGGAATATATAACGAACTGATTGGCTATTGTAAGACCTACATAGATATTTACTATGGTTATTGATACCATAATTGATAGCATCACAATACGCAGAATGAGATGTTTTTTGCCAACTTCCATTCTTACGCTCCTGTTGGGGCTTTGCTCCGATTCCTGCAGCTTCCCCGATTTTAGGCTATTATTACGATCAGAACGCTTAGGTTTAGTGATAGCCATCAAGTTACAACTCTATTTATTTTTTATTATTATTGCTTCGTAGTTTCATAAATTAACTTTGAAGAATCCAAAACGAAAGTTATACACGAGAACTTTAGACACGTATTCCTTACCTTCATATTCATTACGTAAAATCCACCAATATACTCAAAATCTAGCGGCAGTCTCACTTAATTAAACATTCTGGAAAATCATTAAGAAAAATATCATGGATGATATTTCTCCATCTACTTAGTTTAATTACCGTCTTTGAGTAGCGGCGCTCATAGTTTCTATCTTTATTCCGCTGCCCTTCAAGTCGTCTAACAGATTTCGCAAATTTTCGATCTGGGTACCGTTAATTCTGTTGATGTAATCCGATCCATTTCTCAGTGAATAATCCATTGGATGTAAAGTGACTACAGATATTCCATTATCCTTAATACCGTCTCTTATTTCATGCATCGTCTGGTTGAACGAGTTGTGTTCAAAGAGTTGCGAAGTTGAATTGAACTGGCCAGTAGCGACGGTACTAGGCAGAAAGTACAAACCATAGTTCGTATCGTGAAAAGGTTTCTTAAATTGTTCCGAACCAGCACTAGCAACATGAACGCCACTTTCCTTCAGAGCTTTAAGGGTAATATTGTTAATTTCATCGTACGGGGCTATGAATACATTGGGCATGATTCCGAGAATGCTATATAACTTTGAATTTGTCTGATTTATCAACAATTCCTGTTCACGCAGCGTCAGGCCTGTGAAATTTTCATGATTCCATCCGTGATTTCCAATTTCCATTACTGAATCAGAGTTATTTCTCAAAACTGCGTGTTTGACTGAGGTAACAAGATCTGAATCGTTTCCAAAATAGTTCCCTATGATTCCTAGAGTGAGATTAGACCCGCTTTCGGTAAATGTATCAATAATGGCTATCTGAACGTTATCTAGATAAAAGTCCTGAACATCATCTAACCGAAACGTCACACAGTTGCATTGAGAAGCTGCCGAATAATTTATGAAAATCACAGCAATCAGAAATGCGGAGCAAATTGTAAGTCGATGAATAACTCCGTAGAAACTCGAGCCGTAATTTATTGCTTATGAAACGTGCATTGTCAGCTAAATAAGATTATTAACGCTTGATTGGAGTTTACTACGCGGTGATATGAAACCAGAACATCTAGGATTAATAATCATTTCAGCGATCATAATTGTAGGAGTAATGCTTGTAATTCCTGTTTTCTCACCTAAACATTTTGCTCAGCAAGATAAGTCAAGTATCATGGTGGTATTTAATATCGTTAATAATTCTAATCTCCCGGAGTGGTGCAAGGACTTGTCACCGCTTATAGAAAAATACAATCTTCCCTCCACTATATTTGTAACAGGTATTATTGCAGACGAGTATCCAATATGCGTAAATTCCTTTGAACAGGGTGTTGATGTAGGAACTCAAACTTATTCATACAGGGCCATTCCATCTATCTTTGATTATTCCATTCAATTAGAACAGGTTAAAAATGGTAAGAGGGCTGTAGAAGAAGCAGGTCATCTTACCTCTAAATTGTTTAGGGCTCCTTACGGAATTACTGATGAAAATATATATTCACTTCTCACCAGTTCTGGTATTGTTGCTGACTTTTCCTACAAAGACCATTACAACCTTTACCAGAACCGTCAATTTATACGCTATGATCTCCAATCATTTAATGGATCAAGCTTCGCAAACAATGACAGCTTACGGATTCCCGCATCTGATGTCCCTGTCGTGATAGATTTTTACAATTTCGATGGTAAACAAAGCATAGAGAGATTTGTCTCCAAGTTAGTTGCTGATGATAAATTTGATTTGCTGACTGCATCACAAGTCTCCAATATGAGGCTAACCGTACCAATTGAGTAACGATGTTAAACAGCATATGAGCATGAAACCATGTGAAACATAGTCAGATTCCAGTAATGGCCTGTTATGCTAGACTCTGGCATTTATGGATTCTTTTGTGGATGTCGAGAGTATCAACAGCTGGCTGTAACTGTAACTGTCTGCACAGCGGATCCAACAAAATTAGCATTTGCTGCAACAAGATCACTCATTTTCCTTTTCTTAGTGCGTTTACCGGCAATGAGTCACACAGTCTTTTAATCTAGAATGTATACACAGTCTTTTTTTTAATGCAATAAAAATATGGGCCACCACCAGGGGATATTAGTTCTAATCAACAAAAACATGAATGCAAGAGCAAGAGGAGAAGCAATTGCACATGAACGTTGAATTCAAATACAAAATACGTGATCGCACTTACTCTTGCACTCAATTATAATAGGACGTTAAACGTAATATTGGTTTGGGTCTCTGGGGTTGGATCTTTCATTAGTACGTTAACCTTTAGTAGAAACTATCTCCTAACTATCTCCAAATGAAGACAATGAATGTCCTACCAACCTCAATTATGGCAACCTTACTGGCTGTAGGAATTACGGCATCCTTTTTTCCTTTCAACGTTACTAACTGAAATCAAAACTAACTTACAAAATAGATAGAAGCAACTATTCAAACCCGTTCTTAGCACATTTCATAACGGCGACAAACTTGTATACGCATAGGTTTATCTAGACTCGGTGGATCTATCATGACCATCGGTTGGTGGCTGAACCTAGCTGCTGTAAGACTCGCATTTTTCTGGTATAGCAGCCCATGCTTTTGATGGAAGAATTCTTTCGGACCTTGATTGCAGGATCTATATCGTTGTCATGGAGAAACTGGAAATTATTCTTGGAGTCGTATGCTCCATTAGCCAGTACTCTTTTTATATTTGTCTGAGTGGCGATGGTATTTCTTACCAGAGATTTGAGCATTCTTCCATCACCTACATCTTCTTTTGTTACTTTCATAGATACAATCTGCTTTGATCTTGTGTCAACAGCAACGTGTATTTTGATAAATCCCTTTCTCTTTCTGGATCTCCATTTGTGACGTATCCATTCTCCTCTGTTTGATACCTTGATTCCTGTAGAATCAGTTGCTATCGTTACGTCCTTGTTTAGATTTACGGATGGATCTAACTCTACGTGGATTCTTGATACTCTCCACCACATTGTTGTGAAATCTGGTACTTGGTTCAGCTCTTCTATGTGTACCGACATCCAAACACTATAGATTCAACGATCATGACTACCAATTGGCCGTAAGCACAGAATATGAAAGGTTTGAGCGTGAAAATTGGCCGAAGTAACTATATGGAATGAGTTTTATGAGGATGATAGTGTATAATTCCATTCTGTCTATTAAATTCTACAAAAAGTCGAAAACCTTTAACTATCTATCAATTTTACGGAGTGGTTGAGAAGAGAGGATAAGTTGTCTACCTTAAAGCGCCCAGACATAGAGATACTGGATATGGATGGCAGGAAACTGGCAAGAACTAAGAGAATTGGCTAAAAGGCTTGACATAGATTTATCACTCGCCGATAAACGCAAAACAAGAGAGACTCTGATGAATTTAAAAAAGTCTCTTTCTGAGGAAATACTCCAAGGTAGGAGAGAAGGAGAATGATGAGTGAAAAAAATCTATTTCGATACTTCTGTGTATGTCAAGGCGTTTAGCAGAGAACCGGGTACTGATGTAGTAAACCAGTTACTTCAGTTGGCTTACGATGGTCGATTAGAAATCTTACTATCTGTCTAGGTGATTAATGAAACCTTCGCCGCAATTGACAGGAAGATAACAAGAAAGGAAATTGCATCAGAACAAGAGAAAATGATCTTTGCAAAGTTTTTTCAGGACTTTGTGACGTGGTCGGAGTCTTCTCGACATGTCACATTCATACCACTGGATCCTATTGTAGTAGAAAGATCTCGTGACCTTATAGTAGAACTTCATGTTTCGGCAGATGACGCCATTCATCTCTATACCGCTTTTGTGACACGATGCGAATATTTGCTCTGTGATGATGCTAAATTGAAAAGATCAACTGAAAATCGGTTCGAAGGAATGGATGTGTTAGATGTCAATGACGGAGTTGAAATGAGCAGACTAATGCGGCATTTTGGTCCTCCATGATCGTGCCCGGTCAAATGATAGCCAAAACTTGCCGCTGCAAAGACAGATTTAAAAAGGTGGACTATGTTTTTGTTGATTCATATCAGAATATCTACAGGCTTGTGAAAGTCTCTTGAAATATTTCGAGAATATATATATCGCATTCATATTAGAAACTATTTTTGATCAATCTCCTTTTTAGCCAGATTGTAGACCGGGAAATTAAAGTATACATATTAAACAAGATATTCCATCACTTACAATCTCATCAGCAATTTTTTCTAATTGCTGTAGTTAAATGTAAGTCTGGCGGTATAGTTATGTTAGCATTTTTTATCACATCCATCAATACCTCACCATATACTGCGGTCTTGTTTTGATCCGATACACTAAGGGTTCAAGACTTTCAGGTATCTATTTTATGAAGCATATAGTAATGAGCTAAAGCAAAAATTCGTCTGTATCCTTTATTAAAAGTTATAGGAAAATGTATTATTACAAGAGAGATATCAACAGAGGTTCCTCGAATTGGGAAAGATCATAGGGATAGATCTGGGAACAAGCATCTACGACGCAGATAAATATAATCAAAGTTCCAATGCTCAAGACAAGTTTGTACAAAGTTTCAAACTGAAGGAAACAATGAGGGTTACCAATGGTGGAGATACTATTATAGATATTAAACTAAACCCCAACATTGTAAATCAGGACATTGATAAGATTTTGATCAAAGGACAAAGTACATTGTTAATCCAAGCACCCAATAGACCAATAGCAATTTTAAGATAAACAATTGAAATAGGCGTTGCGAGTCGCAGGCGCGAGTCTTTTTATTTGTATCTTGACTGAGCCTTACTTTTATGGGTTTTTTCCTTTCCATAAATTATCTTATGATCTTCAATTCATGTAAATTAAAGATGGAATATCACAAAGATAAAGTCATATTAATGAATTGAAACTTACAGTACAGCCTTATGAAATATAATTACGTTTACAATCGTTGTGGTACAGCATTTAATTCAGAAGATGAATCAAAGGATCATTGCCTTACAATGCGGCATTAAGCTGTTATCAACAATTCTTATAATCGCATTTTAAGTAATTGATATGACCGCGTCAGTTTCTGTGATTATCGAGTATTGTATAATGTTTTTTACATTTGTTGCACAACGAATGTCATGTCACAAAAAAGTGAAAACACGAGACTCGATAACTCAACTTACAATGTCATGGTGGCATTAGGCAGAGAAGCTGATTTTCTTCACTCCACTATTGACACGTATATCGCCGACGCGGAGAGAGAAAATAAAACCAAATTAGTTGAAGTATGGAATAACATCAAGCAGGATAAACAAGAACATTTAGACATGCTAAAGAACTGTTTAGAGAATGAAGTGGAAAAAGGAGAACTGAACAAGTAATCTAAACTTCCAAATCGTCTCTTTTTTACTGAGCTCTGACTGTCTCCAAATATTTCCGATGCTGCAAATTTGCACTAGGTTTGATTCTGTAGACTTACTTTTGATTCATTCCTTTGAATCTGTTCGTGTCCTTTGTTGTCGGTTGATTTACCTTTCCAACGGTGCGAACTCATTGGACAGAGATACATCCGAAAGGTCTATGCTTGACGGGTTTTTGGGCTGTGATGATGACGCGTCATTGTTCCCAAGGATAGTTGCATTACTTAACTGACTCATTACACTATTGATCGTTATATCCATAGTATCTGATATCACTTTATCGATATCACTTTGTATCGAGGTGGACACATTCGAGGTAATTAATTTGAGGGTGTCAGTGAGTTTGGTTGTTAATGTATGGTTTGCGGGAAGAGGCAATGCGTAAATCAAGTGGTTACCCATAAGACCTATTGCTCCTACAACCAAGGTACAAAGGATGAATTGATAGTCTGATAATGTCAAAGCCCTCATGGTCGACTATGTTTAATATGAGATAAGAATATGTAATCCTTCCTCACTATTTAGCAATGATAGAATGCTATTCTACCGTCGAAATTTTTGTATCACGATGTAAACCAGATATTCTTTGGTGCCATAATAATTTCAATGAATCCTACAGATAATGAATTAGATCAGCATCGAAGGACTTTTGGGCGGGTAGAACCGACACCAGAACCTGCGCCAGATAATCCAGAAGAACCTAACGGCAACGAAGAGGAAGCAGGGAACGAAGATCCTGCTTAATTTTTATTTCTTGATATAAAATAAACGGAAAGGAGGGAACAGATATTCAAAACAACCTCCAACCCGTTTGCCTATATGTCAGTAAGCTGAACTGGATTAGAACTATTATCGATTCCGTAATTTGATTAAATTTGATATCTTAATAAATTTTAATGGCAATAGGATTGTACAACCGGAATTAAGTGAATTTCTTTTTTTTCTTCGCTTCATTACAACACAATCAATGTTCGAAACCGTTGGCTAAGGAGTATATTATCACCAAACCTATTACAACAATCCTCCTTTGACATGAACTACATTAACTATTGATTGCGAAACAATGTCCCTTAACATGTTCACATGGTGATCCATAGATGAAGGAACGATATACAGGACACCAAATAGAAACCTAAGGAGGACAACAATTACGATTATAACAATAATTAAGTTAATGACCGTATTTTAGTTTTCAATTACTCCTGTTCTTTTTTCCACTTTTCAGCACAACTGAGATTACAGAAGCCTATGAAGTCGGGGACAGTTGTTACGCTTATGAATTTTTTACAGTAGTGACATTGCAATGTTCGTACTATTTGCTCTTCGAATATTGGCGTTGCCATTGGATACAATCGGACTCTACTTTACTTAACAATTATGGGTAAATACCTAAAAGATTGCCTGATATTCAAGATTCTTTTAGAAATTTCAATTAATCGTTCTTTCTTTTCGGCCATTGCATGATAATTATCTACAATTGTATTTTAATTTTCAAATATGGCGTAACTATGAAATAGTTTGTTAGACGGTGCGTTGTAGGACCTAAACCGGTTCATTTGTACAGGCTGGAGGTTGTAGACTTCACCAAACGCGACCTCTAGCCTTCTTTTAATCCATGGTTGCATGCAGTACCGTATCGCTTTCTTTCTCCTTTAATTTGAACATCTGTAGCGACAATCTAAAGGCATCTAATACGTTATCATATAAGGTGGCTTCTTTGTCCAACTTTCCTGAGTCATCATTGATAACCGCAGGTAAGGAAGTCTTTAATTTCTCGAATTTGGGGTTTTTGGCTACTGTGAAATCTCAAATTCTAATAGTTCCTTTGTATGAATGAGCATGTACTTACCCTCCGTTGATAAACGTGACCGCAATAACTTTCATGTATCTATTGATATGCGTGATGCTTCTTACAGTATGACATTTACTCCTGAACATAGCCAGTTATTGCGTTCGTTAGCAACTTCTCTCTTAAGCAAACTTATCAATTCCGGAGAACTAGCACCGACGAATATGTTCTTGATATTGGTAAATGAATTATACATGTCGGCAACGTTGTTTAATTATACATGTCTTCATATCTTTGACGTTCGAACTCATCTGCATACAGTACTTCAATTACTCCGTCACTGAACTGTACTATTACGATGCCAAAAGGAGAAGAACCGAAGCCAGGGTCGATGCCCATCGCTTTTTGTGCGTATGTATTGGTTATCTTGTACTTGTCGCTCAGTACAATCGCTCTTTCTATGTCAGCCATGTGGAACGTGTTGCCTATCAATGCCAGATATTGTAAGTAGTACTCTCTACCAAACGAGAGACTTCTTTGACTTGTCTATCTCTTGTCCGCATTAGGAGTAAATACCATCGCTATAATTGGGTCCGACTTTCCGATATAGCGCTCAATTACAAACCTAACGTCTTCTTGTTCAGACTTACGAAAGAAATTACCTTCGTCTAATAGAATGAATTTAGGATTCTCTAGGGCCCTGAAAGAGTCAATATGATTTGATGGATGCCTCGATACTGGAACCATTTAACGGAAGATGTGTCTCTTTGTCGTTAAAAGTCAGACCTAACTTTGTATCGAAGATTCCCTTCAAACGCTTTATTAGTTTAGTGGCAATTTCGATACTAGGTCCTGTCACTATACACATCTGACTGTTCCCATTGCTACCGGAATGGTTTGTTTGTTTATGTGTGCATAGCCAGGCCATTAATCTTAACATGAATTCAGTGAGGCCCAACCCTGTGGCCTTCTTTACCCAGAGATGTTTGTCGTTGAAATCTCCGTTGGAGTTCATTAGAGTGTCTTTTCGTAATCATAGATTGGATGTTCTACGTTGTCTTTGACTGGTAATCCTACAATATGATTAAAGAAACCGTGTTGGCCTCTTTTATCCCATATCCTGGTTTTACCGTTTAAGTCAGAGAAGCTAAACAATGATTCTTGCTTTTGGTTCCGTCTGCGGCAGTGGTAACGCTGCAAACACATAGTGGTGATGATACCATCTTGTATCTGAGGAAGGCTCCTGCCAGAGCACCCAGTGCTAATAGAAGAAATTCAATCCCTTTAATTTTTGTGCACCTACCATTTTGATTCTATTGGTAGGCATTATCAGCGTAGAAGCGGTTTTGGGCTGATACTCAATCCAAGGCTAATGCCATAGCCGTGTGACAAGACTAATATCTAAAGTTCCTTTTCATCCCTCCCTTCCACTAGCACGAGCCGAGCCATAGTTATTTAGCAGGACATTTGGGTGTGGGTCTTACAAACTGAAATAGATATAATCTATATTGCATTTTTAACTTCGATGAACAACATCAAAGAAATCAGAGGCTTCAGCTTTGTTGCTGGAATCTTTCTTATAGCACTAGCTTTTTCAATTCTTTTAGTTGAATCAACCACAAGAGGTGTAATAGCACAGAACCTAACTATCAATGCGTCAAACGCGGTTGGAAATACGACTGCGGCTGCGAATCAAACGGGGACTGAAGTGGCAAAAAATGTATCCAGTTCAGTGGGTAATGCAAAATCTGCGAACCAAACAATGACCTCCAATAATAGCAGCGATTTAGGTCGCAATACATCGTTGATAGGTAGCGCCCAGCAATTAAGTAATGTTCTCGGTAACAATAGTGAAATACTTGCTAACAATACCTCTATTGGTAATTCCAATATGTCCCTAGCTGAAAAAATGTCAGCCGAATCGAATGCAACAAGGAACCAGACAGGTAACATACCCGGCACTATGAACAATGTAACCCAGTCGGCTAATTCAACCATGTCTTCGGTTGGAAAGAATCTAACTGACGCAGGAGGGTCGTTGTTAAACAAGACAGGCGAATTCGCTAAAAAGATAATCGGCGGTGCTGCGGATGTCATAGGAAATATTACCAGCGAAATCAAGCAAGGAGTAGGAGCCAAATAGACGCTCCCGTGTTCAATAAATCTCTCTTTTAATGCAAGATATCTAAGCGAAGGAAATCGAGGAGGGTTTTTCTCCCGACATCCGGCTCTTTGAACTGTTTAATATTTTTATGACTCTAATGAATTGCTGACAGGTCGGAATCTTCCTTTATCTTTCTTCATCAGGTACTGGCTTGTCAGCATGCAATTTCAAAATCAACTAATGGATCGACATATACATAACATCACCACTCCACATGGAAATGCTTATCCTCTTATTCTCTTTCTTAATTCTCTCCCAGTTTATTTTGGCGCTGTCGACTGATATATTTTCCCAGTAAAACTGTACTCTTTGTAAATGCAGTGACGAATGTACCAGGCATAAGAGCGGCTGGAGGTAGCTTTGAATATCTGCCCCTTGTCGTTTTTCTGACATGACCTCTAGCCAGATTATGCTGATTAAACTCCGATTCTCGATATGGTATACTATCTTTAGGCAGAATAGCGGACTGAACAACTGATCTCTTAGACGTTTATTAATCATTATGCATTATAGATGTTAGAATGGGAACTTCCGGAAATAAGGACATTGAAAACAAAGACAATGCGCATGAAGAAAATGTCAGTCAATGGGCAGAACTGTTAACACAACTTGTCGATAAAATAACTGGCAAAGATGTTTCTATCACTTATCGATTTGACAACTTGGAAATTAATGTGCCGAAGGCAACTGGTCCTAATGGCCAAGAGCTGGGAAGCGCCAAGTGGATCATAAATGGCAAGGTTGTAATACATAGTCAGTTGGAAAACAAAGACGGTTCATAACTCACGTATAACATGTCCGACAAATTTCTAACTGAAGTAGACCCAATAATTAACAACCTAATAAATTTGTTAAAATTACCTAAAGGGAGTCTCACCGTCAAGACAAATGATACGCCAGCATTCTCATTAGAATTCCAAGGTGATAAAGTATTACTTGATATTACTGATGCATCGTTTTTCAATTTTGGAGAGGAGAGTGACGATATCGGATTCTTTTCGAAGCTAAAAACTGCAAAGGAACTAGCTCAAGTCTTAACTGATAATCACCTGACACTTTCTATTCTCCGAAAAAGTAAAGAAGCCTTAAGCCTTGGATATGAAACGCATCCTACGCTCTCGCGGTTGATAACCCGTAGTGATGATATTCAAATAGATAGCGTGAAAGAAGTTGCCAAGCTAAAACATGATGTTGATAAAGACCAGAAGTAGCTTACTAATGACCGGTATTTTTCCATTTTATTAATGATAATGCTAATTCTAAAACCGTATAGCAATCTCCGTCTCGGTTATTGATTGGGAAAGTAAAATTGCTACTTGTTCTCTCCGTTCTTTAATCACAAACCTGATATTAGGAATTCCAGCCATTCAGTTCATGCACCGAATTGACCGTGTCACTTTAATAATATATGCATATGGAATTGACATACTACTGACCTACTACCGACTAATGGAATCTAATAATATACAAATTCTATATTTAGCACAATTATCATGTAAAATCAAATATCCCAAGGATATCTTGAAGTGCGGGGAATGCAAATATAGAGTCAGGACAACGGGGTGGCATCGTTCAAAATTGGCAGATAAGAAAAGGATCTAATCTGTTACCACATTATTTTGTTCTTCTGAATATTATACCGTATATTTCCTATGAGTCGCGTTCTTCATCGATGAAAGACTTAAACTCGTCAGTAGCATCGGATATTCTTCTCATTATATTTTCCTTGTATTTGTCATCAATGTACTTTTCGTTATTTATTATCTCCATAATTCTAACACGCAAACTTGTCGCATTACTCATACTAGCCTCATATTGCTCGATTAAATCTTCCAATTCCTCTTTTTCTGTCAGCAATATTTTGAGCCCAACATTTTTGTCTTTAAAGTGTTTTTTTACTATTCGAAAGCATGTAGCGCTCCTGTCAATAACGTCATTAACTGCTGTTGTCTTCTATTGTAATATCAGATCAAGCGCTTTTCAATCTTTAGTCTAAAATAAATAATATATATATAAATCAGAGTTGTTTCGAAATACTTAGTATAAAATGTATTTTAGCACAAAAAGCAAGACTTCAATTTTGCTTGCTGCTATCATAGTTGCTGCTGGAACACTGGTACAAGTTTCCGCCTATACGGGAGGAGAAATTTCTATCAAATTGAATAATAGCCAATTTACTCGACTTAATGACACAGGTAATTATCAGATCAAAGTCTCTGTTGATTACTCTGTAACCGACCCCACTCTTATCGGTCAGAAAATTAATGCAGTTATGAAGGTGTACTCTTCAGACGGCTCATTACTAAAAACTACTTCTTTTCCCGCGGGATTTCCTGTAAATAAAACCGGCGGAACAAATCTACTAACTAACATACCCATTTCTCCAGCACAAAACATTACAACGGAAACTGTATTTACCGATCTCAACAAGACAAATCTATTGTCAAATCCCGTTAAAACAACTCCTCAGATGGTTGACCCTATAAAATCGTCAGAGATTATGCCAACGCTTACCGACTAACCTTCTAATGTGTCTAATATATCATCATAACTTATTTGTCATTTATCTAAACTGAGGTCTTCGCTCAGATGTTAGCGTTTCTACTGTTTGATCTTCCTTTGGATTCAAACTCTTGATGATGGACCAAGTCATCTGGGGTTTGGTATGTTTTACCACAAAGGTCACAAGTGTAATCCTTTGTAGCGGTTGCAGGTACTTTAGGATAGTCCTTACGCATATGGACGGGATTAACTTTGGGGACGTCTAAATTTGTCCTCTTCTGATCAGTAATTTGGTTTTCCTGTTTAGTCGATGGGTTGTTTTGTTCGAATGCTTTCGTAACATGGTATTGGTCACGATACAGCATGGTATCGTTCAAAGATAAGTATAAAGCCAGTACTTCGTCATCAGCAGAATTCTTTCTTAGATAATCAATAATTTGTGACCCATATGCTGGAAACTTTAATCCTCTCAGTTGTTGTACTGCATTGGAGATAAAATTTTTGTCTCTGCTAGATCTCTCAACCGCTCTATTAACTGAATCCGAATCGATAGTAGGGATATGTCTGTCAGACTCAATTTTGTTAGATGAATCGTTACTGTCCATTTCTCTTTGTTTTTTACTATGGCACATGGTTCTCAATGGTTTCAAGGCTTCAAAGTAGTACGTGACGTTAACAATGATAGAGGTCTAATCGGCATCTATTCCGATTAGAGTTGCGCCCGTTTGAGAGTCCTGGAACTTCGTCTTTTGACCGTTAAATATTATGATAACTACTACTGGGTATTGTCGAACGGGGCAATTTTGATTGTCAATGATGATCCGGACATAGCAGAACTATTCGCTGCGGGGTTGGAGAATGGGGGATTCAAGACGATAATTTGCAACGACGCATTGTCGGCTGTTGAAAAGATAAGGAGCAGCCCGGACCAATTTTCACTTGTCCTAGTTGATCGAACAAGCCAGCAAGATACAGACTTTCCCAAACAAGTCAAAAAGATCAACAATAAGATGAAGGTTGTATTAGCCTCTACGTACGAACTAAATATATATATGCTTTTAGCTAGTTTTTCATCTAAATCTGAAATGATCATTCTTCATTTCTTATTTTTCTTCCAAACTTTTGATTTTTTTAAAAAATAGTGAATCAATGTAGGCGAACAAAACATTTGTACTATTCCAACGGATCGATGGGTCAAGGATTAGTTTAGCACAATTTCATGGTCCTGGCATATCAAAAATTATATCGGACCTGAATTTACGTTTAATTTGATTCGTACGACAATTTATCACTTGCACAATGAGAAATAAATCTATATTCTTGATATTATTACACCTCCAACCGTAACAGCTATAACTCCGCTCGCTGGTGCGGCAAATGTCGCTATTACCTCTGTTATAACGGCAACCTTTAGCGAACCAATACAGGCCTCTACCATTTCTTCATCCACATTTACTCTGGAAAATAACGCTGAATCACCGGTCGCTGGAACCGTATCCTTGGCTAGTACTGATAATCCTAAGGCTACTTTTAGCCCTTCATCGTCACTAGCGTTTTCGACATCTTACACAGCAACTTTAACAGGAGTGAAGGATAATGCGGGTAATACCATGACGCCAGCCCAGACGTGGTCTTTTACCACTGCGGCCGCGCCATCTCCCCCACCATCTCCTCCTCCTTCCCCGCCACCATCGTCTGGTTCTTGCAGCAACAATTTAGTCATTGGCAGCAGCAAAATAACGTCTAGCGGTAGTCGAGCATCTAGCGCAGGTCCCTCAAAGGCAATAGATAACAACTACAACACTAAATGGTTGTCAACACTTGTTTCCAAGCCGTGGATAAGGGCCGATTTGGGTGCATCAAAGACTATATGTAGCATAAGTCTTGCTTGGGCTGATGGAACTTCACGTCAGTACAGTTTTGAAATCTCAGTCTCCTCTGACGATTCTTCTTTCAGTAAAATATACTCGGGAAAAAGTAAAGGTAATACAAAATCGTGTGAGACTTACAGCTTTGCCGACTCAACTGCTCGATACGTAAAGATAACTGTAACCAACAGCCAACCTGGATCTTCAAAAATTTATGCACAACTTTCAGAGTTGGATATCTTTGGCAAAGTTGGAGCTTCTGGTATTAATATTGGAGGATCAGAGGCTACATCTGCACCTTCAGATTCCAGTACCGTTACTAATCAGCGTCCAAACGAAGTCTTAAAAAACAGCGCTGATAACAATAAACCACTTGCTAGAGACGATAGAATCGTGACTGAAATAAACAAGCCCATTGTGATTAACATTTTAGATAATGACAAGGATGCAAATGGAGATAAGATTAAGATAACGTCTGTATCTGAAACAAATAAGGGCGGCACAGTTACCATAAATGAGAATGCGACAGTAACATTTGATCCTGCTAAAGACTTTGTGAGGATAGATACGTTTTCTTATGTCATATCAGATAGTGAAGGCAAAACAGATGAGGGAAAGGTAACAGTCAATGTTAAAGATCTGAAAGTTGATACACAGCAGGATCAACCTCAGAATCCAAGCCCATCAAAAATAGAAAATACAACCCCTTCAGTTGAAAAAATAAAACAAAGCGCTGATGTAACTCCAGAATCAAAGCACAAAATCGTAAAGGATGTGCATAACTACGCGGAAGCAGTGCAACTACGGCTATCGCAAGATGCAGTAAAACTCTCAAATAACCAGAGCATCGACAGCGGCGGTCTGGATAAACGGAAAATGAATTAAAAGAGTTAGCAGCAAATATGACCGTTATTTTATGGCATTTTTTCTATTAACATTGACTGCTCAAAAAATGCATTGTGAGCCAATGTACAAACGATTCGAAGTAACTCATTTAGACACAGTGCAATTCGAAACATAGCGACAGCAGGATGAATTCTAACAATTATTTGTTACCAATTAAGGAAGCTTTATACCGATATCATTTTAGAATCATTTTTAATGTATTGCAGATGATCTCTTTCATCTATGGAAATCTCTACATAATACAAGTGGAGATTAATGAATTAGAAATACTGCAAAAATTAAGTTAATATCAGCGTACTGTCACGCCAATAAATTGAGCATCAACTAACGTCGTGTTTCCCTTCAATTTGATTACTAGACTCTTCGGCGATTTCCAACATTCATAGGGGTTTTTGTCCCGTTATTGGAAGATAAGATGTTGCCAATTTGTTCTAGCTGCGTAACTATCGATGATGTCGAATCTGAAGATTTGAACTACTTACTTTAGGAAAATACAAGTAATACTTATGGAGCAAACAAATAGTTGATTATATGAAAAACATAATCTTGCATTTGTAACCTACATGTTTATACTAGTCAGATTTGTGGCCATGCAAGAACCAAAATAATGGTTACCATAAACAGAAATTATAATTCACAAGAGAAATAAAATAAGGTTAGTCAATTGGAGAATAACCACTAAGCTTGACCTCTGTCATATTTTAAAACATTTAAAGTCGCTGATAAATAAAATCATCCATCACATAATACTCGATGGCAAAGGAGGATGCATTCCGAGCGTTGGTAATATATTGGGTGTCAAGAGTAGAACTCCATATGGGTATCGAAAAGTTCTTTTTGTGATAATTTGTGTGCAATCAATATAAAGAATCGACCGAAGACAATCCCTGTCATTCATAAATTATCAGGTTTTCCATAGTACCCCGGTACGGTCGGAGGAATGATGTTGTTGGCATTCTGCAAATCGTGCAGTGTATTATTTTCAAGTATTATCCAAAAAAGGGAAATACTCAAGGTTATCCCAAAATATATCAAATCACATATTATGTTGCTTTCTTCAGTGAGACTTAAATAAACGTCGTTACAGTAACATAATTACGTTGAATTCAAACGCAAAATTTGTCTTCGCAACAGCCATAGCTGTAATCTTGGTCGCAGGAGCCTTAACTCTCCCGCTGGCCTTCGATGGTCACATGGCTGATGCAAAGAATAAGAAGAAATCATCAAGCAGTAAATACAAAGGACATAGTAGCAGTAAAAAAAGTAACAAAGAAGCTGAAATAGAGGCAACAGGCGGTCACGGTGGCAGTGCTGGTGCTGGCGGTATCAGTAGCGGCGGTAACGGCGGCAGCGCAACTGCTGGCAACGGTGGAAGTTCCACTGGCGGTGCTGGCGGTGCTGGCGGTGCTTCAGGTGCGCTTCTAGCAGTTGCTGGTAGTGGCGGTGTTAGCGACGCAAGCGGTAGCGGCGGTAGCGGCGGCGCAGGCGGCGCAGGCGGCGCAGGCGGTATCGGTTGTGTTTCCGCTATTGGCGTGGCCCACTGTGACGGTGGTGCTGGTGCTGCAGGCGGCGCAGGCGGATCCAACTTCGGTTTATCTGGCTCTGCTAATGGCGGCTCTGCATGTGAAGGCGTATTCAATGCATCAACCCCAGCTTGTGCAACTGGCGCAGGTGGTGACGCTAACGGCGGCAACGCAGCTGCAGGCGGCGCAGGCGGCATCGGTATTGGCGGAACAGGCGGTGACGGCGGTCTCGCAATCGGCGGTGACGGCGGAGCAGGCGGAGTAGCTTGCTTAGAACCTGGAAGCTGTTTCAACACCAATGCTGGAACGAGCAGCAATGCTGAAGCTGAAATTGAAGCACAAGGCGGTAACGGCGGACATGGCGGCGACGCTGGCATTAGTGCCGGCGGCGACGGCGGTGGTACTGCTGCCGGATCTGGCGGCGGTTCCTCTGGTGGAGCTGCTGGTAGCGGTGGCAGTGCAGGCGATGTTGGCGCTCTAGGCGGTGACGCTGGTGCAACACTTGCATTCGGTGACGGTGGCGCAGGCGGTACTGGCGGTACTGGCGGTGCAGGCGGCATCGGATGTGTTGCTGGTGCAGTGGACGTCTTCTGTAATGGCGCAGCAGGTGCAGCAGGCGCACCAGGCGGAAACAACTTGGGTCTAAGTGGCAGTGCTGACGGTGCATCTTCGTGTGAACAAGGTGGTACGGCCCCAGCATGTGCAACCACTGACGGTGGAAGTGGTAACGGCGGCACAGGAGCTCCAGGTGGTATCGGCGGTGACTCAATTGGCGGCGACGGCGGCGTAGGCAATGACGCAAGTGGCGGCTTCGGTGCTCCTGGAGCATCTGCCTGTGAAACATCAGGTAGCTGCTTCAACGACAACGGTCCGGCACCATAATCAATAAGCAAACAAAACTAGTACAGAAAAAAAGATACGAAATCCCTTTCTTTTTTTTTTGAAACAAATTATTTTGTGAAAATGTTTATTTAATGCAACTGAACTTCGTTTAATCAGGCTCAAAAAAAGTTTTAATATCGTGTTGATTATGGTATTAGTACCGCAATCTTACATGACTGACCGCAATGAGCTTCATAATTGGTTACCTCTGATGGGCTAACTAAAAAATAGCCCGTCAGAGCGAAATTTATCATTGTTTCTAAAAATTGGTACTAGAAGGAAGTTAAGATATATACTGCATGACATCACCACATACCATTGAATTTCCGTATCATATCTTTATGAAAAATCTTAATCAATTTGATTGCTTGCTTAATTACACTTAAACCCATCAACTTTAATTGTGAAAACTATTGCCATTAAAGACGAGGTATACAACAAACTTGTTGTGGTCGGAAGGGAAATGACGAAAGTTTTAGCGAATTATTTGAACGGCTTGTAAAAGAAAACCTACATCGCGGGATTGATGCATTGAAGAAACTACCTGGTTCTATAGAATTTGACGAAGATGAATGGAAGTGTTGTTACCTGTTCAACTCTGCGACTACGCTATTACAATCACTTACATTTGCAATCTTTCGACACTCTGCAAATTGACTACTACGTGAGTTTGCCTTCAAATCTAAATTTCTACCCGAATTGTAGTTATAGACCGCTAACACTATCAGTGAAACAAGTATTAAGAGGAGTAATAAATTACGTATTGTCATTATTATCTATCTTTATCATCATGAGTCATAATATATGAATGAACGCACTGATACAATTTGCTTTTCATATTAATAATGACAAGCCTGATAATTGTTCAATGATACCAAGTGCATCATCCTTCCCTGAGCGCCATGTGAAGGACAATATTTATCATTCGCCAGACATATGGCAAAACAGCTGCTATACTTAATTAAGGCGAACTCGTGCATTACTGCACATTGTCGAGGTTCGAACGGTTGGCGTGTCACTGGCTTCGTACAAACTTATTTTCCTATGTTCTACCCCCAGGGCTCCACAAATTGTTTTGGTTAATCAACGTGCGAGATTCTAAGCCTTCAAAGCTCAAGTCATTTGACTCTTCTCTGTCTTAAGCATTTTTCCAAGCTTGAATAACTTCTTTTTCAGCAATGCCAGAAATTAAAAACTTCGCCGTATATTTCAGGTTTAAGATTGCAAGGTTAATAGGTGGATTTAAGCAGTTACTACATATTAGCACATTCTGGCAAATCCAAAACCGATCCGATCAACAAAATAAAATTATGTCATTCATTATCTATTGTAACCAATTATGCATACAAAACATTTTCCTGTAGCCACTATATGCATTATAGTGCTAAATGGCTTAATTTTTGCCATGGGGCTGATATCAGGAGAACAAACACACATAATTCGAAATTACGGCTTTATTCCTGACCAAATTTTTAAAACGCAGAATATAGAAAATAATAATGATCAGCAAAATTCTTTACTGCAACCCTCAGAACGGCAATCATCATTATCGTTACCTACAATACTTGATTCGCTGACAAGGTTGTTCTCTTCTATGTTTGTACATGCAAGTATTGCACACATTGCGTTTAACTTGTTTGCATTAGCTTATCTTGGGGTATACGCAGAAAGGGCGCTTGGAGTTCCACGGTACATATTGGTATACCTCACATCAGGAATTGTAGCCGCTCTATTTCATGGTGCTATTGCTTCTTATATTTTACATAATGGAAACGTAATCTTAATAGGTGCGTCAGGTAATTTCTGGTGTACTAGGAATAGCTACCTGCTGTAGCGGGTAACACAAGGGCGTATTATTGGTTGGCGCTACAAATTGTATTTGCGGTAATTGGTTCGATAAGTGCACTTCCAATAGCATTTAGTGCTCACGTAGGTGGATTTATTGCTGGTGTGGCGATGACGAAAGTATTGGTAAGATTAGAAAAGTCAAAAAGAAAGTCAAAATTTTTCCCTGAGCCCTGAGAGGTAAATTGTAGTTGAAGGTGTTGATGACTAAATAATAAAGTCAGAAGACAAATTACATCTTTGATTTGGGTCAAAGCTATAACCTTAAATTCGCATATTAGAAACTACATTCAAGTGAAACTATGTCTAAACCAAACTAAAATTCAAGCTAGCGCTAAGATGAAAATTCCTCCCGGTATGTTGGAAGAATTCAACCGACAGGTAGCTGAGATATCAAACAAGTACTGCCCAAATGGGAGAGATAGAAAAAAGTTACGACCTTGCAATAATCATAGATGGAATGGGCAGTCCTATTTCATGGAAAATAATATGGATCACGACAAGGTGAAGAGAATCATCGACTTTGATTTGATTCTCAATCATTAGGCCTCTCGATACCGTTCGGGCTGTATCTAGCAAGAATGAATTCCTTCGAAATGCGTCCATTTGAGAGAACACTCGCAAAAGTTGAGTGTGGCTTTTTCAAACTCGTCGCTATTAATGTGGATAAGCAGAAGGTGTGGAAGGAAAATTTCTTTGCCTTATTCTTGACTAGTGTTAATTCAATTTTTTTCCTCATCTTAGTTCTAACATCGCAAAATTATCTTCCTTCTGCACTCAGTACTGCGGTATCATTTATCACTAACACGAGAATTGATATAGTCAGCATCGATTACAACAAACCAGAAACTGTCGCCGGAGCTTTAAAGGACGTAAATAAACTATTCTTGGTTACACTCCCTTCGCCAGATATGGCTAATATAACTTCCCATCTCTTCACAGTTCTCTCTATGAATGTCGTGAACTGTTCTTCTTCTAGGACGGACATCAGTGATTATTATACGGCCTCGCAAAAGTTAAGGCTTTAATTTGTTATTTGTCAAACAACGTTTTCCAGTTAACATATTATCTTATTGTACGTTGCTAAAGGTATTAACACTCGAAATCACATGGATTGTAAGGGAAAATGTGTACATTATAACGCAAAAAGCTTAGGTCGTTATGTCGTATCGTCAGAAGCGCTGTTAAGTATGTGATGTTTACTTAAGATTGGAAGGATTTTACTGTTCTTGATGCGGACATTAAAAAAGAGCTAGAGCCCGATGTAAAGTATGAAAGTGGATGATCCATTATGGACCCCAAAGTAGCTAGAAAAAATGATTAACAGTTATGCGGGTTCAGTATATTGACATAAATCCTAATTACTTGAAGAGCTCATACTAATGTAGTAAGATGTGGTGT
>JBBRRH010000029.1:0-38699 GCA_038201105.1 Nitrososphaera sp. | reverse complement strand
TCTTGGCACATATTTTACATGGATGAAAGTGCCATGAAAAAAGGATGAAACGTGCTACCAAATTAATGTACTGACTCTTGACAAACAAGATATTATTCTATACAGCGACCGCGTCCACATTTTATAGGTTGCCTATACGATATTCTTTATAACGACAGATCTTGCTCAAATGTTCTGGGTTATACTAGTCATCAGAGGTGGAGGGATTGTGTTGAGATAATTAAATAAAGTTAAAACTTGATATCGAATTCAAAGATTTTGTAGTTAATACCTTGAAGAGTTCTGGATATAATATCGAAGAATTTGGGTATACAAAGATATCAGATAGTATGTAACTAGCATAGAAAAACGGTTTGGGGGTTAAGATTTTAATAAAAATATTTATTCACGCCCCTATAATTGCGGATAGGGTTTGACGCTTCCTAAAGGCTACAATTCGCCAGGAGAACAAAACTTTCCCACTATATCAAACGATTACAGATTATTAGTTCAACCTGCTCTAGTTAATCGCAAAGTATACGAAATTGATGAGATAACCGTAGAGGAAGACATTGAGAATTTCGATCAGATTTGGAAGATGGCGATCCGTCCTATATATAGTAATATATTGATCGAATTCCTAACACTAGATGGAAAACCAGCGTATGAAATTCCTATCCAAGCATTAGAAAATGTTTCTTTAGTAGCTGAAAGTAAAGGTACGATTCTCAAATCAACGAATTTGTTTGTAAATTTCTCTTATTCTAAGAACGGTAAGCATAACCAAATGAAACTGGACTTTAGAGATGATCATGCAAAAGAAATAGTAAAGACATTAAATAACTTGAAAGAATTAAATATTTCTTCATATCTGCAAAAATACGCAATTGCCTATAGAGCACAATACAGACAGATAAGAATTGTAGAAATATATCCAATGACACCTTTCTTAGCATCCGATGAACAATTAGCTTGGTACAATATGAAAACCAGTGGCACATTTACTAAGAAGGTCGATTGGGTTCAAGCGTTAACGAGTTTTAGAGTTTTAGAATATAATTTCAAATCACATCAATCTACTTCACTTCCTCTTTCATTAGTTGATAATGCTATTGTTACTAATTGCAGGACTGTTTCACAAACAAGTCAAAACGGATTGTTTGTGGGTTCTGGTTCTAATGCCGCCGTAATACAGGGAAGCGCTAGGAGTACTTCAGTTACGGTTGGGGATGTTACATTCACTCAATCAGGAAAAAACTACATGACCTTCTCACAAGTTCAGGATCCTGATGGTGTTGCAGATGTATTTCAATCTACAAAGAGTGTAATCTTATCTGAAGAAGAATATTATCAACACATGAATCCAAATATCACTCTGCCACCAAACCCTAACACAGCAGGATTGATCTGTTCCAAATGTGATGGTAGTAATCCTGAAGATGCAATAAATGTGGATCAAAAATTTCAACCTCTTGCGTTAGCTGTGGAGCAAGAAATCCAAGTGATTCTACATTTTGCAATAAATGTGGAGTCAAATTTTAGATTAATCGAGATACTTGATCAAAGTCTCAAAACAACCACAAAACATTACCTTTATGAGGCTTCTTTAGTATCTGATCATATGAATTTCGGAGAATTAAAGGAATTCATCTCAAACAAAATGCTAATGCAAGATGTATATCAACCTGTTATCATCAAGACTCTACTTCAGTCGGATAACAAAGCTTCAGTTCGAGAAATCGCACAAAGTTTCTTGCAATTAGATGAGCCAAATAATTAAGGCTTTCGAGATAGATTAGCTTGAATATTAAGTACCGTATCAAACATTAACGCAGATTATCCATTCCAGAATATAAAATATTTGTTAGGCTGATCATTATTCAAGCATTTGCAGAATGATCTTCGCGGCCGTTTCAGCACCATTTGTAGAAATTGTTCTGTTATCTCCACCAGTTCCTATTTTTTCTTCTATTAAATGTTCCAACCTGAATATGTCATCATACGTATAACCTAATCTTCCTGCGTTTTCCTCCTGTTCGAAGTGATTTTTAATAGGAATAAAAATACCCGGAGTTCCATACACAATCGATTCGTCTATAGTAGACCTCCCAGCTAAAGAAATAATCAAATCAGCCGCATATACATATTCATGCAAATTATTTACAAATCCAATGGGCTTACATTTTGAATGATAAATTCCATTTTTATATAAAGATGGTCCGTAAGCAACTATCATGTCTACATCCATTTTCATTGTCAGTTTCTTGTGCGCCCTTATTGCCATTTCAATCAAATATTTTCCCGCTGCTGTCCCTCCAATACTAACCAATACTGTCTGCCTCTGCATGCCACATTTTTTACGTAATTCTGATCTATTTGTTGTACTTAAATTTCGCACAATTGGTCCAATATGGGATATGTTATCTCTATTCTCCCCATAATCTGGGATGATAACTCGGTCGCATTTTTTTATCATATTCAGCATAGATCGATTCATTCTTAGTTCAATGTTTGAAAATAACCCTTTAACAAATTTAGTTCCAATTAGATCCGTTATCAAAATTCTTTTTCTATTTCTGTTTTCTCCTATGGATATTGAAGCAAAATCTTCGTCACTGACTATCAAGCCATTTTTATTTTTGTCAATAAAGTCGCTAGCAATTACCTTACATTTTCTATAATATAGAAGATATTGCAAAACCCATCTTAAAACAGAACGTAATTCCATAGAATTACTCACATTAAATTTGTGAGGTTTGTACGCATTATAAGCAATGTATCCATTTTTTGAAAAAATGTCAATGGCAGGCCAACCAGAGACGAAAAAAACTTCCTCTCGTTTGAGAGAACATAAGTTTTCACAAATTGCGACGTCCCGTGTAGCATGTCCCAATCCTATCGGACTCGTAAAGAATATTATCACTTATACACTTCAAATCTGCGTATAATCTAAATATTTAGGTCGGTTGATCTCGTACAAATCCAACATAAAAGTAGGGGAATGATTTTAATTCTTAGCTAATTTGAAGTATTATTTTCATAACTTTAACCGAGCCCCAAAATTAGATCCACATTATGATACTAAACATGGAATTATTTGCGCCAAAATATTCTTCTTAGTAGTTTTAATTGTTCTGACAACAAGTGCTAACTGTTTAGCGTTCTACAAATGTTTCAATTGTAGTTTAAGTGTACATTTAATGTTATAGTTTGACCTATTAAAAAGATTCAGGGAAAATCTCTAATTAATTAGATGAAGCCTCTTTTTTAGATCTTTTGATACATTTCTTATTGTTACTTCTGTAACTCCTGCAGCTTTTGCCATATCTGCCTGTCTCACAATCATTCCATCTTTCTGTAATGAGATATACAATACTGCTCCAGCAAGTCCCATGGGACCTTTGCCTGCGGAAAATCCACATTCAATGACTTTTTTCATTAGATCTGTAGCATGCCTAATTGCCTTTTCGCTTGATTCGATCCTGCTTCCAATTTTTTCTATGCATTGGGAGTAATCTACTTGGGGCATGTTTCGTTCTAAATTTACTACTATCTCTCTGTAGCTTTTTGTAATAGCTTTCTTCCGTATATCACTTGCGAGCGAAATTTCGTTAATGGTCCGGGATATACCCATTTCCCTGCATACAATGTAAAGACACGCAACAAGAACTGCGTATATTGACCTTCCCTTAACCAGCCCTTTTTCTTGGACCTTCCTGTAAATGTAAGCAGTTTTTTCTATAACTGAATATGGCAACCCTAGTTTGTCCTTCAACTTATCTAGTAGCATGAAAGCCGTTTTGAAATTTCGTAGTGAGCTGTCACTCAATTGAGTTCGAGCATCCCATGTTCGTAGTCTGTTCATTCTAGCTTGCATATTTGTATCGATCATTCGTCCTGATGAATCTCTGTTTGTTTTACCAATAATTGTAGACAAATTCATATCATGTACTGCTAGTGAAAAAGGCAGTCCGGTTCTCGACCTATTATTTTCACCATCCCCAAATGATCTCCATTCTCTTCCATTGTCTTCTACTATATCAGTAGCAATTGTTCCACAGTTACTACACACGATCTCACCAGATTCGAGATCCGTAACCATCTTACCTTCAGGAAGGCTACAAGTCAAACACGTAATTATTTTTTGCATTATAACGTATGAAGTTATTATTATATACGGCTAAGATATATATAAATATTGTACCGTTATCTGCAAATATTACTAATTTGGCTGCAACTAAGTAATTGCTTTTAGCATCATCCAAATTATTACGGTCTTTTTACACAGCTATAAGCGGACTGTCGTCGGCGTATGCTAAAAGTATGGCTAGGTAGGTTAAAACGACGTAATATGTTACTTTGTTTAGTCTTATGCATGTGCAAATGTAAATGTGGCTTCGTTTTTGGATGAAGGCTCATGCGCTAAAACTAAACAAAACATTCTAGAATATATCTCGGGTCCTCCACGGAAGGAAAGAACCTGTTTATTCATATCACAAAAATATTGGAATTTCAATGGCCTCTGTAGGAATTCATTCTAGATATGAAATGCTCACTATTGCTATTGCGACTGCAGTTAAGATGATTAAGGTGATGAGTCAAACAAGATAGCATCGAGGTTTCAAGGTATCCCTACAAAGGATCAAATTCAGAATAGAAAACAAAGACTGTGGGCAGTTTATTTTCAATAGAATAGATAGTATGCCAAACCAACACAAAAATAGGACTAGAATGTGGCTAGGTAGGTATGTCAAATAATTCTTTTGCAGATGGTAAAAATCATCTCCTAGGGTTCTTCTTGATTATCGCGCTGTATGTCATAGCAATATCAATTTTGGCCATCTTTACTACTACTGAGGCGACAGAATATGGCATTAAAAAGGATGATATCCAAATCGTATCCGTGTCACACCTAGTGAAGTCAATAGATTGGTTAAATGATTATAACGAAGAGAGAATAGGAGAAAACATTTTGCAGGCACAAATAGATAACTTGAATATTACTTTAGATAAAATCAATAATCAAAGTAACAGTTCAGCCGTAAGTCACAACTTGGTCAAATACAAATCCCATATTGACATTCTGCATGGAGACAAAACAATAGATGGTTCATTGTCAAATCTAAAATATAAAGCGGAAATTGAAAATAGCAAATATGAACAATCTTTGGTTGATATTTCTGCAATCTCAAAGTTAATAGGGATGTATGAATTTGTAACAATACTCCTCATAATAGGCGCAGGACTGGGTAGCATATCCGAAATTGCTAAAAACAAATTAATCGGATATCCCGCATTTGCTGTTGGTGGTATTGGAATAATAATACTGTTGCTCGTTTTATTTTTACCATCAATTATAATAGGATCCCAAATATCACATCGCTAAATTTAGGCATACGAGAAACACAGGAATTCATAGTCAACCTCAGGCTCCATGTTTGTAGAAGTACGGCGTTGATTTCGATTGCCACAAATGCAACAAGGAATAATTGTGAAAAGAGCTCATTTAGAATAAGCCCTGGGAGAGATAGAATAGAAAATCTATTCTGGAAAATATTCTATTGAAGAGGATAATTATTGAAACAACAAAAAGAAAACAGACATTTTTTGATAATACGGAGGGGTTAGTTGTCTTTATCAATTTATGAATTTTGGAAGTGAGTTCTAATAGTATCTAACAAAATCCTGTAGTGCAGGATCGTTAATAAGTTGGTTCATAAAGCCTCTCGTAATTTTGCCTCACAGCCCATCAGATGTTTCTTCTCCTCAGCCTTGCTCTTTCGCAAGATAACCATACACAAAGTGGAATAGGACCTCTTTTGTCATAAATTTGCCGAATGCTGCATCTGGAATCTTGAAGTATGTCCCTCAGCAGCAGGATAACCGATTCATCCATTTCTTTAAGCGCAAATCTGGACAACTGATTTGCTTTTCAGATGCTTTTTCATTCCTTACCATCACAAATGAAGTCTAAAACAATAATGGTTAACTGTGAATAGTGATTCCTCTTTGGCAGGTTACGTAATTCTTCTTAAGGATGTGAGGAATTCACTGAAGTTGAAGAAGGCAGAAAAACAAAATCCATACATCGAGTTGAAAAAAGGATTGATAATCTACACAATAATGCTGTAGATGTGATAAATGTATTCGTCTGGGAGTAATTTTCAAGTAAATGTATGGTTAGCATATGTATTGACTATCATGTCCTCGATATTGTCGTTTCTTTGGATATCGAACAAATTCCTTAAATATAACTTAGGGTTGTAATTTGCTATTACTAACCGTACTGGTAGCTCCATTAAGGATAGTTTGTCTGAGGTAGATAAGACTATTTTGAAAGACCTTCTATCCCCCAATGGGCGGAAATCCTCACTTTCTCTGGCAAATGGATTAGGGATCCCTCTGACCACAATTCAGCGTAGACGTAAACGGCTAGAAAAAGAATTTTTGGAGTCAAATTATTCCTTGAATCTGGATAAATTTGGCTGGCGGCGTGTTGATTTCTTTATCTCAACAAAGAACGGGAAGACTGATGATGTAGCTATTGATCTTTTTGGGTTAAATGAAGTAACGTTTGTGGGGAAAAGTATCGGAGCCCATACGATTGATCTGAGGGCTGAAACAATTGTTAAGGATAACGGGCAACTTCTTGACCTCCTAGAAAAGATAAAAGGCATGGGCGGGGTTACTGATGCCATCTGGAGTGAAATTGTCAAAGTGATGGGAAAGAAGAGATCCATCCCAAGTGACATCATAGATCAACTTTAGATCATTGCATTAATACGGCTTTTGATTACTACTAAACAGTACTACGCTGTTAAACAAGATGTGACCCATTATTGTTTCTTTAAATGGTAAAGTCATATCCTTCAATAGGATTTAATCTAATAACCCGATGTCATATTTCTAGTCAGTTTAACAGTCCATTTCAGGTCAGAGTTGAATCAACTTAAAATTATGCTTTAGTTATTAAATAAATAATAATTTGGGCAAAGTCGTTTCCTGATCTTTTAACTCGTCATGACCCCATTATTACTATCAAAAACCCGTAGATAACATAAGAAAAAAAGGTATCAATGTCGAGGAAACTCGTAAGTGACACGATTAGACCGTTCTTCGTATGCCCTATAGAAATAGAATGTAAACTAATAAGGGCATTCTGAAATAGACCTAGGAGAATCTAGGACATAGATTTAGCACATACGAATTACACGGGGAATATTATTTAAAGCACGTTAATATGGATTATATACAAGAGGGTCTTACTCCATATATTTCCATAGAATCCTATACCTAGCCTAATGGACATTACTTTCTACTTCAATGATTAACACTACGTCATACGCTCAATAAGTTTAGTAGGCACCCGCTACTCTTCCACCGCCCTTCTCAACTGACTTTTAAATGTAGTGTACGATTCGGTGAATCCTCTATTTATTCCACTTGAATGATAAATTCCCAGTCTCCATAACTCCGTCGTATTTCCCATCCCTTTCTCAACAGATTCTACTTCCATCTTACGATTCTCTTCCATCAATCCAGCAAAAATATTTTGCTAATTATACAGTTTGAAGTTTGCTACAAATTCCGGTTGAAGTATGCATGAGTCTCTCCCGAAAATGAATTCCAGAGTAGAGCGCCTTTGTCACCTAGATGATACTAAGGAACAACTGACTCGACCTACATTAGCTCAATTGCAGCTTTTGCGACAACTTCCGACAGCTGGATGAACATGAATGGAGTTCACAATTTTACCAATTGTGCCATTCCCATTTCGCATAATGGGTATCACTTCATGAATAAGAATTGATGCTTCGGTTCCCAACATGTGACAACCGAGTATTTCCTTACTCTTTGCGTTGATCATGAACTTCACGAATCCCGCTTCATCTAATATAGCTTTACCCATCGCGGTATGGATATATTTATGGTACGATTTTTTATATTCTACCTTCATACGACTCAGTTCCTGTTCAGTATAACCCACTCCACTCCGGCAACTTGGGGAGAACAGAAAATTGCATGGGGCATTGCGGTGTAGTCAACAGCTATCTTTTCATCTTGATTTAGGATATTATGATAAGCGTACTGAGCTTCCAGGTTAGCACTATGTTTAAACGGATAACGGCCAATAACATCACCCAGTGCAAATATCCCTCTAACATTTGTTTCGAGATAATCATCTGTTGTGATATACCCCCTCATCGTTTGTTAGTACGCCGGTTTTTTCTAGATCATGAGTATCTGAGTTTGGCGTTCTACCTGCAGCAATAATCAGCTGATCTGAAACTATTTCTACAACATCACCAGATACATTTCTTGTTTTGATACAATACGTACTCCCTTTCCTCGAAACAGATTGAGCTGTACAATCCAAATGCAAATTATACTTTTTGGAATATAATTCAGTTATTTTTTTGGAAACATCTTGGTCCTCTGATGGTATCAATCTGTCTTTGTTTTGGACTATATGAATTTCTGTCCCTAGTGAACCAAAAAAATGCGCTAACTCGCATGCGATATATCCACCACTATTATTGTGAGTACATTTGGCTGTTTCGTAAGCCGAAGGGCTTCATCACTAGTGAGATAGCTGGTATTATTTAGACCTTCGATATCTGGAATCTTGGGTCTTGAACCAGCAGCAATTAATATTTTTTCTGCTGTCAATTCCTCTTTGTTACCTCCACAAGATAGCGTCTTTATGCCAATGAATTTGCATTCTGAGGAAATCAGTTTGGGATTATCCAAACCTTCGAGCGCGTTTTTTATCTTTTCTGAGTCATTGTCAATTATTGTATTTACTCTTTCAACTATCCTTCGAAAATCGACGGAAAATCCATTTGTGTTAATGCCAAAAAGATGAGCCCTCTTGATCGTTTCAGCAACATCAGCACTATGTAAGAGCAATTTTGATGGTATACAACCCGTGTTGAGGCAAGTACCACCCATTTTACTCCTCTCCACTATTGCAACTTTAGGGGCATGTTGAGCTATTGCCTTTGCTACGTCAAGACCAGATCCGCTTCCAATTACTATAAGATCAAACTTTTGCATGTATCTTGTATGAGTGCTAATAATATAAATTTGTGATATTAAGTTCTTTTCTAGCAGAACTTATATCTTATTAGTACAAGTCTACAAGAAGTCCAAATATTCAATACTGTGAATTAGGGTGCTTCCACAACTTCGAATTCTAAGAAAATACAGGATTCGTAACAGATTTTTAGGAACGGAGGACAGAACAAACATGAACTGTTGTCGCTTTTGATAACAGTTATGATAGATGTAAAGTACATCCACAGAAAACAGACAACCATGTACCTCTAGTTATCAAGTGATTTTTCGACTTCCACCCTGCATCTAGTCACTACGGCGGTTATAACTCCTAATGCTGCAAGCCAAGGCGCCAAAGTTATCATGGCAACGGCTCCAGCTGCTCCCCACGTGACAGGAATGGAAAGAAGCAATTTCCCCTTTTCATCCTTGACAAGGATCCTCTTGACGTTGGCATCACGCACTATTTCCTTGACCTTTCCAACCAACCCTCCGGCTGACACATGATAAACGTCTTTCTTAAGTCCCATCTGTGTTCCACAGTTTGGGCAGAATCTGCCGTCACTCGGAAGTTCGGCTCTACATTCTCGACACTTTGCCATCTTATGACCTAAACTACATCATAATACCAAGATCTCTTTAAACTTTTAGAGAGTTAGGGAACGCGTTAAGTAGTTTGAACTCATAGATTGAAGCAGATTACTTCTATCCAGGACAAATTAGTAGTACAAATCATAATCGTGACGTTAAACAAACCATCTCCATAAATTAATTTTCTTAGACGGTTGATTAAACTAGCAGTCCCTCCTGTCCTCTAATCTCTGTACGGAGATACTTCAGGGAGTGAACTCCAAGGTTATGTGCCACATGAAGAACGGCATTAAATACAAGTGCTAACTCGTAAGTCGCAAGATCAGCAGATAACGTTGGTCAATAGATATTGGAATTTACAAATCCGGCTGTTCAATATCTGAACTTGAACTATGTTCCATATGCTAATAACAATTTGATTTGCCACAAACACCGATAAGTTCATTTAAGCTCTTAGTGTCGTTACTGTGATTTTTGTTTGTAAATTCAATCTGACATGTAAGGTTATTATCTAAAGATGTTGAATTACATCCTCACAGTTGTTTGCGTTTGTGTCTCCCTGAGCAGGATTAAATCCCACGACTATATCAAATCCTCCGCCACAATCAAAGTAATTAGCCCCTGGACCACCTTGTAGGACATCATCTCCATCTCCTCCATACATTTCATTGTTACCGTCTCCACCTACTAGAAAGTCATCGTCAAATCCACCAAATACAATATCATCACCTGAACCGCCATATAGCTGGTCAAGACCTGGACCTCCTTGCATATTATCGTCTCCAGAATTACCATATACCTTGTCATCATCAAAACCTGCCTGCAAAACATCATTATCCGGACCTCCTCTTAGCAAGTCATCACCTGCTAGACCTATAATTACATCAGGAGCTTTACTCCCATCTACGTGATCGTTAAGCTCAGTTCCTACACACAAATGTACTCCTTCTGATCTTTGCCACACAGTTGGACATCTGTTACCTATTGCAAACACATTCGTTAGAGGAATAATTCCAACAATAAGAACTGTAAACAGTATAAAAGCAGTTGCTGCACAATTAGCGCTTCGCATATATCGAATTAATGGTGATGATTTGGATAATAAGAAGTGCTGAACTAGAATCGGATTCGTGTGTTATAACAAATGTAGCTAAAGTGGTTAGATGGTATTGTTAATATTGATGCTACCTGGATCAATTGCCACGATATAGTTCACCTCAATTCCCAGTGATATTTATGAATTAATTGACGAATTATGCAGATTTGAGCCTTTTTACTAATTCCATTCTCGCATTAATGACATTTATCTGCTCTTCGAGCAGCTTTTTGTAACCTTTGAGAAGTTTTGCTTGGTCAACATAATCTCGCCTCTCGATTTCTGTCATGGTATCTTCAAAACCTTTGACGATCTTTTCCAGATATTCACCTAATGCTTGAATATCCCGCGCATCTTTCTTCGCACCAACTGTAAATGTCTCTTCTGCTTTACCTTTAATTTCTTGAGCCTTCTTACCTATGGAAATGATTGCCTGTTTAAATGAAATGGTTCCTTCCTTAAGACTGCCTGCGATCAGATCGTAATCTTCAACCTTACTCTTTATTTTCCCAGAAGATTTTTTTGATGGTTTTGATGCGACGTCTGATTCCGAAGTTAGAGTATCTGTCTTCTGTTTTTTGTTGGTGTTCTGATCTTGTATGTCTGAATCCAGATTATCAGTTTTCTTAAGATCCTTTTTTTCAAGAGTGCCAGAGGATTTTGTTTCAATTATTTCTTCTCCTTGTTTTTCATTGTTTTGCACTTTCATAGTTGATTTCTTGCCTTCCTTAGAATATTCAGGAGAACTATATAACTCACATTCATGATTACAAAAAAGCGCCCTGACATTCCATTCATATCAAGATAATTCAACTGATATTATTCCTGAAAAATAGATACAGCGCATTAATTAACAACTGGCTGACTACGGTCTCATGACAGCGAGCCGGAATGACGTACATGACATACAAAATGGGCCTGACTTTCCTGAATGATGAGTACCAACTAGAAATCTTAGAAAGGATAAGTGGAGATCATCTCATATGGAATCTGGACATATAATTCGCTTCCATCATATCTTTCAACCTTGTCTTTTGGAAGCATATATTCATGAGATATCACTCTTCCGTCTAATATTAGTAAGTTGTCTTTATATTCTCCAACGACATATCCACATGATCTTCCATCGTTTGCCTTTACAGGTGTTCTGTTTGATATTATTATATTCCAGTCCATTGGTTAGTCATTCACCTTTAAACCATTAGCAAAATAGTAATGGTAGGATAATAAATGATTATACACTAACTTCGGAAATTTTTTATAATACAAATGTAGTTAACTATCCTAACGGGAAATGTAACTGTTGAAATATTGAAAACGCATCAGAAAGATAGAAACTCATTTCTCCGGATGCCATAAAAGTACAAGCAACACGTGCAGGTTCTTTGAACCCCTGGGTGTAGGAAACTTATTTTGTACTTCCTTCTTTCCAGTAACTTAAATTTTGTTGTGAAACCGGGATGGGGTTCACGTAATTGCGCTCTTGTATGCGTAGGCCGCGATCTGTTCATTCTGATTTCTAGTTTATTCCACACCATATATAATGGTATTGCGACTTTATGCCACGACAACCCAAAACACTTATCTAACCATATTCATGTAGTTGTGTAATTTGAAAGCATTCTGTATTTAAATTGATGATTTTTTGGGAGGAATTGGTTCAAAGTTTTCAATTCGTTTCAAATAATATACGGATCCAAGGAAATCCAGGCGTAAATCGAAATTGTTATGAAATCTCAGTTAGCCAGACACCAATACTCTTGCCTGTCCTGCTGAGCGGGAGAAGTTAAATTGGACATCTTAAGCATTAGGGATAAATAATCTAGAGAAGGTTGTACCAATGCTCAGTCATGCTTGTTACTATAATTATTCTTATCCATGTCACCAATATACGCCAAAAATATCGCAGGTATCGTAGCTGCGCTCTTTATCATTCCTTTTTCAATCTCACGAAATACTTTTCCCTTCGATAATTTCAGAATCTTTAATGTTTCTAATGTATCGAGTGTCTGGCTGGAATGCTTAAACAAGCCTTGGGCACGAAAGACATGGTTTTTTTGTGTGCATCGGCCAGGCCAGGTGTAATGAAATGATATCTCCAAGCACACGAGCGGCGTATCCTGTTTCTTCCAAGAGCTCTCTCCCTGCGGCATGCGTGGGTGTTTCACCAGGGTTAATGAAGCCACCAGGTAATTCCAATATCTGTTGCCCGACTCCGTGACGATAGTTCTCTACCATCAGGAGACTGCTCTACCATCATTAAAGATAGGGACAATATGAACTGTGTCAAAAGTTAGTACCTTGTTATACAATTCCCTACGATTGTTTCCGCAATCGAGTAACTCCGTACAAAGTCAACCATTTGCTCTCATAGACCGTGGTGCGCTTGATTTTAAACATGAGCCAAAGTAATGATCTTTATCTTAAAAACATATACAGCAACTTCAATCGCATGCAATGTCATCCAACTTATATTTTCAAAAAGACATGGCTGCTCAACCTAGACAGGTTTCAAATCTCATACATATATTATCAACTGTTTACATTCCTTCGCCCAACCCTGATGCAAATACAATACGATCCACAAACCCTATTCGAATAAGATGATGATGATGGCAATATCGCGATTGGGAATATATCGTGGGCGATTACGTTTTAAGCCTTTGAGAGTGTAAAAGTGTTCAGATGCTTGATTGTGACACATTTTATGGAAACAGCTTTTTCACCTTTATTCATGGCAACCCATGAGACAGGAGAATGAGATTATAATTCGCTAACACTTTCACTCGCAGTGATGATTTAGCAAGAATGAATTCTAACGCAGGGCTTAGTTTCTCATTTTGATCATATTTCAGGTACTTTGCATGATTAAAAGATAAAATTACACATAAAGTGAATGATGATCCCTGCTCATAGAAACATATTAGATCACAAGATTAAATCCGATGGACACCAATTTTGATTTTTCTGAACTTTAGAGTTCGGTTTCTCTTAGCCTAAAATAAGTATATTATAATAGATCCAAAAGAATATTTATAGATATTGCATTTTTGGGTGGGTTCATTTTGTCGGATAATTGACCAATACAAATCTCGTCCTCTCTTCCCGCAGGATGTTATTGCAATATGCGATATAATAAAATTGGCAGTAGAAAACGGAAATCAGATACCCGATAAATCATGGATGCTGTATCTTCTTGAGCTCTTCAACGTGCAGAACATACCAATAGAATTGAATCTAATCTGTCAGTTTGATAACCAAGATTACTTTGAAGGAATATTTCATGGTGTTAATAGATACAGATTCGTAAAGATACTTCCTGAGATAGCTCACTCTTATTTACGATTGTTGGTCTTGGATAAAGTTAAGAATTGTATAAGTTATATACTGAGTGACCTGGAGACAAAGGAACAAGAAATATTCAGTCTCCATCTAGATACAAATTTTCAATATTTGGGAGCAAATCAATTTACTGGAATGGAATGGTGGAACAAGACAGGTAATTTTCTATATCCTCTCAGATACCATGTTGAAATATCACAACTTATGTTCGGAATACACGATGTCAACAACAACGATCCGGATTCCATAACGTTCATACCACATAACGCATTAATCCCAAATAACGATGGGTCGGAGACAGAATATCCTGTTTCATTCAACAATCCCATGTTAAGAGATGGCTGTATCTATTACTCGACTCGAGGAGGCTCCTGTAATAACGGGATTCGTTATAACTGTTAAACTACTTTATGTTCACGATAGTTCAAAATAGCGTACAAATTCCCCTAAATGAGAACATACAATAGCAATATTTTCCTTCAGGATATCAATGTTTCGAGCCACCCTAGTCAATTACTTCATTAATTATGACAGGGCATTTAGAATCGTGCCTATTACCGTCTGTGACTAGTCCAAGCTTTTCAACTATATCGCGTTGCGTTATTGTTTCGTCATCATTTTACTTTGCATAAGAACGTATAGAATCAGTTTCTCAACGTAGCCCTAGGGCGTCTTTTAGATCTATTTCGTGATCCTGCTCTTGTGCGATTATAGTTCTTAATTTTTCAGACAATGCAAATTCACTTGCGCGCTCTGCTTGACGGATTCTCTCCCTGTAGTTCTTGATAGTTTCTTGCTCAGCTCTCAGATCGATTTCAAGCATCGTCTTGGAATCCCCTGAATATTCGGCTTCTTTCCCTTTCACAGTAGGGTCCCCACCCAAATAGTCGATCTGCCTAGCCAGTTCCAGAGCATGCGACAATTCTTGTGACGCGTGTATTTTTAATTGCTCCGCTATGTCTCCATACTCGGCTCCTTTCAACGTGGAACTGAAAACCACATATTGGATAATGGCTTTGTACTCTCTCGCAAGATCATCGTTCAATCCTCTGATGATTTCTTCCTTGCTGGAAGATGGCACTCCCTCTGCGTCTGCTGGTTCAGAATTTGTGCTTTTTGACACACCTTTACGTCCATCTCTCTTCGACTTAAACTTTTTCAGATTAATTTTGACTTACTTTTTCCTATGGAAGGAAATCAAGACTTAATACGTCAAGACAGCGTATTCTGCCTGAGACAGATAGATGGCCTTTTGTTTATTCTATCACCGAAATACGAAATATCAATAGCCAATTAGCATTAGAATGGAAATTATAATCTTGGAAATGCTGGTGTTAGTTATAATATCTAATATCAATAATACAATGGTTGTCCCTTTCGCAACCGACCAAGATACCTTTAATATATACATGTCAGATGCTAAGATAGTGACAGGTTCAATCAAACCATGATCATCATGCACATAAGAGATAATTATTAGATTGAACTGCTTTAAATGTGGTAATAAAATGTATAAAATACAATCATGTCATTTAAGATGTAATTGTTGTGGAGCTGAAATGGATTGCAGTGATAAAGGTTATGTTTGGTAATTAAATTTTAGTCCAATTAAACATGTATGTTGGGAGGATTGATATGTTACTGTATATAATACTGATTACTTTTATCAAATTCTTTTACAATCTCAAATCTATTCTCAAACTTGTCACTAGATATATGCCTAAGTTGAGGAAAGAGACTCACTGGATCTTTTGCCAACAAATTGGTAGGATGGTCTTCACCGAAGAAGTTTTTGCAAAGTTCCAGTATCATTTTTCTAACTGTGTATTCTTCTAAGATTCCAAAGCTGTGAAGATATTCATGAGCCAATACTGTGAATAAATATGAATTGTACTCTTGAATAGATCTTCCCGTATTTTTTATTATCTCTAATACAAACCTGTTAAGCACTATTACGTTGGAACCCAAGATATGATAGGCGCCTAAACCAGAAGGCATACCTTGTAGGATAAGGCTTAGACCAGCTCTTCGCATATCAAAAACGGCAGATACTGCATATTTAACCAACTCAAAAGTTTGATCATAATTCTCTACTTCGAGTAGCTTGTCTCTGTTTAAGATGTGTTCCCGACTACTAATTGCCACTTTGTTACTATTTCCTTAATATGTCATATCCAAATTTAACTGTATAGAATTTCTTGAGCAGAGGATTAGCCATGGAACAGACAGATGATTATTTCGAGATCAGAGTTACTCACCGTTCTCTTGGAGCGGGGCTAAACGAAATATTTGTAGAATCAGACGAATTAGAAGCAATAAAACAATTGGTGAATCTCATGAAGATGATCTACAGCGAGGAAACCTTATTACTGAAAATGCAGAGGTGGTGATCGTTAGTTCGAATAAATTCATTGGACATGCTGCTTATAAAACTAACATGAGATCTTTTAGGTAAGTAAGGGAATCGCTCTTGAGATCTATCGTTCTTTTTGTCATTTCAGCTTTCTGAAAGGGATTAGATTTACCTTAAGTTCAACAACATTAAAAATCGAATCTATGGGTGCGCGTTATGCATAAGATCTAGGGCTAATCTCAATTCGGCAACCTCTTTACCAAGAATGCTCATGTCGTTTTCATCCGTGACATATTTTAGCAGTTCATAGATTCGCTAAAACCTCAATTTCATTCGAATTTATTACCATAGTTGAACTACTATTACCTTCTTCCTTTATGTATCCGATTCTACAAAAGTTGTACGAATGTGTCACGTCTTCTATTTTGTGGCACTTGTTACTTATCCATGACATATTTTCTGTACAAGCATTACAACCTGATGTGGGTATAAAATAGGACCGACAGACTCTACACGATCCCTTATTATGCATGGTAGTTATTGTTTGAATTGGTCTATTAGTATTGCTAGAAGTATTTCTATAGATATATGCAGACCATAGTGATTATCTTTCAACTATCTGGTCTAAAGTTAACATTCCTTTCGAAAATATACTAATAAGAACATATTTGATACCAACATAAAATACCATTTCCACCATAACCATAGATGATTATGGAATTGCTGTTAGTATTTTTGGTTTTTATTTTAATAGTTGAACAAATAATGGCTAATTTGAAACATGGATCGATTGAGACTAAACGTTCTTATTGAATGGTTTCAAATCTAATTTGTTTACTATGAGAAGAAGAGTCGAAATAATGGCAAGATCTACGACTGCCAAGAATGGTCATGAGCGTATCACAACAAATAGGGACAATATTAGGCATCTGGAATATTTCATGAATGGTCAATGGCGCCATAGCCACAAATGTAAAGAGTTTACTAATAAAGAGTGCGTAATCAAAATAATCAGCAGCACTTTACAATAAATAACCGCGATAAGACTAGGTCAAATATGCGGGTTGAATCCATGTATGCTTATTGGATGTCCTCGCCGCTTCTTCAAAACATTGGATTCAATCAATGGATATTTAAGAGGCCCAAATCACCAAGTAATTCTCATTTCAAGATTAAACTAAAAACTCTCTATGTTTAGGACGTTATAAGAGGAATATTTCTTGTATGATGCTTGCTTTGCCCGCAGGAGCAAATATGTTTTATCCGTTCATGCATCAAATCAGAGCCCTTAAATTGCATGGAAAATGAATGACTCCACGCATGAATAGTCTTCAATTAATGAAATTTGGGCCTCTGCCAATTAGAATACTGGCAGGACTGACGCTTATTTTGCACGGATTACCAAAAATTACAGATATATCTGGAGTTCAAAGTTTCTTTCCTAACATAGGTCTACCGCCTGAACTTGCTATTCCTGTCGCTCTTTTAGAAGTGATAGGGGGATTGGCTATATTGTTTGGTATTCTAACGAGGATAGCTTCAGGTCTATTTATAATTGAGATGATTGGCGTGGTAGTTGTAGCAAAATTATCAAAGGGTTTTGTTGGCGGATATGAGTTAGAATTACTTATCATGGCAATTTGCATCAGTCTCTTCATAACTGGGCCAGGAAAGATTTCAATAGAGTATGAGGTTTTGAAGAGAGAGATATTTCCTAGAGGCAAACAAACGGTTGGTCGTCTAAGGGAGAAATCTGCTCTCAGTTAGACATTCATTGAATCTTGGACTAACTCTATCATCTCTGTTGCTCAGGCCCGAACACCAAATAACGGATCGACATGTATCGCTGCTGGAAGGAAATGGGGGGGTCGAGGGAACCTAACTAAGCTATACAATGACAAGGGTTAGAGCTAGACATCAAACAATTAATGTGGTACAAACCTGTCGCATTAAATATCTTAAAGATATTCTAACATATTTAAAAATGTAATCTGACGGTAGGAACTGTACAATGGAATCGTTCCAAATTAGTTGATATGGGAAGATCTCTTGATGGTTTGGAAATAGTTGTGTTAATGTAGTGCAGAGAAGGGAGCTTGCAGCAGATCTCGCATGGAATCTACTTTCAAGAATAATAATGAACCCGTTAGTAACATAAAAACGATATAGAAAATATTGGTTCTTCTGTAGCAGAACATGAGGAAAACATGAGTGTTCTATACTTGCAATTTTTGAATCTAGCCAGAATTAACGAACAATTACTTGAACTTAATCTGGCTCTCAGATCTTGCAAGATTCGTTTATATTCATATCATAAATTTGTCAGGTCCAAATTACTACACTGGCTGTAAGAAAGTATGTACGCATACTATTTCAGAAAAGATGCTAAACCGCTCTACTCCATATGTTCCATTCCATGTCCGAGGGATTATTCAAGAAAGTTAGAGTCATCGAGGTACTGTGGTCGATAAGAAATAATAATATAGTTATACAAGAGGTAAATCAGGGGTAATATGTACTGACGATTCACAGTATGTTACCCTTGGAAGAACTTGATGGACATCGAAAAAATGTGTATTTGCATTTTCAACTCGTAGAAATATAGTTTCTTTCGAATTAGTAAGTTGAACTAACGATCAGCCCAATCTATTTGTTACTGGTCCTAGTCGCCCCAATACCGGAACAAACACTCATACAGTACAAAAATAGGAGAATTGCAGAATAATCCAAAATTAGTATATCGAGCAGGATGGAAATGATAGAACAACAACAACTATATGTACGCCTGCCCTTGATGATACAAACAAGGACAAATGTGATAAACTAGATTGGGCAGATTTAATCGCTATGACAAGAGTAGAAATAGGGAAAGTAGTTTTGGAGAATCGAAGCGGTACGACAAGAGTAGAAATAGGGAAAGTAGTTTTGGAGAATCGAAGTCATTTCGAAGGACTCCTATTAGAGTTGGAGAAGAATACGAGATAAAAATAGAAGACATAAGCAAACGAGGTGATGCAGGAGTAACCAGAATAGGAGGGCTGGTAGTCTTTGTCAATAATACAAGCCCTGGAGAAAGAGCGAAGATAAGGATTACGAAGGTAGAAGAGGCTTATGCTACGGGCGAAGTCTTAGATCAGGTTCAAAAAAATGAAGATGTGCCACGCCATTTTATGCAGGGGAGATCGGAACTCAAACTCGCTAAGTTAGCTCAGACACCTGGAGGGAAGGAAATATTTGAGAGATTCAGTAGCAGTTTGAATGAAACTAAAGACACTATGAGAGCCTACGAGGCTGCGGTCAGGTGCGCTGAAGAAAAAGGTTCTTTAACAGATTTTCAAGATGCAATTATTAATGACATTTTTATTGCCTTCAGACCATTTATTGAATCCATATTTACAAAGTCCTTAAACAAACCATCAAATAAAACGCGCGGTCGATACCGATAATAATCACCAAGCTGTTCAGTCGTTCCATCATTCTAAAGGCTCTTCCGATAAACTGGCTGTCGAGATCTCCGGAGATACAAATGGTCAATTTAGATTAAAAAGTATATCAACTTAAAGCTACCCGCGTTGACTTCAAGAAAGGGTTTATAACATTCAAGAGTGAATAGTCTCTAGTGATACAAACCATTTATTGTACCATTCTTTTCAACTACTTTATAAAAAGTGATGACAAGCTACCAGAAGATTCAAAATGTCTAAAGAAGGTATTGGTATGAATTACAATAAACTAACGCCAGAAGAGGAAATGGTCATTGTCGAAAAAGCAACTGAAGCTCCTTTTGCAGGTGACTATGACAATTTTTATGAAGATGGAATATTTATTTGTCGGAGATGTAATGCCCCTATTTATTCGTCGAAATGTAAGTTTGATGCTGGTTGTGGATGGCCAAGTTTCGACGATAACTTCCCAGATGCAGTAAAGCGTGTACCGGATCCTGATAGAATAAGGACAGAAATAGAATGTGCAAATTGTGGAGGTCACCTAGGACATGAATTTCTCGGAGAAAATTTGACAGATAAAAACACTCGAGAGTGTGTCAATTCCCTATCTATACGATTTATCCCCAAGGGAAAGGATTTACCCGAGACAGTACATGAATGATGATAGTGAGACAGCAACACTAGCGAACGGATGTTTCTGGTGTAGTGAAGCGATCTTCAAAAGACTAAAGGGTGTCAAATCTGCGACACCTGGTTACGCAGGAGGAACAATAAAAAATCCTTCCTATGACCAGGTATGTAATGGGACGACAGGTCATACAGAGTCAATCCAGATTATATTTGATCCAAGTGTTATAGATTTTGATAAGATCCTAAATATTTTCTGGCATACACACAACCCCACCACCCTTAATAGACAGGGTAGCGATGTTGGCACACAGTATCGATCTGCAATTTTCTATCATAACGAAAAGCAAAGAGAGATTGCTGAGAAATCGAAAAAAGATCTCGAAAAGGAGAGGATTTATAAAGATTCTATTGTAACAGAAATTACACCTTTTAAGAATTTTTATACTGCAGAGAATTATCACAAAGATTATTACGATAAAAATAAACAAGCTGCCTATTGCAACTTTGTCATTGATCCAAAAATACACAAACTGCTTAAAGAGTATGAAAATGACATAAAAGCAGAATATGCGTGAATGTTCTGCTTAAGAAATTTTAGTAGTTATGTAAATTTGTAAATGTCTATTGTAGGATGGAAAAAGTCTTGTTTGCAGTTAATAACCCCGTTGAAATAGAAGCAGTATAGTTACCTGGCCCTACTTGCTGTCCATTGGAGTCCTTCTGATCCCATTTCACGGATTTCGTTCCGCCAGAATCTAACACGGTAATTACCTGTGCTGACATTAACGAGAATTTTTCATGGCTATCTGCATTTTGTATCGTCAGTCCTAAAACGGCGTTAGGGAAAGTTAATGGTTCTGTTCCAGTATTAATTATGGTAATATTAACAATATCTCCAGTTTTATAAGTTGGCTTATCAGTGGAAATAGCAACTAATTGTTCACTATTATTAGTCAGATGTGGAACCGATCTTACTGAAGACTCTCTAGGAGTGCAATATGCCACTGTAGTTGGTTCAGGTGGAGGAGGACACAAGTCTGTTGCAGGACATTCAGTAGGAGATTTAGCCAACTGACCATTAGTACAACGTACTTGTCCTTGTCCTTGTCCTTCTTGCGCAAATGCATACTTAGTAAGACCTTGACTAGAACTCGGTGATAGAATTATTGAAGATGTCATCAGTGAAAATGAACATGAAAACAAAAATCCGAAAAGGAGAATGCCTTTATGCATATCATAATAGTTCATCCAAGTCGATATAAACATACATTGCGAAAGTCGTAGAGATTTAAACTAGTACTAATATATCTACAATAGTTTTCTAAAAATACCTTGTCCATTACATTTTCATGAAGTCGACTTTATTTATCTTCCAGGACAGCATCAAAGATTGAAATAGACATCATTGTTATCAGTTATTAATTGGGTTTCGGGATTGAATTGAAAAGATTTCATCGTGACGATAGGTGTGGAGACAGAGGCGGCGAGTTTGGCGGATCAAAAGCACCTACGAAAACTCCAATGAGTGTTGGAGAAGAATATAATGTAAAGATCAAAGATGTGAACAGACAGGCAAACATTGGAATAGATAAGATAGAAGATTTCGTAAATTTTGTTAGCAATACGAGCCCTGGGGAGAGAGTAATGATAGGCATGGTAAAGATGGGAACTGGTGACGCAGGGCCGAAATCTTGAATAAGATAATTAGAAAGAACGCAGAGCCGGGAAAGACTGCGAACGAGCCAGTAGAACGAGAAAAACCGATTTAGGAAAAATGTTTGTGATGACATGCAAGGGTATTTGTCTTAGGCATAAAGCAATTAAACCAATTGGAGTTGGAAGATATGCTGCCGGCCAAAAACGATGTCAAATGTGCAGTATTTTTGTTAAATGGGAAGGTTTTTTCTGCCCATGCTGTGGATACAGACTTCGTACAAAGCCAAGAAATCAAAGGTACAAATTAAAATTGGCTCAAATACAGTCTAAAAACCTTCAAAAAATTAACAAACTTCATTAATGATAATTTAACAATGCTATATCCAATGGACTTTTATGAACCATAGCCTTTATCGCAGAATTCCAGTGATTGTCCTTGTGGAATCATTATTGGTTTCCTTCTAAGGTAGAGTACGGCCCCTGCAATCACAATTAATGCTGGAGTAGTTAGTCGTTCAAGGATACTGTACTTTGTTCGTGGCTCACTCAAATAATAAATCGAAATAGGCAGTTAACGCTTGTCTCCGTATGAAGCAATGCTGTTATCCTGAATTGGAGACTTCAATACATGCCTGCGCATGATAGGGGCTAATAATAGGTTTAAATCATGCATCATTATAGTCCGTCTATTGAACAAGGCTGAATATCTCACCTTGATGGAGAACATGTACAGCGAAGTAATAGAAAATCTAAAAATCGAAAAGATTGCAGATTATTTTTCTCCAAGTTATGATCAGACTACAGCAGGTGAGAAGATCGACTATGCAGGATTTGTTGCTCACATAAAGGCCTTGAAGGAACACGTAGAATCTATTCAAATTTTACCTTTTGAAGAAACGATCCATGAAGGCAATAAGATCGTTTTAAGATACTTGTCAAAGATTACAAAGAAAAATGGCCTGATAAGCAAATTTGCAGTTATGGCTATCTTTGAGATTCAAGGTGACAAACTTATTCGATGTTGGGAACTGACGAAAATAATATTGGGTGAAAAACAAGACGAAATTCTAGACACAATTCGATAGTTTATAGGATCCTATGTACCATAAATGCATTCTAACTACTTTCTACAGTTTTATATCTAATCTAGTTATACTGGAATGAGATAATCTCAAAATGACGATCGCCAAACGATGAAAATGTCATGCGATTATGCTGTCGCGGAGAATAAAAAGAATTATTTATCATGGTATGTTTGTTTGCTATCCCAGCAATATATGTAGATTGAGCTCGCCGAGTTTTATTGTGTTTGCATCAGAGTAGGAAGGGCTAAAACTAGCTTTCCCACAAGTTTTATATGAAGTCCGCAGTCCTTCTTAATGCGCTCCGATGGTGTAGTACGGCTAAGCATTTCGCCCTCTCAAGGCGACGATCCCGGGTTCAAATCCCGGTCGGAGCAATGATCCTCGGTTCGCAGCCTGATTTCAAAACAAAACAAATGTGAAACTGCAAAGAAGAAGCCAATCATGAAACTAATCTCTGAAGATGTTGAGAGATCTTTATCATCCATGGCAGTAATAAATTTGCAGACGTAAGAAACGTGCGGTAAAAGGGTAACTAAGCCGGAGACATAGAATAAATCGTTCGATACTGCCAGATATAAGAAAGATTTCATTTTGTAGCCAGGATGTAATAGATTTTAGGACTTTATTGATGGTAAAGTATGTCTCCGAATGATTTTTAGCCTGATGTGTTTCAGGGCAAATTTAGACTCTGACATGAGCATCTTGAGTATAAATTTTGATACTACAGGATTCTGTAGTCCGGTATTTTCTCTTCATCTTTTTCTGAGTATGACCTCAGAAATAATAGGGGGACTATCCATGTCATCACTATCCTGTAGCAAAAAAGGTGAGTAGCACCGTTACTTATTATTCTATGTCTTATGACGTAAAGAACCTGAATTAGAAAACCATCTAAACTAATTACAGCAAAAGTCCATTAATAAGCATCTATTGAATGACAGATACCCAAACTGTAGGTAACTCTAATGAAGAAGCCTAATTGCATCAAATTTATCAACAAAGGATGTTTGTCAGATAGATAGTCGTAGAGTAAATTTGTACTTTACCTATTTTTGGAACTATAGAAAATTGTTGCAGAGACGAAAATATTGGAGATGCCATTATAATCCGCTTGGCACTTTAGTTTTTTCCTCTGACATCCTTATCACTAATGAATGACCGTTCTTGACGTGTAACGGATAGTGTAACTTCGCCAGTTCCGCAATATTCAAGTCAGAAAAATATACCATGTTATATTTTGCCAATACTATATTGCAATCCAAACAGTATATCTCCTTGAACACCATCAAGATATGTATAGCAGACCTGTATTATTTTAACTAATTTTAAGGCTAGCTAATTTTCATTCTTAGAAAAATGCTGATTCCTTGCATTTTTATTTTCTGCGAGATTCATCTTATCAAGTTTGTAATATATCACTTCTCCTCTTCTCTCTACTACTGCGACAATTGCATCTTTACCCATGATATTTATGTCTTGGAGAATCTTTGAGAGAGTCCTTACTCCAGTATTTGTACCTTCATTTATTCCAAACACAACGTACTTTGCTGCCTTTTTTTCAAATTCTCCACGGTCATACACTCTGAAGTCTACTCCAAACCCAAATCCTTCTTTTGCCACATAACCTCTGCTTCGAAGATCGCGATAAATCAGAAATTTTGTAAGTATATTCTTGTCGAATTTTAGAGCCACTCTCAATAGAGAATCAAAACCTAGTGGCTGTTTGCCCTTGGAGGCCTTTAATCTATTAGTATGCATCAAATAAAGTGCTTCATAGGGTTTAAGAATGTAATCAGATCTTTCCATTTCGCCATATCCTTTGTTGCGAAGTTGATCTTGGCTTCTTTTATCTTGGATCATAATTCTGCCCTTTTTGAACAAAGTTCCTTCTACTGTGAATGAAAAATCAGTGGATGAAGAAATTGCTTCGGCTGAAGACATAACGAATAAATCAGAGCCTCTGACCCCATTTAAGTATTAAAACAGTTGACATGATATGAAAGGTGTAAATTATAGAGAACCCCGTGGAATGCCTTATGTTAGAAGAGAGTATATTCGTGGAAAGCCTCAGCTAAAGATTGCAAAATTTGCGTCTGGTCAGCCGAAGAATGATTATGATTATAAGGTAGAGTTGATTGTCACAGAAGGAATTCAAATCAGACATAATTCGTTGGAGGCTGCAAGGCTGGCTGCGAATAAGACAATGGCAACTGCTGGTGATATGAGTTTCTTCTCAAGACTGACTGTTTACCCCCATGTTGTTTTACGAGAGAACAAAATGATCGCCACTGCGGGTGCTGATAGACTCCAGGAAGGAATGAGAAGAGCATTTGGAAAAGCAATGGGACTTGCAGCTAGAGTTCACCCCCATCAATCCATATACGAGGCTTACGTAACACAGGCTAACTTACCGCTGGCAAAACGTGGCTTGAAGGTAGCATCCAGCAAACTAGGATGTCCAACTACGGTAAAAGTTACTCAACTAAGGGAAATCAAGGCTCAAGAAGAAGTTTAATTTACGTCAAGTTATTTGGACTCTACCATGCACAAACGTAATCTTCATTTTATTATAAATATCGTTAAATCCTGAACTGCTCTTACTATAGAAGAGAACTCTGTATACCCCCTAACATTTGGCATTCAAGAGCTAAATGGTGGTAAGTATGCTCAAATGTTTTCCATTCTGTATTATGGTCTTCAAAAAGATTTTTCCGGGTTCTAAACTTATTATCCATCGATTATAACCTATTTTTCTGCTGGGTTACTTTCCATTGTCATGAAATTGTGAAATGCGATATGTTCTCTTCATTTCTCATGTGCACGTATCAGAGTTAATGTCTTAGGTGTACGATAATTTATAACTATTTTGTAATTTTATGGTTTTCTGAAATTGTGTGCAGCCGTTAGATAACACTGAGGTGTAGAAAATAGGCTCATTTAATGTACTCCTATGTAGTAATTAAGAAGCATTATTTTTTGGACAGGAGTAATGGTAATTCACTTAAATTGTTGTGTTTTCTTTATATTTCGAAGACTTGGCCTTTGCAGAATTCTTTACGGGTGATGCAATGGAGATGGTGGAAAAATTAAGCCGAGATGAGAGATATGCTGTAAAATATCGCCTATTAGTTACTTCACCCCCGTATTATGGACAGCGACACTATGGCAGCAGTAATTGCGAAATAGGGCATGAAACAGATACCGAATCATACCTGGATAAATTGACTAGGATCTTTACTAAGGCTAGAGACCTATTAACAGATGATGGTAGTCTTTGGATTGTAATAGGAGATGCACGACGTAATGGCAGTAAGCTAATGATACCACATAGACTGGCGAGTAATTTGGTGAACAAGAATTTCATATTTAGAGAAGATGTCATTTGGTATAAGAAGAATTTTATTTCAAGTGGTTCTACAAGCAATTTGTCACAGGCTTACGAATTCGTATTATTTTTTTCCAAGAACAAAAATTGTTACGCGAATATTGACAGGATTCGGATCTTGGGTAATGAAGTTCGCGAGGCCAGGAATAAAACACCTTCCAAAGACATGATTCAATACAGTAGTCTAGCGCCAAACAAAGAGAGAATTTTGGAAATACGAAAAAAGATCAATAATGCCAATTTGAGCACCAGATACGAGGATCTGCCGACCACAAGCGAAATTTCATTGGCCTTTGGTTATGATCCCGAAAAATATTGCCCGACCTGTTACAGGAAGTTTAAGCGTCACGTAACTCGGAAGAGAATTGGGGACCATAGGCACTATCCGATATTTGCAGTTTGTAACCCTTTAGGCAAAAATCCTGGTAATGTTTGGGATGTTCCTACGAAGGCTCACCATGGGAATGATCACTTTGCAATTTTTCCTGAGGATCTAGTTAAAATTATTGTAAATTTTTGTAGTAAAAAGGGTGATTGGGTTTTGGACCCATTCATGGGTAGAGGAACCACCGGAATAGTTTGTTCAGTTTTAGAAAGAAATTTTACAGGAATTGAACTTTATGAAAAAAATGTACATCTTTCCAAGAGCAATATTGCCAGTCCCTACAGCTGATCTAGAAGGTACTGCAACTCATTTGTAGACGTTCTGTTCAAGGAAAGGATATTATATTGTGCTGCCGCCCTATTGGTCATGACCAGTATGAAGAAAGACTTCATTGTAGCTCGCATTGAGGCGGCACAGGATGGGAGTCCTTATGTTTTTGTAGGATTTAGTGACCCGAGTGAGTACAAAGGTGACAAACAAGTGAATCCATTAGGGTCTAATGTAATGGCATTTTCGTCGCCTGAAGACCTCATGAAGAATCTGCCTAAAGCTATGGGAAATATCTCTAGGATGATGGGCGGAGGAGGAGCTGCTGACTCTCCAACGTTTAAGATAAGCATGAAGGAGTATGAAGATATCGGCATAAAAGTCGGCGACAAGGTTACTATAGAAATAACAAAATCCGATAACAACATCTATACCTAATTCATCTAGTTTTCTTGTTGCTATCCTCTTCAAGTTGCATGTTGTATCGCTGATGAAGAATTGCAATGTAGTTAGAAATTCAGTCATTCACATTCTCACTCGAATGAAGGAAGGTTTATTCAGCCACTCACAATATGCATATTTGACAAAATAGTCATGCTTCGATCAATTTCAGACTTGGACGATCTTCAATATTATGGAAAGAGTGTCTTCATGAGGGTAGATTTTAACGTCAGTGTCAACGAAGGGGTCATCGGAGAGGATTACAGGATACGTATGGCCATTCCAACAATCGAATATTTGGCGAAGCGGGGTGCAAAGGTAATTTTAGCTTCCCACTTGGGCAGGCCAAATACACGTGACCAAACAAAATCTCTTGAGCCTGTTGCTAAAAGACTGGGGGAGATATTAGGAAATTCAAGAGTATCATTTGTGGATGACTGTATTGGAAATGTAGTTTTGGATAAAATAAAAAAGCTTGCTCTTGGAGATATTCTAGTTCTTGAAAATTTAAGATATCATCAAGAAGAAGAGAACAATGATTCCCTATTTAGTAGAAAACTTGCAGATTTAGCTGACATATATGTCAATGATGCATTTAGTACGTCTCATCGTAAACACGCATCTACTTACGGGACTACGGAATATTTTGACATAAGGTTGGCAGGATTCAGTCTAAAGAAAGAAGTAGAATATCTTTCGATGATAAAAGAAAAGCCACACAAACCTTTTACGGTCGTAGTGGGAGGATCAAAGATTAAAGATAAGATAGGTGCTCTTGAAAATTTACTTCCCAAGGCAGATAAGCTACTTGTAGGTGGTGCGGCTGCTTACACATTTCTAAAGGCCAAGGGGACAAAGACAGGTAATTCACAAATTGATGAGGAACATTTTGCGTGGGTCACGAAAGCTCTCAAATTGTACGGGGACAAGATATTGCTTCCAAATGACCACATCGTCTCTTCGTCACCAACTGACAGCTCTTTTTCATTGGTAAAGGGGGACATACCTGACGGAATGATTGCCTATGACATTGGCAATGATACTTCAAGACGCTACTCAGCAGAGGTAGGAGGAAGTGGATCTGGTACGGTATTTTGGAATGGGCCCATGGGCATGTTTGAAAAAGGTCAATACGCAAATGGAACTATTAACATAGCAAAAAGTATGGCACTTGCATTTTGGAGAGGATCAAAGACATTAGCCGGTGGGGGGGATACCCTTGAGGCAATGAAAACAGCAGGAGTATCTGAAAGTGAAGTATCCCATGTTTCTACGGGTGGTGGAGCAACGCTAAGGTTCCTTGCTGGAGATGGGATGCCAGGCATCGAGGCAATACAGAGGATATAGGTTAAACGTTTTGTTACTGGAAGAACTATAGGGTACGGTAGCTGTCGGTTTATCATCATTGATTGGAGTTAATTTGTGCTTCAATGATGTTAATTGTTGATATGACTTGGCGTAATACCACTATTTACTTCAGCATAATTCTTAAAATCGAGAACTACGAAATTAAGGCAATTCAGTTTTCAATAGTAGATCATACAATTTTTACGCTAATCGCCTTCATATACGAAACTTGATCGTTTTCTACCCCGATCATGAATGTATAATCGTCAGGTGTTGTGTCCATCGAAGGCGTGATCAAGAAGGATATCTTTTTTTCCTCGCCGGGCAGCACCGAAACTGAATCTTCGCTAAAGGATTTAGTTGAATTTCCAAATCCTCCTGTCGGAGTGAGAGTTGAAGAGGCGATCATTCTAAGATCTACCTGCTTGTCAGTAGAGATTATAACTGGAATTTCTTTAGTTTCTCCTCTTTTTACAGTGATATTCTCTTCAGCTATACTGACTTTGAATGGGATAGGGGACGATGTGTTAAGCATACCTAATTTATTTTCCGTCCACTCACTGAACCACAATTCGTTATTTTTTCCTATCGAAAATTGTAGTGCATTTGATATGCCACATGCTGTTGTCGCAGGCAACTCACATCTTGCCCAAAGTGGGTTTTGCGTGGGTATCCAGTATTCATTCAAGATCCGGTTCTTTGGATCAAACTTGCCGATTTTGTTTCCAGTATGTTCATTGAACCAGAATGAGCCGTTTGAGTCTTTTCTAATCCAGTAAGGGAGAGTATAGGCGTTGCTATCCTTATCTATTCCAGGTGAAATCCTCGGAGAGGCGGGAGCTGTAGTAAATTTTGTAACTTTGCCATTTGTGGCATTTAATAGAAAGAAAATGCTAGTGCCATGATCTGAAACCCATGGGTTCCCATTTTCATCTAAAACAATCCCTACAGGAGAATTCAAGTTTGCTGGCAAGCCATAAGTCCAACTTACATTACTTTTTACATCATATTTGTAAAGTTCTCCTTTTATACCAAATGCCAGCATCGAAGCCCAAATCACGTTTCTCTTATTGTCAATTTGTAGAGACCCTGTGCTAATAAGGGTGGGATCTATTCCTTTGAAGCCAGAAATTGGTAATGCAATGGAATTTATTCCGTTGGATGAATTATTCTGCATTTCGGTAACGTTGCCAAACCAAAGTGACTTAGAACGAATACCTGCGAAGTATATGTTGTCTTTTTCATCAAAGGCTATTGCCACGGGATATATTGTTCCAAAATCCTTTGGGCTCTCAGGGACAGGAAAGAAACTGAATCTACCCGAATCTACTTCGTACTTCCAAACGCCATTTTGTCTCTCATCTGTAAACCAGATATCTCCCTTCGAATCAGCCTCCACGTCCCAGCTCTGGGATAAATCGATAGGATTGGAACGTGTATTCCAAAATGGTATCATAAGTTCCTGGAATTTCTTGCCTGGGAGGTCAAGTGATCCAAGAACCCCATGCTTGGTGGAAATGTACCACACAGAATTGTTCGATACTAAAATGCCTAACGGCATCTCACATCTTTGGGGGAGAAGATATTCGGTAATGTAGTCGTTATTATGTGGTTTTGAATCTAGACCGCAGAACTGTTTCTCAAACCTTTCAATTGCCTGACCTTTAGAATTCTGGACAAGATCTGGAGTGGAGGGTTGGGCTGATGAATGTAAACTTTTGTAATTTAGGGTCAGAAAATAAGTTGTTACGGCAAGTAGGGTAATCATTAGAATAAGAGTAAAAAACTTCCGATATGAATGAGCGTGAATAAGTATCATCGTTTTCATGAACCTACTCACACATATTTATAATATATTTCTAGTGAACGTGTTTTATTCTGGATATGTTGAAATCTAGACTCGTATTACAAATTAGTCAATTTGTGGGATGTATAATCCCAGGATTGCAAGTTGGCATGACAAGTGTGTGTGTAGTGCTTTGACATCAAATTGTATTTAGATTCTTTCAAGAATTATCCATCCAATATCAGATTTATGATCCAGATGACAAGGTCCACGTCTTGGGAATTTCACATTAATTATTCAGGTTTATCCACAGGAATCGGGATTGACATTCAAGAAAGTTAAATTGATTTAAATGTAATTTATACATAATTGGTTCTATACTGCATATGAAATCCAAAACACAATATCTATACTTTAATACTAAAACCAGGATAGCATTCATAAACATTACAGCCCAAGTGCAAAAATTAATAGAAGAAAGCAAGATAAAGGAAGGGATTTGCTTGATTAATGCAATGCACATTACTTCTAGCGTCTTTGTGAATGATAATGAAAGTGGTTTACTACAGGATTTTGAAAAGTGGTTGGAACGATTGGCACCACATTCGCCAACAAATCAGTACCAACACAATAATACTGGAGAAGATAACGCTGACGCTCACCTAAAGCGACAGGTCATGGGAAGAGAGGCAGTTGTTGCAGTAACTGACGGAAAACTTGATTTTGGTCCTTGGGAGCAGATTTTTTATGGCGAATTTGACGGCAGAAGAAATAAGAGAGTTCTAGTAAAGGTCATAGGAGAATAGACATTATTCGTGGTCTTTTGACATTTCCTTCGATTTAAATTTGGTTACATTAAGATATTACCATGCATATATTTTGGACAATCAAGATATTTCGGAAAGTTAAGTTGTTGGTTCCTGACTTTACCAAGATCAAGACGGGTAACTTTTAATATTGTTTGGGTTTATGGCGTAAGCAATATCAATTTGTCATAGATTGCATCATCTATGAATTTCACAAATTGTGTAGAAGATGGTACTCAACTTTTCAAGTACAGCAGAGAAATATGTTACTATCATGTACCCACAATCATATTTTCTATGGGAAATGTAACTGCTATGAGCGAAAACCAAAAGGGAAGTTACAATCTACTCAGATGCAGAGGAAATTAATCTCTTGTGGCATACTATCACGGACTATTTCCTTTAGATTCCTAAATGAGTTGTAGACACTAACAAGTGATATATTGACAGAACTGCTTTTCACCACCATCCTGACGAAGTTATCATTACGCAACCATGGAATTCACTTGCCTTTTCTTTTGCCACCAAGGTATTGGAAGTAGCAGAGTATCCTGGAGCCGAATCAAGTTGAAAATGTTAACTCATTATTTTGTCATTAGACAATAGCGATAGCAAAAAACATCATTTGTTGACAAATGTCGATTGATTTATTACCATTCATGGTCCTACGTTTGTCATGAGTTTGTACAGAAAGGATATCGATTCCCTTGGAGAAGTTCAAGTTCCTGCTTCTGCTTATTACGGTCCATTCACAGTTCGCGCCTCTTTGCAATATAATGTAACAGGACAGCGTTCTCATATTAACATGATAAAGGCTTTTGCAATGATCAAAAGATCTGCCGCACTTGCGAACAAAGATCTTGGAGTGCTAGAAGCGCAAAAAGCAGACGCAATAGTCAAAGCTTCAGACGAGATTTTGTCTGGCAAACTCGTGGACCAGTTTATCATAGACGCCATAAATTCTGGCGCGGGAACAGGTGTCAATATGAATGCCAACGAAGTAATTGCTAATAGGGCCCTGGAAATTCTTAATAAGAAAAAGGGAGATTATCTGACTTTAAGCCCAAATGATCATGTGAATATGTCACAATCAAGCAATGATACGTATCCGACTGCTATGCACATCGCAATACTTCTAAACCTTCAAGAAGTTAAAACTGCTTTAACAACATTAACTTCGTCACTGGAGAAGAAGGCTGAGGAATTCAAGGAGGTAATAAAAATAGGAAGAACGCATTTGATGGATGCGATACCAGTCACACTCGGTTCTGAATTTTCAGAGTATGCCTTCTCTCTCAGAAGGGGATTGGAGAAAATTGATCGATCATGTTCGGAGCTAGAGTACGTAGCACTTGGGGGAACGGCCGTAGGGACCGGTGTCAACGCACCCCGTGGGTATAAAGAACTTGCTGTGAAATACCTAGCCCAGACATCTGGTTTAAATTTAAAACCTTCAAAAAATGCATTCTTCTCGCTTCAAAGCAAGTTTGAAGTTGCCATGTGTTCTTCAACTCTGAGAAATGTCGCAATTGAGTTAAGTAAGATTGCAAATGACACACGTTTGATGGGCTCAGGACCCGTCGCAGGCCTTGCCGAAATTTTAATACCTGCAGTACATGCAGGTTCGTCAATAATGCCTGGGAAGGTCAATCCGTCGTTGTCAGAATGCCTTAACATGATATGTTTCAATATTATGGGCAATGACGTCTCCGTGGCATTTGCAGCACAGGCAGGGCAGTTTGAATTAAACGTAATGTTACCAGGAATGACAAGAGCAGTACTTGATTCTACTGATATGTTAAAGAATTTCCTTCCAATATATGCGAAAAATATGATTGATGGAATAAGAGCAAATGAACAAAAGCTGGAATCTTATGTTCAAAAAAGCCCAATTCTTGTTACTCTTCTAAATCCCTTCATAGGATACATGAAGGCCGCCGAGATATACAAGGAATCTTTAGCTACAAACAAAAGCATAAGGCAAATTGTTTTAGAGAAGGGGTTGATGACTGAAGAAGAATTGAACAAGGCCTTATCCAAAGAAAGTATTTTGGGGACGCATTAAAGTGAATTGATGACGAACAATTTAAAAAGAGTGTTTCCCGTCTAGAGAGCTAATATGTATTCTATAACAATTTCAGGGGCTTATTTTTTATCTATTCTTTTCTCGCGATACAAGATAAATGAAAGCCAACCATAATGGTAAAGTGAAGATATAACATGGCAGTATCACGCTTGGCAATTACAGTGGGCATTGGTATTCTTGTAACTGTTTTTGTTTATTTTGGGCTGCGCGACTCTCTCAATCATCCTTCAATTATTCGTACTTCTATTCCACCGGAGATGGCTCTGAATATAGTTAGAAATGCATTTAATATTTCACAGGCAGATTCAGTTAATCTAAAGACAAATTATGTTTATTTAAAGCCCAATGGCGAAGTGTATCAACTGGATTCTGTATCTAACAGAATTGGAGAATTCTTGGACAAGTCGGAGCCGACAATAACAGGTGGAAGTCATTACGCATTGCAGATTAAAGATACCCGGGACAACAAGTCGTATTACGTTGACTATGTAACAGGCGAGATTGTCTCTTCCAGCAATCCCCATATAAAATAGAAAAATGATAGTTCTCGGCAGAGCAACCAAATTATATCACCGATACTTTGCCTAACCTTATGCTGGTTAGTGGAGATGTTCTTATCTGTGATTCAATAGATGAGGCGGGTGTTTTAGTTTTAAAAAAATCTGGGATGAAAGTTGATTATAGACCCGAGATAACTCCAGACGAGTTATTAGATTTGGCTAAAAATTATGATGTGATCGTTGTGAGAAGTAGGACCAAAATAACAAAACCAGTTATCGATGTTGCCGCCAAGGTAAAAATAATAGCCAGAGTAGGTGTCGGCTTAGACAATATAGATACAGAGTATGCAGAATCAAAGGGTATCAGAGTAATTAATGCAGCTGAAGCAGCTATGAATGCAGTTGGAGAATTGGTAATTGGAGATATGATTGCTTTAGCTAGGAGCATTCCAAAGGCTGACTCTGCGTTGAAGGATGGAAAGTGGATAAAGAAGGAACTTATGGGAATTGAACTGAAAGGTAAGTACCTTGGAATAATAGGTGTGGGAAACATAGGGAGAAATGTCGGTAGACTTGCAAAGGGTCTTCGTATGAATTTATTGGGATATGATATTTTCCCCATAAGTAGCGAATACGTGAGAGAGATTGGGATGATAACTACAGATTTGAATACATTGTTGGCAAGTTCTGACTTTATTACATGCCATATTCCAATAACCCAGGATACAAAGCACCTAATTAACTCTGAAAGGTTGGCTATTATGAAACCATCTGCGTTTCTTATCAATACGTCTCGAGGCGAGGTAATTGACGAGGAAGCCTTATTGACAGCTCTAAGCACAGGCAAGATTGCAGGTGCTGCTCTAGACGTTTTTGAAGTGGAGCCACCTACCAACAAAAAGCTCTTAGAAATGCCAAATCTTATATCAACTCCACACATAGCAGCTCAAACCAAAGAAGCACAAGAACTTGCCTCCATCGTAATTGCTGAAAAAATTATTCAAATTACAAGAGGTGTAATTTAATGATTAGTCAATCAAGTAAACTCCACTCAATCAAACCCTCTCATCTTACAAGATTCAAAATTAGCCAGGACCCCCAGATTTAATTGATATTGGACTTTACTATAGGATTGATTTCTGAACGTATTCGACTATTCGTCCATTTTGAAACGGCAAAATACAGATATTAAGGGGCAAGTTATACGCGATCTACATGTACCGCTACATAGCCCGAGCCTGGAGAAAGATGTGGAAAACTAACACCGTTGAGTTGAAGGCAAAGGCGGTCATTTGGAGAACGGAGCCAACCGTCAAAAGGATAGACAGGCCTAGCAGATTGGATAGAGCACGCCGACTGGGTTACAAGGCAAAACAAGGCATAGTGGTAGTTAGAACACGGGTAGGCAGAGGAGGTATGCGGAAGCAGAGACCAGTATCTGGAAGAAGACCTAAGCACCAAGGTGTTGTTCATATCAAACAATCGGATAATATGCGCAAAGTTGCAGAAAGAAGAGTAAATGAAAAATATCCGAATATGGAGGTATTAGGTTCTTATTATTTGCACAAAGATGGCATGAATATTTGGTACGAAATCATTCTTGCTGACACTGGGCATCCTTCCATCTCAAAAGATAAAGAGATGCGAGGCAAGCTAAAGGCGTTTGCAAAGTAGCAATAGGTTATTCATCCAATCAAATCTTAGCTAAACTCCAAAGTGCAGGATCGGTAGTGGAATAATGGGATCATTGTATAGTAGGTATTAATTTAAGCACATCATCTATAATTTCTCTAATTTCTACGTAGTCTGTTTCTTTGTCGATTGTTATGTAGTAAAAACCCCAGTCAGTAGGAACAGTAAGCATTATTACTTTTTCGTGCTCGGTTAGAGTATAGATAGCATTACCAATCACCGAATAGAAAGTTTTTCTAAGATTATTCCTGGTTGCCTCTATAAAGTGATCGTTTATTGCTTGTTCTGGATTAAGAAGTGGCACCATCCCCACTCTCAACTTGCCAGCTATAGTTCTGCCAAAATTATTTATCATTCCGACATAACGTATTCTCTTTGATAGGGAAAGTATCTTTCCACACTTCTCCTTATTTTTTTGAATGGCATCTTTTGATGAATCTCTTTTCTCCATATTCTAATTTTACCGATATCTCCGCAAATATAAGTCCTCATAGCATAAGGTGACATCTTACTCGCGATTAAGATTTTTTTGGGAAAGGTGTCACGTTGAAATTTAACACTTGAAATCATAACGGATAACTTGTCACATGAACTTTAAATCATAATCTGATAACTTGTGTATTGTCACCAATAAAAATATGGTAATAGAAATGAGGCTTCATTCACTCATCAAGGGAAAGGAGACATTAGTGTTCCGGACATCTTATTGCGGCGCTAAAGTAACCATCAAATACCCGTGTCATCTTGTATTTTACTTTTACCATTTAACGAACCATTCTATTGAACTGGCTAATCTATCATAACGTGAATGAAACCATCTCTTGACTCCACATTATACTTTTTTAAAGGTACTTCAGCAGGGAGATTTTCAGGTGCTCCGTCTTCTAATCGGAATCTAGACATATGTAGCGGACAAGTAACAACTTTCTCTTTCTCGTCCAAAAATCCAGTCGCTAAATCAGCATACGCATGCGTGCAAATTCTGTCCAATGCATGCACCTTATTATTTGCTTTAGCTATCAAGATTTGTTTGTCCTCAAAATCAAAGTCCAATAATTCACCATTCTTCAGAGATTTTTCTTCGCATACTTTAACCCACTTCGACAAAATCGATCCGACCTCTCGTTATTCCTTATCGGTATTTGTAGTGTTTCTCAAAGATATCCTCAACTTCCCTGTATCTACTTTTTTCAACTTCAAGAATCTGTTCCATTGCTTCATCTGTTTTAAGCATAAGTGGCTTTCCATTCCATTTATTTTCAATCAAATAGTTTACCCATGCTCGTATCCTAGGCCCCATTTTTCTTGATAGTGGCTCTAGAAATCCACTTACGATTTCCCTCTTCGCCCCTTCTCGGCTAAGCCCCCTGCACATGAGATAGAAAATCTGGTTTTCGTCTATCTGTGCGACTGAGGCAGAATGTGTCGCTCTGACTTCGTTAGTTTCAATCTCAAGGCCTGGGATTGCATCTGATTTTGCACCTTTGTCCAAGAGAATAGCGTGGCCTGCTAGGTAAGATTCGGTGGACTTTGCCCCTTTTTCAATTTTTATCATGCCCTTAAAGAGAGATTTTGAGTTATCTTTCATTACTGATTTTGCGAGAACTCTACCCCTAGAGGATTCGCCATAATGGAGCAAATTCGAGGAGATATCAAATGATTGTTCTCCTACGCCAAATATTATTTCAACATCTTCTGCCGAAGAACCAGCGCCTTTCGTTATGCTATCAATTTTGTATCGTGAAAGTTGAGTGCCAAATAAACCCATGTACCAGGACATCTTTCCGTCCCTCTCAATGAATGCTTTTCTGTTTGAAAAATTGATAGAACTCTTTTCGTCCATTGCTTGGAGAGTTACCATCTCAAGTTGGGCATTTGGTTCTACATGACATTCTAAAAGTTCAAAATAACTTTGCTGTGTACTGTTGTTGGCGGCTGGCTGTGGAGGGGAGTAAATCTCCTGTACGATGCTTGCTTTTGAACCAGGTTCTGCGATAACAATATTTCTACTAATTGAGGAGCTCCCATCATCAGGAAGAGTATTCACTAATCTAATCGAGTCGTTGAATGTGACATTTTTTGGAATGTAAATGAAAATGCCTGAGTCAAAGCAAGATGCTTCGAGGGCCAAAAATTTATCCTCATCGTACTTTAAGGCATTCTTGACGAGATGTTTTCTGATAAGATCACCATGTTTATTCAATGCATCACGTAAGTCCATTACCACTATGCCCTGTTCTGACATCTGTTCCGTAATATGTAAACGAACTATGTATGAACCGATTCTTAGTACGCTGGTCTCTTTTTCCTCTTCTTTTTCTAATTCTCCGATTCTCTCTATTGTGTCTTGGTTTGGTTCAAATTGCTTATGTGTTTGCGGAATATGAACTAATTCAGGATGGAGTCTTTTAGCGTCAGAATATTTGGAATAAAGTGGGGAGGTTTCGAATGGCAAGCTATTGTATTTGGAAAAAGCAGTCTCTCTCATTTCAGACATCCATGCAGGTTCTGAATTTTCTCGACTGATATTTTTGACATAATTACTGTCTACTTGTGACAGTGAGGTAGAAGTAGTAGACATATACTATTTAAGATAGAATAGCAAGATGTATTATCTACCTTTCTATTCCATGACTGTACTGGTTAAGATTTCTCAAGAGTGATTTATAAAAAATTCCAACCGGTTGGACTAGAGATACTATTGCTATCGTTGTGCTATGGTTATTACTTTTATTGGTGCTCTGCTGCTGTTATTACTACTATTGGTAC
>JBBRRH010000028.1:0-38750 GCA_038201105.1 Nitrososphaera sp. | reverse complement strand
GAATATTTAAGATAATTTTGATCGAATCCTGATATTGAAGGCTTTTGATAAAAAAATAGTTACACAAAGCCGATCGAATATTCTACAGCATATTTTAACTAGACGTAATGTTTCTGTGTCGCAATAAATAAATATGAATAAACGTTTTTTGAATGTCGTCCATATATACAAAATTACTAAATATTTTTATACTTTACTCTAATAATTTACTTTAATGTTCACGCCAAAGCAAAATTTTGTTTTTGCTTTTACGATTAGTTCCGTTCCTTTTTTTTGACTCATTATTCCTCAGCTACACAAAATGCGACTGCACCAGAGGATATAGATGTCGAAAAATTTTGGTCACTAATTGATACGGCAACAGGGCATGTTAATCAGACAACTAGGGCAATAGAAAGCGGCAATTCTACTGTGGCACTTAGACTTTTGGCTGAAATTCGTACAGATTTAAACAATATCAATGGAAACGTGACAGATCTTATCTTCTCAGTGTCCAAGACTCCACCCTAAGTTTGAATTGAAAATTTCGATTAAATTCATTTTACTTCATCCCAGTGGGGGGCTTAGCAGATATTTACTCAGGGCTTGAAGCTCATTCTGGTCTTTCACGTTCCTCTGTTACTACTTCTACCGCCTCCGCTATGGAAGCAAATGCAAGTTCATTGAATACAAATAAGACATCTCCTTAATAGTATCATAATCTTCAACCAATGTATACGCTACAATTTCTCTCCACAAACCTTATTACCAAAAACTGAAAAACTGATATGAATTCCCAAGTGAAACAAGAGGATTCGAATTCCAATCCGAGAATTCTTTAAATGAGTCTTTTTTGCCGAGCCTTCACAGGTTAAATTGAGAGCATATTATTGCGCAGATTGCAGATTCATCATACTTTGACAGATGAATGATCAGATGCTTTCGATCTAAGAGGTGGTTCTTCGGTGGGTGATTTAAGCCTGGTTACATCTCGTTTGAAGAATAAGTCTATAAACCAGTCAACCATAACCCGCAATTTCTTCTCTACGGTGGGAAGGTTCAGTAGATAGTATGAGCGCCAAAACCACCAAGCTATAAATCCATGAACTTTAAATCCAAGTAAAATACCAACACCATTTCTTCTACCTATCAATGTCATAACCCCTTTTGTCTTGTAATCAAATGCCTTTTTACTATTTTCCTGATCTTTAATTCTAGAGATTAGATTAATTGCCGCAACCTTTCCCTGTCTTATTGCATGTTGAGCTGTTGGTGGACAGGGCTTTCCCGTATTGGGATCGGTAATACATGCACAGTCACCTAGCGCCATAATGGAATCAGTGTATCCAAGAACCTCAAGAAAATTGTTGGTTACTATTCTCCCAGACTTATCGTGCTCGCATGAGAGAGCCGATAGTAAGCTTGGAGGCTTTCCTCCTCCAGCCCAGATAATTGTCTGTGTTGGAATATCGATCCCATTATCTAGTCTAACACTATAGGACGTTACATCAATCACACGTGTATTCAACAATACTTCGACTCCATTTTTTCTTATTTTTTGTAATGCAAACTCTGCTAGTTCCTCAGTTACCTCAGGAAGGATCCTTCCACTCGAATTTACAAGAACTATCCTCGTATAGGTTTTTTGTAGATTGTGGTAAAAATTTTTTATTGAATCGAGTACAAAGTCATTCAATTCCCCGACAATTTCAACACCAGAAAACCCTCCTCCAACTACTACAAAAGTCAACAAGCTTTTCCTGAGGTCAAGATCTGCATGTTCAATATCAGCCTGTTCTAACATATTTATCACATGATTGCGTAAGACTATCGCATCACCTAGGCTCTTTAGTGTAAGTGCTTGTTTAGCTGCCCCATCCATACCAAAGAAGTTCGTCTCACTTCCTAATGCTATGAGCAAGTAATCATATTTCAGGATATGGCTACGCCACTCAATAGGATTTGTTTGCTTCCCGATTTGATGGCTTATAACAACTTGCTTATTGTCCAGATCAATTGACTCTATATTAGCCTCATAAAATTTTGCTCTATTGCAAAAGACTCTCAAGGGTGTTACGATATGCCTTGTCTCTATCATTCCTGATGATATCTCAGGTAGCATGGGTGTAAAGAGGAAAAAGTTGTCTCTACTTACGAGTGTTATATCTATTCCTATATCATTCTGAAATGCTTTCTGAAGCTGTCGAAGAACTTCAATTCCTGCAAATCCTCCTCCCAAAATTAAAATGCGAGTTAATCGAATTGGTTTCTCTCTATGAATAAGTTCTAGATGTTTTTGATATGAATCGATCCTGGAAAAGGAAACGTCACATTTTGAACATCTATACCGGCTACCAAACTTTATTGATAAAATAGATGAAGTAAGTCCAACAGTGATACCGAAAACTAGATGCATAATAATATAACTTGCGATCACTAACGGGAAGCTGTAATTAGGTGATGTTGTCTCATATTCACTATAGGGTGTTTGCGTCATGGTTTCTATAGTACGGTTTATCTCTGGTAGCAATATTAAAAAGCAAACAGGTATGAAAAAAACAACTAGGATTACGGAACCCGCGAGTAACCCATAAAGAAAACCATTTGAAATCTTACTTATGTTCAATATTCCAGTTTTGTAGAGAAAAACTCCGATAACAATGCCTATTGAAATAGCAGTTATTGCATGAATTACTATTCCTGCAAAAGCCGCATTAGAAGAGTGAACCCCTATGACATGACCAAATGCTACCCATGTAACATAATAGGGTATGCCCATCCCAACTTCAAAAACAGTTGGAATAAGCATAGATACTGCTCCTAACATTGCCCCTATAACAACGAATAATACCTCGCGTTTAAGAGAAAAATCTACTCTGATTTCTGTTGCTTTTCTCTTGTTCATTATTAATTACTTCTGCAGCTTCACGCTATATGATTACACATGTTAGTGACTTATTAATTAATTTGATAATCCCCTTCATAGAGATAAGGTTCATGGTCCTACAGGAACTATACAACCACCATTCATTTTGAAATTAAAGTGTATTATCATACACTGATCGAGTTATTCTAAGGAATGATAGTTACAACATCGCTATTAATTGAGGTAGGCTTTAGAATTTTTGATGCTAGGATATAATACCAAATCTGAGCTCAAATCGTATATTGAATTAAATACTCTAGTGTATAGTATCCCACTGAACCCGGACCGACGTTATTTCTTTCCTGTTTTTAAGATCTGCTATCTTTTATGATGATTTTCATCCGCAGTTATTCACCATAAAGCATATTACCATAGAAGGTATGAATCCCAAGTGAAACAAGAGGGTTCGAATCCCACCCTTCGTTTCAAATTTGGACCTAGTGAGTCTGCAAACAAATTGTATCAATTGCTGTCTCACCAGATCCGGATTATTCTTATATGAATGGTAATCTCCTGTATTCATGATTTTACTCTTGTTAGTAAACATTCTACGAAATTTCTATTATAATAATAATGCATATGTCAAATGTAGAAATATTGGTAAGGTACTCAATAATTAATCATTCAAATCCTGGTTTAAGAGGCCGCGTACTTTCACTTATTGAGAGAAAACAGGGCGGTAGATGTCGGCTATGCAGTGTGAGATTTGCATATGATGATACTATTATAAGTCTTGGACATGGTAGAAGTTATTACCACAAATCGTGTGCTGAAAAGTTAAACATTACTTGACCTTTTCCATTACTATTTCTAGTTAAAATATCATCTTCTAGACGAGACGTTCATTGATAATAGAGTTAGGTATGGTTCTTCGAATTTATGTCTGCCAGTCGTAACGGCTCTGGTATCCATTCGTTCATTTTGGTTACTCTCTTGACTAGATCCACTGCAGTAGCAAGGCTGATATTATGACCAACACTTATGAAGATTTCCTTTTTACTATCCTTGGCAATTCTATATCCTAAGACCTCGTCACCATAAGCTATAAAGTCTTCATGGATTATCGAACCCACTAATAGACTCTTGGCAACGCCTATGGTCGCTTTGCCAATTAAGAAACCTATGTAACTTGCTAGTCCGCATTTTCTTGGATGTAATTTGCCGTGGCCATCAACAAGTAAGACATCGAAAGAGTTATGCAATGTCTTTAAAGTATTTAGTATTGGTCCCGATTCCCTTAACATGAACAGACTTGGGATGTAGGGATACTTAACGGAGCTTTTTGTATTTGCTGATTCGACAATTTTGAAACTATTATTCATTATTACGGCGGAACAATGAGCCATATTGTTTCTATAGGATACATCTATCCCACAAATCGACTCCATTTCCCTATTTATGCCATCAACTGATATGATCTTCTTTGCAATTCTTTCCTGTATTTCTTTTGCCCAAAGATAGTTTGAAGTTTTGATTGGCGTTGTAATAATAGTATTAATAATGACCAAAATATTATACTTTTTAAAGTAGACTGAAGAGTCTAAAACTCATGATAAAATAAAAGCGACCAAATATCTTAAAGTGTCGTGTTGGTAAATTGAAATCCTGTAAGAACGTAAAAGAAGTATTCCCAGGTCTCTTACAGCTAGGTTGATTATTTTCATGTGAGGTGTGATAATTGCAAATTTCGGGACCATAAGATCTATAGGTCCGAATCAATACACGATGATGTAGGCTAGCATATATTGCCGACGTTTTTACTCTCGCTAAGACAATTCAACCACTATTTATGATAACTGATTTATGCCACACTGGACTATACTTTGTCTGAACAAGATCTATATCTCTATCGACACAATCAAGATAATTTTCTTGATTGTAGGTGATTTGATGTTAAAGGTTCTTATGGCATGCTACCGAACAATAACCATGAGAAAAAGAGTCGAAATGATGGCTAGGTCTACAACTGCCAAAAATGGTCATGAACGCATCGTCACTGATAGGGACAACGTTAAACATCTGGAATATTTTATGAATGGTTCATGGCGACACAGTGATAATTGTAAAGATTTTACCAACAAAGAATGTACTTTCAAGACAGTAAAGAGTAGTTTACATTAGGTCTATATTCAGACATACAGCAGCTGAAGAAGAATATGATCGGGGAAATAATAGGCTCTAAAAATATTTAGAAATGAAAGATCAAGAACATGTACTTAAATTAACTCTGTCCTTCCTCTGTGGAGAAAACGAATGGTTCTCATGAGCAAGTTCTATGAGTATAGTTATCGTAATGTATTTTGCATGTAACCAATACATCATCCACAAGCATACAACAGGAGTCGTTGGCTGTCAGGTATAGTATCTTTGTCATCTTCCAATGCCTGACAGCCCTCACAAGTTGAATAACGATAGAAGCGGCAGAACTTAGACATCCTATTCCCTATTAAATTACTCGCGCCTAAACAAACGGATCTATAACTTGTTTATGGTAATGGTATTCTTTGCATATCTGGGAAATGAGATTTTTGATTTCGCTATACTACTATGCCGCCTGTATTTCATACCATTACAAATGGAATATTCACAAATTATTAACTATTCTATCAAGTCAAGCATCAGTTTCAAGTCAGCAATTTCTTTTTCAAGAATTATCTGATCAATCCTGTCACTAGTATATTTCAGAACTCTTTCGCAGGCATGTATTTGTCCTAATATTATGCCCCTTTTATCAATACATATACTATGATAAGAATTTTCAACGGAATAAATGACATTTCTCTCTTTCATATGTCCAATTGTCTTTGCCTCAATTACAAATGCACTTCCCATCTCCACAATATTCATACATTATTAGAAGATAACCAACTCTATCAGGGTATCCCTGTGTAATCACATAATGAATAATAGATCATATAGTCTTTATTTTCTTACGACTACTTTTTCAGAAGCGTAAGATATTCTACAGTAGTTATGTGAATGAGTAACGTCTTCCATTTTGTTACACTTAGCGCATACCCATGAGACATATTCCCTGCAAATATTGCAAACTGATGAGGAGATCAAACAACTGCCACACACCCTACAAGAATCTTTATTGAACACGTAGTTAGAACATCGGATTAGCTCTATTTGATTTATGAAGCGTATTCCCATAATTTACCATAAGGTATATTGAAGTATTTCGGTTAATGTTTGAAAGTTCCAATCATCGCAAAAATTAAATTTAATGCAGCAAGATAACTATACATCTTATGAAAAACTTGTTGATAATGCGTCATGCCAAGTCTAGCTGGGAATTTACGGACTTGTCAGATCATGACCGACCCCTTAATGATCGTGGAAAACGTGATGCACCACGAATGGGTAAAGTTTTACTAAAAGAACGACTCGTCCCACAACTAATAATAAGCTCTTCAGCGGCCAGAGCTCGATCTACAGCTGAGAAAGTTGCCAAAACGGCTCGTTATAGTGGTGAAATTTCCATCGATTCTTCACTGTATCGGGCAGGTTCTTCGGCCTACCTGAATGCGTTGCGACATCAAACTAGTCAGTATGATACTGTACTAATAGTTGGACATAATCCCGACGTAGAACATCTGGTGGAAATTTTGACGGGAAACGTAATGACAATTCCTACTTGCGGTTTGGCATATGTGAAATTATTGATCGAAAGCTGGCTTGATCTAAAGGATGACAAGAAGGGTGAACTGGCCAAAATGTGGCGTCCAAAAGAATTGACTAGGGGAGATTATTCTATTTAATCAAGAATTAAGGAATTGCAGAAACTGCTGTCTTCTATTAGAACCATTAATGATGAGGAAAATAGAAAAATCAATATAGGACACAAGTTTTCGGTTGCTTTTCAGAATGGTCCTTGTCTTTTATTTTAATCGTATTTGCTACTTTGTGAAATTTATCATCGCTACTTTCTCTTTCTATCGCGATTACTTCGATCCTTTGTCCTGCATCAAACGAAGGATGCCACCTAGATCTTTTTCAATTCGTGTCATTTGAGATTGTATCTGTGACATTTCAGATTCAATTGGTTTAATTGATTTTGATATCTTTTTTGATTTCCTAAATCTGATTTGAGTCTTTAACACGTCTGACGAGCGTGTTGCTTGAGCTGCTTTGTTATTCTTGGACGTTCTTGCTCTTGACAATTCCGTCAGACTTACCAAATTTGATTCAGGTTTAATATTCTCTGATTGTACTTCTGACACACATCAATGTAAGTGTCCAGACTATATATTCTTTATACTACTACATATAATATAGTGAAAAAGTATATTATCGAATGGTTGAGTGGGCTTGTTAATTTAAGAAGTAACTTTACCAATAATTGGCGACTTAATAACTATATAGATTCTTCCAAGAAAAAGAGTATACCTACTGAACTTCTACGAAAAGATTTCTCCTTGCAAGGAACCGTTAACATACAATACCCCGATAAAGATATAATGATATTGGGTTGACGTAATTTATCTAACATAGAATAGTAAATGCGATCTGACAGTTTAAAGAAGAATTTCTCAACAGTATTCTGAAAGTTCCTCGAACAGTAATTTCTGAACCTAAATGAATAAAAGATTACACCAGGTGAGAAATGCGTGAAAATACCTCACTATCAACTGCAATAGTTGCTAGGTCCTTCTCCAGCCTTCATAGTTTCTTCATGTAGTTCTATTGCGTCTTCTCCATATGCTTCAATTACTAGAGAGAACCAGTATCATCTGTAACTTCCACAAAATAATATTTCAATCCGTCACGTGTAATGTGAATTTTGCTAGATAATTTTGTTATTCTACCTCCTCTCCCACCTTCTTCTCTTAATGTCAACAACTCACGGAGAGCCAATATGCTATTATTAAATAATACCTGTTTTTCACCGTCCCACTCCACTTCTCTTAAACCATGACTCTTACTATTCAGAAAACTCATGACGATCCAAGGTTAGAATATGCTCATATTCTTTGCCAATGTGAAGTATAGTGATCTAATGAATCCTTATGTCTTGCCTTATTATTTGCTAGTCAATATCTTTGGTGTTAATAACCATCGTAATTCACCACAAAGAACGGGATTGGATGCAATAACCCTTATTCTTACTAACCCAGCTTTTCTTAGTACTATTTTGGCCGATTTTGATCTACTCGTATGAATTATATCATTAACAATCCCACTCAGCTGAGGTTCATGTCCAACAAGCAGAATAGAGTCTTCTTGTCTAAGTCGACATATTTTACGGTACATTTCTGACCTTACGCCTTCAGGGGCTAATTCACTCCAAGTTTGAAGTTTATTGGACATCTTGAATACATTCGCGACAATAGCTGCAGTTTCATACGCCCTTTTTAGCGGACTTGAAGCGATTACATCAAATTTAGTTCCAATCTTCCTTAAGGCCTTCGCGACTTCCGCGACTTCCTCCTTACCGGTAGCTGTCAACGAGCGTTGACGATCGCTTGGATTTGATGATAACCTTTGACCAGCCTCTCCATGTCTCAAAATGAACAATTCCATAGTTAACCCTTAGGAAGATGTGCTGACATATAATATATGATATATCTATTTACGGATGGTTGCATCATACAGTGGGTGCTGTTGGGATTAACATATTGAGGAAGACATCCTATTTCACAATACCCATTCTGCAAAAGTTTTCCGCCGCTCGAGGTGAACATTGGATTAAATACGATTCCGTTAATTTCACAATATTTTTTCAAATCTAAGCTAAGCATTAGGATGATAGATCGTTTATGCATATAAGATTCCAATAATCAATGAAGACCAGTTAGTTATCTTTAATTTAGCGAATTAGCGAATTAATAAATACTCGTCTATTCTTTTTTGGAGATCGATACTTATTTCCATTATGGTCATATTACCATCAATGGGTATAATTCCAAATTTTCTTTGCATACGTCTGAACTCTTTTGCTATGAGCTTTTGGTACATGAGAAATGATTCTAACATATTTTCTGATAATCCAAGGTCCGCACCAGACTCGTAATAATCAAGGGAAGAGTTCTTTTCGAATACTCTGTGTTTCAATTCATTGGGATCTACATCCAAGTAAAATAAGATATCAGGTTTTAAAGCAAAACCATACAAGTTATGTGACCATGCTCTACTTATACCACGAACTGCATCTCTTGCCAATAAAGTATAGATATACCTGTCAGATAGAACTACGTAACCTGCTCTTAATGCGGGTATAATTTTATTTTCAAGCTGATCTGCGAAATCTGCTGCATAAAATAAGCTTATGGTCCTTTTGCCGAGAACAAAACTTCTCTTTGCTTCCAATATTCCCTCAGCTACTAGTTCCGACCGTCTGAGGCCTGCGTTCATTACCGCGTGGCCATCTGCTTCAAGTTTCGAAGATAACAATTCAATTTGGGTACTTCTTCCAGATGCGTCAGGACCCTCTATTACGATAAACTTTCCCTTAATTTCAATTTTCTCTAGATAAGGAATAGCATGTCCGTAGAAATTGGCTTTTCTTAGGTTCTTACTTCGCAAATTATTCATACAGCAATTGACCTCCTCTTACGATTTGGAATACTTGTCGGGAAAAGTTTAGTAGCTAATGACCTCAAAAATCTCTGAGACTCTTCGATTTCCATTGTTCCATCGACTATGGTGAAGTTTTCTAACGTTGCCAGCCTATCATATTGTTCAATAATCCGACTTTGGAAGATCCTGTAACTCTCGTATGGATCGTTGCTTAGATTCAAATCCATACCTGCCTCGTAATATTTCAACTTGGGCCTGCCAGACAGTATTCGTTCGACAGCTATATCCACAGGTACCCTAAAATAGAACACAATATCCGGTTTCACTGCGAACTCGTAAACCTTTCTAACCCATTTAGGATTACAGCCCCTAACTATATCTCTAGCAAAAGCGGTGTAAATATAACGGTCTGCCAGAACTACATACCCTGATTGTAAAAGCGGAAGTATATTTCTTTCATATCTGTCTGCAAAATCAGTGGCATGAAGCAAAGAGAAAGTAATAGGCGTTAGTCTCCCTTTTCTCTTGCCTTTCGATGTAATTTGTTTCACCGTCTCTGATGAATTCCATTCAGTCAAAAACACGGGAATATTTTTTGATCGAAACCATTTTTCGAGCAGTCTAATCTGTGTGGATTTGCCAGACCCGTCTATACCTTCGACCACCACAAGTTTACCTTTTTTATCGTCACCTTCTTTCCTATGTTTTTTCATATAGGTCATGACAAATCCCTACTTAGATCTAACTGTAATCATCCCATTTTCGGTATGTATTGGTCTGTCGAGATTATTTGGCAGATAACATTCTATCATAATCCCAAAAACCTCACTGACCTTTTGAATAATATTTTGAAACAGAATAGCGGGGTAAGATCTTATTGAAGAAGATATGTCTATGATAATTCCATTATTCTTGGATTCTCTAAGTTTAATTCTAGATCGACTCTTAACAATTAGATCATTCAGTTTGAGCAAGATTCCTATTTTCTGAATTGATTTCTGATTTTGTGGTTTCAATATTGACCTATATTTAGAATACAACCAATCGGAAGTCTTTGCCTTTTTGGATTGTACTATAGACAAGGCCAATACAAGCTGTTCTCTGTGTGTAAGATATGGATAATCTTCATCTAATATCATGTAGAATAGATCATGGAGTTTGTTGGTGGCACGGAGTTTTGTCAATGTGCGTATTGCGAATAACAAGATCTCAACTTCTCTCTCCTTTAGAAATCCGTAAGAGATCATATGCCGGAGAATATTGTCTAGTTCGATATTTTGAATGTTGGGTTCAAAATTATTAGAAACTATTTTTGGAATCTGCTTTTCCAAGTCTTCTGACTTTTGATAGTTAAAAAAATCACGATTTCGAAGGAAGCCTACAATAACTCCTTCCCGTAAACCATAAGCGCTTACGATAACCTCTTCGAATTCAAGCTTCTTCATTAGAGTATGAATAACATACGAACCGGCAACAATTGTTTCAGCTCTGGTTGCGTCCATCGCACGCAAATCAGAAATTTCTTTATCATTCATAGAACCCAACTCTTTACATATAGATTCAATTGCAGATAATTTCAATCTGTAATTGTGAATCTTTTCTAATGGATATTCATTAGATCCTTGATCGTATTTTGTAAGGGTTCTTAAAGTTCCGCCAACTCCAGCAAGTACAGTATCTATCCCTATTCCATAGCTTTTTCTAGTGGGAAGAGAATCGTGGATCTTTTGGATCATATCATCACAATCCTTCCTAGAAAAAGAACTATCCTTCTTACCATAAATTTGAGTAAGTCGTAGTGCACCAAGAGGAAGTGAATCTACCTTCTTGATCTTGAAATCTTCTGTATACACCAATTCTAAAGATCCTCCACCTAGGTCAAAAAACAGTGCATTTGGAAGATAGGAAGACATTGATGCTCCTAGATAGGAATAATAGGCTTCTTCCTTTCCGGATAAGATTCTTATTTTGAAGCCAGTTCTTTTATAAACTTGGTCTACGAAATGAGCACTATTTTGGGCTTCTCTTATGGCACTTGTCCCAACACAAAGACATCGTTTTATAGATTCCACTCTAATGATATCACGGTATAAAAGAAGAGTATCTATCGCCCTCTCGATGGATTGATCACTTAGATTGTGAGTACGATCTAATGATTCACCGAGTTTAACTTTCGTACTCTCTTGTTGAAAAGCTGTGAATGAGAGATCCCTTTTAACATTATAATTGACTAACTTTATAGTGTTAGAGCCAATATCTATGACAGATATTTTCAAGGCTTTCCTAATTTCTGAAGAGCGTGGTTGCTTATATTTATTGTCTGTATATAGAACAAATAGATCGTATAGATATTAGTTAAGAGGACTTGCAACACTAATAAATAATTGGTATTTCGAGTCTCAACATTTAACAATTTACCGCTTTACTCTGAAGTAAATGTACTCGGCTAAATAGACTATATACTATTATTTAATCTACCTGAACTTCTACGATAATAATTAATTTGGTGCTATTACCAATCTTAAAGCGAATGGCCCATCTAGTTCAAAAGAAATATGATTATAGTCAGTATCAGTTTGCAATTTGTGAATCTTGCTACTGGACAGCAACAATATTCGATACCTGTGGGGAGAAGGACCATCCGTGTCCTATCTGTCGTAATGACCAGATCGCCTTGATCCCTTTAAGCATGGACGAGGAGTATTGTTATACTGTAGAGCCAGATCGAGGGTTGGACATAGAGTTCATGATTCGCAATGTTAACCAAAACAGATAAAATTAGCTAGTTTATGACATTTTGAACACAGAAATACTAATTATAAAGTTGATCATTGATTAGAATAGTTTTACTTCTTTGTACAAAGCCAATCCCCCAAGATCCCTTGTTATTTACCTTTCTCTATTTTTAGAAAAGTTCATTATTTTGTTGATGTGGTGATTTGAATTCAGATAAAGTGAATATCATGGTAAGACATTCACTTTATCATTACTTGAATTCGTAAAATTATATTATGTAATTATAGTTCTAATTAATCTCACTGCGATGAAAGATTTCTAATTGTATTAATAACTGCGTTACTAATTGATAATATCTGGAAAGCTATTAAATATCTTCTTGGGAACAGGTTCATAATGTATAAAAAATTACACAGCCATGATCTCGTTAGCTCTAGCTGCCTTTGCATGTTAGGAGCTACAATAGGTTCGGGATTTAATGTCGGCTTCTGGTTCCTTCGAATTTATCATTATGCGAGTAACTTGTGTAACTATCTTCGAATCTTCGAAAAAAGCATTTTGTCTTGATGCTAAAGGCCAGTAGGTATACGTTGTTAACCGTAACTCCGTGTCTAAAAATACTTGACTACCAGAAACTCTGTTATCGCAAAATGATTCTTATATAATTCGTGTTTTTATAAGATGTTTAAAGTATTCATATAGATACATATAGACTACATTAAAAACATGGAAAATGAATAAGAACAGTGCTACTAATGTCCTTATTGTATGCAAAAGAACATGATAATTATGAGCATTGTAGCTGGTCTGCTACTTGGAATCATCATCCCATCCAGTATATTCAGTGTTCATGCCCAAAACAAAATAATAATTAATGGGGCCGGGGCGACATTTCCTTTTCCATTAATAGATACATGGAGAGTAGACTACAAAACGATAAAACCAGATGTCGACATTAACTATCAATCCATTGGAAGTGGAGGCGGTGTCAAGCAATTCATTGCCAAAACAGTCGATTTCGGAGCTACCGATGCTCCTCTTACAGCACAAGAAATGCAAAGTGCACCCGGTGCCGTTCACATACCTGAAACAATAGGTTCTGTGGTAGCTGCCTACAATATTCCAAGTATCCCCGATAAGGGATTGAAATTGACAGGAGAAGTGCTTGGGGACATATTTTTGGGTAAGATCACAAAATGGAATGATCCTAAAATACAGTCATTGAATCCGGATAAAACACTTCCTGGAGATGATATTGTAGTAGTACATAGATCGGATGGTTCTGGAACTACTTTTGTGTGGACAGACTACCTTTCTAACGTTAGTTCTCCTTGGAGTCAACAAGTCGGAAAAGGCAAGTCCGTCGCATGGCCAACTGGTATTGGTGCACCAGGAAATGAAGGTGTTGCCAATGCTATAAAAGGAACGGCAAACACGATCGGATATATTGAACTGAGTTATGCCTTGACAACAAAAACACCATTCGCATTTATCCAAAATAAAGAAGGCAACTTCATCGAACCGTCCATCGCATCTACAAGAGCGGCCGTTGCGGCCCAATCAGGAGCTTTGCCTAAAGGAGACCAACCATGGACAAACGTTACGATGGTTAATGCCGCAGGCAAGGATTCCTATCCTATAGCGAGCTTCTCATATCTATTACTCTACAAGGAGTTGAGCACCGATCCTAATATAGATGAACCAAAAGCCAAGGCGTTAGTGGACTTTATAGCTTGGGCAATAACCGATGGACAGAAGACTGGCGAATCTCTTAACTATGTTCCGCTGCCTGATACTGTCGTGAAACTCGACCAAGATACACTGAAATCACTAACATTCAAGGGTAAACCTCTACTCTAGAGGATTACCTTCGCCTAATCTTTTTTTCTATATAGAATATATGTATCTATAGTCTTCTATTATGCAATCCATAATATGTCAATCCCTTAGATTCTAGCACTGGGTGTTTGGATTATAGCAGCGTTCACTTCTAAAAATAGACAATTTCTGTCAAGTCGTTTCGGGGGGAAGAGAAAGAGCGATAACATATTCCGAGCAATTGTAATTGTTGCAGCAGCTTATACGGTTCTTATGGTATCTCTAGTTGCATTTTCTGTATTCCGAGGATCCATCGAAATTTTTTCATACGAAGGGGTAATAGGATTTCTTACCGGAACTGATTGGAATGCTGTGGAAGGCAGAGAATCCTTTGGTGCTTTACCTTACATCGTGGGTACTCTTGCAAGTTCCGCAATAGCTATGGTGATCGGCGTCCCTATCAGCTTGGGAATAGCTACATTCGTATCTGAAATGTCACCACCACGTTTCGCCGCTCCCATATCGTTCGTAATCGAATTATTAGCTGCTGTGCCAAGTATCATCTACGGGCTCTGGGCACTATTTGTATTTAGATTTTGGATAAGGGATTTGATTGAAATGCCATTATATAATGCGTTTCACGGGTCCATACCAATCTTCGCAAAATATCCATTTGGTCTAGATCTTTTTACAGCAGGAATTGTCCTTGCAATAATGATTATCCCTATTATATCTTCGATATGCCGCGAGGTGATGAGGGTAGTCCCTAACTCCCAGAGGGAAGCAGCATATAGCTTAGGCGCTACTAGATGGGAAGCGGTCAGGATAGCTGTCTTTCCGTACGCAAAAGCAGGAATTCTTGGTGCTGCCATTCTTGGGCTTGGCAGGGCAGTGGGTGAAACTATATTGGTAACAATGATTATTGGTAACGTTATAGGTATAGCTGCCATTCCAACAACACTTTTTTCTCAAAGTCAAACTCTCTCAAGTTTGATTGCCAATGAATTTAATGAAGCCTCTTCTGATTTGCATCTTTCAGCCCTGATTGGTCTCGGTGCAGTTCTGCTAATTCTCACGATGGTAATCAATATTGGAGCTCGATTACTTGTAAGGAAAATGGTGAAAGTGCCAGCAGGAGATAAAAAGAAATGAACAATACAGAGAGAAAAAATTACAGGCTGATACTTCATGAACATATGAAAAAGATGTACCTTAGACGAATTATTATCGATAGGCTTGCTACTATATTTGCTATAGTTTGCGTTGTCGTTGCTATAATCCCACTTGGGAGTATCCTACTAGAAGTGGTTAAAAATGGCGCTAGTGCACTAAGCTTAGAGTTCCTAACAGCTCCACAAGGGTCCATTGGTTCTGGAAAAGGAGGGATAGGCCCTGCAATCCAAGGGACTGTAATAGTTGTTGGGTTAGCCTCATTAATTGCAACTCCTGTTGGCGTACTTGCCGGTATATACCTTTCAGAATTCGCAGGAAATGGAATATTTCCTTCTGCAGTACGATTTCTTAATAGTGTCTTGACAGGACTTCCTTCAATTGTCATCGGCATAGTAGGTTATGTCACAATCGTCCTGTTCCTGGGATCTTTTTCGGTATGGGCAGGTGCTTTATCACTGTCAATAATAATGATACCCATTGTGGTCATAGTTACTGAAGAGACACTTAGGATAGTTCCTCATTCGCTCAGAGAAGCCGGTTACGCATTGGGTATTTCTAAAGCTAAAATTACATTAAATATTGTTCTTATGACTGCCAAAAGTGGCGTTCTTACGGGAATTGGCCTTGGAATAGCCAGAATTGCCGGAGAGACAGCACCCCTTATTATGACAATATTAGGGACAAGTCTTTTCTTTTCCAGCTTAGAGGGTCCTGTTGATGCACTTCCATTAAGAATCTGGAGGCTTGCAAGCCAACCATACGAATCAGCGCATTCATTTGGATGGGGGGCAGCGCTGGTGCTCATATTAATGGTCTTGGGAATGAATGTGGCATTGAGATTGCTAGCTCGCAAAAAGGGATTCACAGTTAGAGCAGAAGTTTGAGTCACTATTGCTCTATAATAACTATATAGATAATCCATATGTAGCTGATATCGCCTACATTACTAGGTCCTTGACTGTGGAAGAAGTAATGCGTGAGGAAAAGGCAGCGGTAGCTGGTCCAAAAGAAACCACTGATAGGTACAAAGTTGTTATTAAGGAAATAAATGGTTGGTTTGGTCGAAAACAGGCCTTAAAAAATATCAATTTAAATATTAAAGATAAATCCGTAACTGCTTTTATAGGGCCGTCTGGATGTGGGAAAACCACTCTGATTCGATGTCTCAATCGTATGCACGAAATGACTCCGGGTGCTCGAGTAGAAGGTCAAGTGTTGGTTGATGGGGCAGATATATATGATAAATCCATTGATCCGGTAGTTGTTAAGAGACGTGTAGGAATGGTGTTTCAAAAACCAAATCCATTTCCCACGATGAGCATAGCGGATAATGTTGCTGCTGGGTTGAAATTAAATGGCATTAAAGACAAGAATCTAATCGCAGAAGTTGTGGAGGAAAGTCTAAAAGGTGCTGCATTATGGGACGAGGTAAGTACTGAACTTGACAAACCAGGCGTGAGTTTGTCTGGAGGCCAACAACAGCGACTTTGCATTGCAAGAGCACTTGCGATGCAGCCAGAAGTGTTGCTCATGGACGAGCCAACATCAGCTTTAGATCCATCGGCATCTTCAAAAATTGAAGAGCTTGTGCGAAGTCTTAAGGATCACGTTACCATTGTAATCGTGACACATAATATGCAGCAGGCTGCAAGAGTGTCAGATTTCACAGCTTTTATGTATATAGGAGAAATGATTGAATACGGAGCAACAAGTCAGATATTCAAGAATCCAGAAAAAGAATTGACAGAGAGATACATCTCTGGCAAGTTTGGATAGTACGTAGCTTGGCTCGCCTTCTTGATATAGGGTTAGATCGCATTAGAAATCTAATAATGGAAATGGCCAGTCTCTCAGAGGAGTCAGTTAATGCGGCATTAGAATCGTATGAAAAAGGAGTTATGGGTCGACCGCAGATCTTTGAATATTCAGAAAAGCTCAGAATTCTTCAGCTAGAAGTGGCAGATTTTGCAACTGAATTAATCGCAAGGTACCAACCAGTAGCAACAGATCTTAGATTCATCCAGTCTTGCATGGATGTCGCATACGGCTTTTCAAGATTTGGTAGGTATGCATATGATATTTCAGATGTACTGGAAACAATTGGGCCTATTCCAGACTGCGACAAGTCCTATGTGATCGAAATGGCAAATACAGCTAAAGATATGATAAAACTGAGCGTCGAATCACTAAAAAAACTCGACAAAGACACTTCACAAAAGCTCTATATGATGGACGATAGTGTGGACGCACTCTATCGATCATACTTGAGATTCGTGCTGACACCACGGGACAAAGAATATCCTTATGCAGAAGTAAGGTGTTTTATCTCTGCACTGCTTATACTAAGATATTTGGAAAGAATTGCCGACCATGCTTGTTATATCGGCGATTGTGTTCACTACATAGTCACTGCTGACTCTAGTCCTCGAAGATGAAAATGAGATACTAGCCTCTATTTAGATCCTATAGTGGCATATGATCACAAGTGATAAAATGCATATGTGAGGATATCATAGTAATCCCCACTGACCCTATATGCCGCCCGTGGATAATAATGAAACTCGCAAACTTCAATTTACGGGTAGATCAACTTTCATAATTTCACTCCCAAAAAAATGGATGGCTGAAATGCAACTCAGAGTAGGTGACCCCGTTACTATCATACGAGGGATGAATAGCTCACTTTCAATATTTCCAAATATTATGAGAACATCACTTACTGAAGAATGTACATGCAAAGTCAGTGGGAAGGAAGGCGCGAATACTGTGAAACGCAAAGTAATATCTATGTATTTACGCGGTTACAATATTATACACATAAAGCCTGAGGGAGAAAGATTTCTTCCTAAACAACGTGATGCAGTGAAGGAGGTAGTTAACAGAAATCTTATTGGCGCTGAGATAATTGAAGATTCATCTGAGCTCATAACTGTCACCATCTTAATGGGCATAGCAGCAGGATTGTCAATGAACACCGCCTTAAGAAGGATGTTTCTGATAGGGGTATCTATGCATAGGGATGCTATCACCGCATTGTGCAGCGACGATAAAGAGTTAGCAAAGAATGCAATAAGAGCGGATGATGAAGTTGATAGGTTCAGCTTGTATCTGCTTAGAAATATCGTAATCGCATCGCAGCATGAAAGACTTTTGTATGAAATAGGGTTAAAGAAGCCAACAGACTGTTTTGCCTATCGTGCCGCCGGAAAAAGTCTTGAAAGAATTGCTGATCATGGCTCACGCATTGCGTATGAATGTCAGCATATTGATATGAAGTTGCCTAACGAAATACTGCTGAAGATAAAAGAAATGAGCGAGATGTCCCTTAAATTAATAGAAAATTCCGTAGCAGCGTTCTTGCAAGGGGATTATTATGCGGCCGATAAGATAACAGATCAAGTACAGAGTATTGCTTCGTTTGAAAATGATATTCTAGCAATGTTGAACAAATTTCAAGATTACGATACGACATCTGTCCCATTGATCTTAGCAGAGATAAGGAGAACTGCCGAGCATGGAGCGGATATAGCAGAGGCTGCATTGAACCAAAGTGTGAATGCAATAACCGAGCCTGCATAGGTATATCAAATTATTTCTGAAAATCTTAATCATAGCCTCTCCCATCTAAATAGACTATATTGTGATCGTATGTTGTCAGTAGATCATATCGAATCAACATATATCCAGAGATATCTAATAATATTTGGTTTTTGAAACTGGTTGATCGGAAACCTCAGTAGCCTCAGGCCGCCATCCCAGACCATGCTATGGGGCCACACCATCAACCAAATACTTTCTTTTGTGGGAATCGATATAAATCGTTGGAGATAAGATAGGACATGTACCTTTCAGTAATTTCAATTTATTGGGCCAAAGCGCACAGGAGACCCGTTAATCATATCCATTGTTTGAGAATTGAACGACTTTTCAGTGGCAATTACCACTCTAATATCGCTAGCGATATGATAGGTTAAAATTCTCCCATCTCTCTATATGAAGCGAAAGTAATTCCACTTGATATGTGGCGTATGTAAGCAACAAATTGATAATGAAAAACGCAAGGAACATCTCACTAAGTACCATAAGCTAGATGATCACTTAGTGGAATGGATGATAGACACAGATGATGATCTCAAATTGCTAAACCAAAAGGATGAATTCACGGCTCACCCGTAAGCGTTATGATTTCTTAATTTTGTTTTAATGCCAAACCCTCTGTTGTAAATATAAAATAATTCACAACGATTAAATGCAAAGGACACATATTATTCTTGAATGTCAACTGATGCTCAAATTTCCTGTCCCTATTGTGAATCGAAGTTTAAAGATAAAAACGAACTCTCCAAACATATAGATAGAATTCATTCAGAATCTGGTCTCCTTGAGGGTGACAAACGGCAATGGTAATTTCTTGAAGACAAACTAATATTTAATGATAATATAGTTAGTGTCAGCTTTCTAGTTTTCATACCCTTTACTAGTATCATTTGCATTTGTCTATTTTGCGAGCTCTAATCGTTGTAATTCAAGTGAATTTAGAAAATGCGTATGTTACTTATTTGATTTGTCAATAATATGAACATTACTGCATACAATTCTGATCTCCCAATTTATTGATGCCGCACTCCAATCGAGTATGGAACAAAATTAGCATAACCCATATGCGGCTGATTTATGCAAGAACCCTCGGGCAAGACTTGACCGCTACCATTATGAATATCTATATAATTCACCTAATCAATTAGTTTCGACACCGCAAATAAAATGATGATGCTTCCCATTCTTGTATTCACACTGATTAAAGATTAATCGATTTAGTGCATTAGATCTATTCAAGTCTAACAGGGCGTTAGATTCAATATTTCTATATTTTGATTAAAAATTTTAGGTTAGCTAGATTAAAAGAATGTTTGATAACATTGTTCATATAGTGTTAATATTTTATCACACTATTTTTTTCTGTAAATAATATCTGCATGATGTTTCATTTTAGCCATAAAAACTGTGTTGCTTGTTACCTAAGCCATTTGACTAGTATACCCCCTCCCCCCTCCCGGTGTGGTGATTTAGCATTTAAAACCATTAATGACATAAATGAGATAATAGTAAAATGAGAAAGGAAAAAAATGTCACCAAGTTGGAATACGTGCCTTCAAAAGGAAAAGAAGACTATACAACGCTGTCTCCATCACTGGAACATGATATAGAGTGTCCTCGTTGTTACAACATCATGACCTTGTGTTCTGATTTCGATAGTTTGTACTATATGTGTGAAGAGTGCGACTTCTGTCTCTACACAATAAAGAAGTCACCTCAAATTACCTCATCTAATATGGTGTCCCAAACAACTTAACATACTGAAATCAATGAGATATTCCATAAGGAAGAAACGATACAATACTCAGTAAATACTATATAATATTTCCAAAGAACATATATTGTAGTATAGGTATATGATACATATTGAAATGAAATCCCGAACAATCGGGACAAAGAGAAATTACTTAAAACATGAATATTTAAGGGATAGTATTGGCTATAAATACCATGAATGCAGGTCCTGTAATGTAAGAACCCAATTTGGTTGCATTATATGTGGATTCTGTTGGAGCTGTCACTGGAAAATCGAGCAATTGGCAAAGATACCATACTATTTCCTAGCCGATACCATGACAAACGCGGATAATGAGAGCATCTTAGTCCACCAGTGAATTAAAAATCTCATTACAATCAAAGAATGGGATTTATTTATTGGCAAACATATTGAAATCTTCAGTCGTTTGCTCCGTGCTGTTGACCTTTTTCTCATAAACACTATAGCCGATGAATTTCACATAGTCGTCGAACGCCCTGTCAAGGGAGTTACTAAGAATTGAAGATAATAATGATGTCTTTATACGAAAATCCCTTCTATGCATGATTCTCTTGGGGACAATGGGTTGTTCAAGTTTATACTTGGCTGGGGTTAATTCTGTTTTTGTTTCTTTCATTCCCTACTAAATTTGAATGAAAAAAAGAGTCTAAAAGATAGTGAGTGTAGAATAGTTAACATAAAAATTTTCTAATTTAACAATTATTTTTGAGTATGAAGATGCTACGGGAGTCTTGGAAGTGGAATTATCACTACAAGCTTTACAAATCGGAGAAATCCCTAGGATATTCAATAGAACAATCACTTCAATTTTTGAGTCAAGATACTTAAGAAACAAAATACCTCCAGACCAGAAATTCAGCTGATCTTGGTCACTTAGAACATACTGTGCTTCTAAAGTTCCTGTTCTCAAAATACGCACTCATGCAAAGGAACAAAGAATTAGTTAGAAATGGTGTAATTTTAACAGCCAGTAGCATTAATATTCTCGGAAACTAGACAATTATGGTGGTAAACAATAATGGACCTAAAAATACTGAATGTTAATAATATGACCGAGATACCAAAAATAGAACATGAGAAGCATTTCACCGGGGACTTTATGATGCGCAAGATGGCTGAGGAAACTTCTTCGGAAGAAGAAATTTATTATGTGGAATTTAGAAGCGGCTGTACAACTAGGCCCCATATTCATATGTCTGAACAGATTCTTATCCCTACTGAGGGAAAGGGGACAGTTGTCTTTGTGGAAAAAATGGATATCAGTGACCAGAGTGGGAGTACAAGGATACTAAACAAGGAATATGAAATCAAGAAAGGAGATATAGTTCGTGTTCCAGCAGGACTAATACATTGGCACGGGGCTATGAAAGGTGAGGATTTTTCGCATATTGCAATAAGAAAGAAAACTAGTATTGATAATATCTGGCTATAACTGAGGATGGAAAATGCGAATCAGAGAATCGGTCAACACACAAAGTAGTTTCTGAATATTACTATCTGTGAGAAACTATTGAAGCTTACTATGAATAATAATCGGGAGAAAAAAATAGTATGACTTGTAAGGGAATGTGTATTTGTCACAAAACACAAAAGCCCTAGCAACTGGTCGCTATACTAACGGTCACAAGCGATGGCCACCATACAAGATATTTGGTCAAAAGACAAAGTTTGAGTGTCTATTCTGTAAGTAAAGGGCGAAAACGAAAACAAAACCTCGTATTTTACAAATTAAAAGCTAAATGAGCAAGATACAAGGAATTTACAGCCCCACAATGTCAAGGTGATAGAGATGAATAGTGAATGTTTTCATTATGATTAACAATATTACCTAATAGTAGTTCGCTTGTGATAACTGATTGTAGTATCATCAGGTTTTCTTTAGGGGTAAAAGAAAATGCTTATCAATTTCCTCTATATTTAGTAATAAACAAAATGCTACAAATATCTGATGTCAAGTATGCAATGCAATTTAACGAACGTTGTAAGAGGGGACAGCGTGTAGTAGCTTTAAAGATGATTGCTGACTTTTACAACAGCAATATAGGAAGGGTGAAAGGCTTTAAGGGATACCTTTTAAGGGAAAGTTTGAAGGATCCACCATCTATAGTTAACATTACATTCTGGGATGCAAAGGAAGATATGGATTCTTATTACAATGGCACAAATTACTCAGAATTTCTGGAAAAAATAAAGCCTTTGCTTGAAGAATTACCAGAAAAAAATGAATACCGCATATTTGATTTTAGATTGTCTTGATGAAAAAGTGATTAATACCACACTATAACTACAAAAATTGTATATTTAGATAGAAGGCTAATAGTAGGATACATCATCTTGATTGTGATTAAGAAATAGGGGCCTCTTTGAGCTATTAAAATTTTTTCTTAGACACCCCAAATGGAGCGTGGAGAGTGGGATTCGAACCCTTCTTGCATGGTCGTGAAGTCCGTCACTGTTAAAATCATTGATTAAGAAATAATGACAGACATTAATCTATGTTTTGATGTCAAACTCTAGTCATGTCAAAGTGGAGCGAGATGGGGCTGGCCGTTTGTGAATCATATTTGACACAATTTGTAGACCCATTTGATAGACTTGGCTTTACCTACTAATTCAATGGATAAATATTACGCTTACGTAAACTTGAACAATGGGCCAAAATCAAGATTTTGTTGAAGCAGGCAGAGTGAGTGAAATTAACAAGGGACAGATGAAACACACAGAGATAAATGGAAAAGAAATCGTAATAGCCAATCTTGATGGTAAGTTCTATGCTTTCTCTGATAGGTGTGGTCATATGAGTGCCAGGCTTTCGCGTGGGAATATCAACCAGAACATAGTAACATGTCCTTTCCATGCCGCAAAGTTTGATATCACAACTGGAAAGAAGGTAGGAGAACCTGTGCTAGAAATCCCTCCTGACATGGAACCCTTACCTCCAAAGTGGCAGAAATATATGGAAATTGTAGGTCAAGAAATGTCGTATATTAAAACATATGACCAAGAAAGCTACGAAGTTAAAATAGAAGGGGATACCATCAAGATAAAAACATAGATAGCTTACCGAGGCTGAACTTAGTTAACGGTCTAATACAACCCTCGTCTGTCTAGTATCAAAGCTAAATTAATTTTAACCCATGCGGACACCTCCAAATAGTAGGACCGAAAAATAATCATTATCTTGAATGCAGAAAGGTTTATTCCATTCACTAAGTCCATAGACTTAGACATGAGTACAGAACAACAGCTATTACGGCAGAAAAGAAACTCAGTGGTGATTCAACACTCTCCCTCACTACCTACAACAGCGCCCTCGGGTCCAGCGAGGAACATTCCAGCAGCCGTCCCTACGGAACCACCGGTCAGCTCGGAACCTAGATTCAGCATTGTATGTAGTGACTCGCTCCTCTGTACCTCAAGCTCGGTCAAGTCGTGGGCAAGATGTCTTTCTCCGTTCCTTACTCGCTGGCATCTTCCATCATTGCAATAGGATTCTGTCACATATACTGTGTTTACCCTCAGACTAATAATTTAACTCGTCAAACCTAGCTTTGCTTGGTTTTAGGTATTAGGTTAGGACTGTAATCTGGTCTTGTCATGGTTAAAAGATTGCAACGTTGTGTAGTACTGATTTTCACGCCATTCACACCATTACATGCATGTAATCGACTCCTGTTGGATAGGAACACGATTGAAAGATTTACTTCGTAATTTGTATATCTGAAATCGGCTGATAACCCAGACAGAAAGTTGAAAACCAAAATCATGTTCTATTCCTTCCTCTCCTTTGCACAACTGACGGATTATCTAGAACTTTAAGACATGTTGGATTGATACGGTGCGATCCGGTAGGCAATTTGTACACAACAACATTAAGGGGGCTAAAATTATGGAAATTTATTCCAAGATGGAAGAGATATCCCAAGGGGAGCAATTCGTTACCAACAAGAAGAGATAAAATAAGCCAGCTGACAGAAGAAAGAATCAAATAATGATAACCAAATAGTCCTATGCCATTGATACATGAATCCAGCATATGGCCTTACTCCGATTATTTTATAATGATACAAGACGATAAATAAACTCGCGAAATAAAATTGAAAGCTCTACTGATGCAATTCTTTAGCGTCCTGAAAAGGAAAATTTGTAAATGTGGACAGGCCCGGGATTCACATTCAAACCCCGGGAAGTGTACTAGTCATATTGGATTTGTTGGTGCATGTCAATGCAGTCCATACGGAGACCTAACCTAACTTTCCCTTTACTACCAGACGTGGGATTTGATATACGCTCACCACAAAATTTAATTAGTATAAATAGAGTTCGGTTCTTTAGCTACCTCCTATTCTCTATCTACCTACTACCTATATTCATATAGAATACCATAATTGAGCATTTCTGTTTAAAGCAGCTCCAAACAAGCGGCATTAAGGATTTCCAATAATGAGTGGACTTTTTATGTATAGATTGTTGCTATTTTTATCGTACGCTAGATCATGCATGGTCAATACTATGAATCTATTGTCATGAAGATATTTCATTTCTTGAGCAAATAAATTAACACCAGTACTGTCTCGTGTTTTATTATTATCAATGCTATGATATGCTATTATAGGAATTGCCCTTATTATTCCACCTTTATTGAATGTAATTTGGGAGTTTACTTCGGTAACAAATTTCTTTAATATCTGAGGATCGTTAAACGATAATGCATTATCCATGGAATTATGACTCCATTCTCTAATAGAATATCTGCTTACAGGACTTAGAGTACCATTATCCAAATGGGCTCTGCAATTGGTTTGGCTACGCATCTTCTTATAACCATCGCAATCTAAAAACATTAGTTTAGAAAAGCCACCCATCGCAGTGTCATAGTATTTAGCTATCGTATCAATGATTGTCGCATTTTTCCAGTCCTTTCCATGGGGAGGTGCGAACACAGAGGCATTAATGCCATGGGTAGTCAAGCATTTCTTCGACTGTCCCACTTCATAGTTTAGTGCTCCAGTGGATATTTTATTTAACCTGTGATGATTCATAGTATGGGATTCTATGTACTGTCCGTCATTTTTTAAGAGTTTTATCTCTTTCCATGTCATTCTTTTACTAAGGGAAGAATCTATCCAATTGCATACTACAAAGAAACTGGCCTTAAAATTATATTTATCCAATATTGGTTTAGCATTTTTAAACTGAGTTGATGGGTTATCATAAAAATTTAAAATTACTACCTTGTTGTTACTAGATATATTACTACTATTATTAATAATGTCTTGAGTGAGTAACGATAGGGATTTGCCGTAGGTAATCATAGTTGATAAGAATTGTGACGTGAGTGCTCCCAAAAGAACCAAAGATAATAGTAAAATACTAAATGAGATATTTAGTACACTGATCATATAACTAGATCCCAAATTATGATATGTGTGAATTTTAGTTAGGTGAATAACTCTTAATTCTTGGCAAGATATCTACGAGCTGTCCAATGATGTGCGTAGGATTGGATGGACGAACCGCTAGATTCAGATCATTTTGAAATTGTGATATCCTGAATTCACGAAATTTAATCTTGGCATCATGTAAGAGATTATCTGTAGTACTTATTTGTCTTGCAGATTGTGGTAAATTAATACAATCATTAGGTTTACAACCAAGGGTTAAAGATCGTGATGGGCCAAATAAAGACTTTATTTTTGCAACGTAAGAATCTGTCAACTGAGAAATGATACGGGGATTAATATCCGCTAATTTTTTTACGTACATTAACAAAAGACTCAAAATACCTGTGCTTTGCGAACTATCGACCATTTGTAAGCTTCAATGAGTTAAAAGACTGGATTTTCATATAATCATTGTGGGACAGTTATAAAGATATGAAATTGGCGCCCTCACGGCCTTCTCGTAATTTAGCGTGGACATTTAGAGGATCGTACCAATAATCATCATTAACGTTTCGCTTAACTGTCGACTGTCCCCTGCATGTTCTAGATCTTTCGACGTGAGTTAGTGTATTATAGCCAAACTATTATTAACTAATGAATTGATGGTGAAGTGATATCTCTTGTCAGGTGAAGTTTCTGCATTCTTCGCTATCTATATAAAGCCACGGCATATAAAGCCGCAGTAGCCATTAAATGTTATTGAAATTCTTTTGAAGAGACGCTTAAACAATTAGAAGAAAAATATGGATTAAACGCACCAGAGAGGACAGAAGTAATAATTGGGGACGCTGAGTTTGTTTCAATAATGCCGATTTATTTCGCAGATGGTGTAAAGGAGGACGCGAGTGGATTAAAATCGAATCAAGACCCTCCAGCATTAAGTTTGTAAGGGAGATTTCAAATTCCAAAAACCATATTTATAATTTTTCAAAATAGAAAGGAAATGAAAGGGAAATTAATCTAACTTTCGGACAGAGAGGAATCTCAAAAAGGTGAAGAAGTACGTGTTAACAGATAATCCTTAAATGGTATCTTACTCAAATCATGCCAATGAAAAAGGAGCTCTCAGTCGTCGGAATAGCTTTATCAATTTTGCTGTTTGCAACAACTGCAAGCAGCGTGACAGCTCAAAACGTCACAAGAAATATGTCAAACGCTGCTGGAAACGCTAGTGCATCATTCAATCAAACTGCTTCAGAAGTCGGACAGTATTTGTCTAACGCTGTGAGCAATGCTAGTCAAACCGCAAATCAAACTATGTATGAACGTGGACAGAATGCATCCAGTGGACTAAATAATACGATGGAATCTGCGAATGAATTTGGAAAGAATGTGACAGATGCGAGTGAAACTACATTAAATAAGACGGTAGAAATAGCTAAGAGTATTGGTTCAGGTGCAGCAGATGTGTTGCGTAACATAAGTGGGGAGATAAAACAAGGAATAAGTGGAAAATAGTCGCTTAGGCAGCTCTTCATGTAGGTGATTCGTTAACAAGGAAATATCGTTCATTCTATGATTTTGATTTCGACCACTTTCTCATCCATTGCAATAGATTAATTATTGATTCTACTAATTCTTGTCCTTTTGCGGTAAGTCTGTATTCTACTCTAGGTGGTATCTCATTGTATGCTTGCCTCTCTAGTATACCTCCTTTTTCTAATTCTTTAAGTCTTCGAGCAAGGGTTTTGCTACTGAAACCTTTGAGTAATTGTCTGAATTGTTTGTGTCTTACTGGATTAGTTGAGCAACAAAGGGGTATTAGCATCTCTAGCGTTCCCCTCTTAGTAATTAACTTCCGAACTTTGGCTGTTTCCTTCATGAGAATAGCTGCATCGTATCCCTCAAAACTACATTCACTATTATACACGGGTAATTGGTTTACTGTTTGTCCCTTTGTTTCCAATGTGACATCTAGTGTATCAAAGTCTCCTTGACAACTTAAATAGTTTCTGTAGTAAACAATACACCATGGGACAAGAAAAAATCAGGGAAAGGTATGGAAAAATTGCAATAAGTGGCAATTCAGATTGTTGTTGCATGCCCGAAGAATGCTGCAATACTCAAGATGTCTCTCCAGAACGGACATCAGTATCAGTAGGTTATGACAATGAATCATTGAAATCTATACCCCAATCTGCTGTTCTTGGATTAGGTTGTGGCGCCTCCCTTAATTTTGCAGATTTGAAAGAGGGTGAAATTGTAGTTGATTTGGGTTCAGGTGGTGGTATAGATGTTTTCTTGGCATCTAAAGCGGTATAGGAAAGTGGTAAAGTTATCGGTATCGACTTTACTGACGATATGTTAATCAAAGCAAGGAAGGCAGCAGAAGAAAAGGGCTTTTCAAAGGTCGAGTTCAGGAAAGGAGACATAGAAAACAACATACCAGTTGAAGACAGTTCAATAGATGCTGCCATAAGTAATTGTGTTATCAATCTTACGACAGATAAAGTCAAGGCTTTCAAGGAGATTTGCCGCATTTTGAAAAAAGAAGGAAAAGGAAGAACGGTCATTTCAGACCTAGTTACAAGTAAAGAAGTTCAATCGGACTTGATTAACGCTGAAGGCTGGTGTAGTTGCATAGATGGAGCATTAACACAACAAAATTACATACAAAGCATTAAGGATGCTGGATGTAGATGTAGAGATTCTAGATGAAAAACTTTATCTAAATGAAGATAAAACCGAGGGTAAGAAAATAACAAGCCTAGTCGTCAAAGCACAAACCGGTTGATTAAATGAAATTCTTCAGGTCTAAAGAACCAAAGAAGACAGTCCTTTTCGTTTGCGTTGAAAATGCTGCACGGAGCCAGATGGCTGAAGCATTCTTTAGAAATTTTGCTCCTAAAGGATATAGAGCCACAAGTGCAGGAACAAAACCGGTCGCCCAGTTAAACCCCTTGGCAATAAAAACGATGGGAGAATTGGGAATAGATATCAGTAGTCAAAAATCAAAAGTAATAACGGAAGATATGATACGAAACGCTACCATTATAGTGAATATGGGATGCATGGACAAGGAATCTTGTCCAATTCTTTTTCTTAATAATCCAATCGACTGGGACATAGAAGACCCTAAGGGAAAATCGGGAGAAAAAGTCCGAGAGATAAGGGATGAAATTGAACGGAGAGTAAAGGAACTTGTCGGAACTCTTGAGACTAACCAAGAAATTAACATCTAACCAAAGGAAGTTCATAGCGGAAATTATAGGCACTTTTATAGTAGTAGTATTTGCAACAGGCTCAGTTGCCATAGATGCTAAACTAGGAGGAACTTTAGGTGTTCCCTTCATTGCATTTGCTCCCTTCATCGGTGTTGCTATTGGAGTTTACCTATTTGGTAAAATTTCTATGGCACATTTTAACCCTGCAGTAACTGTTGGTTACTTCATTACTAAACATATCACATTCAGACAGCTTCTAAATTATTTTGGAGCAGAAATAACAGGTGCTCTAATTGCAAGTGTATTTGTAAAATACGTAATAGGCGATTATGCCAACTTGGGCGCAAATGTCCCTAACTACAATTTTCCTATATTGGTCATATTTGGTATTGAAGTTGCTGCTTCAGCACTGCTGATGGTCGTTATTTTATTAGTTGTACATACAAAAGGATTGAAAGGTTTTAGTGGGATAGCAATTGGAGGAATAGTTGGATTAGACATTTTCTTTTTATCGTTTATTTCTGGTGCATCCATGAATCCAGCTAGTCTTTAGCACCTGCTCTAATATCAGGTTCTGTTGGAGATTTATGGCTATATTGGTCTGCTACCTTTGTTGGGACTTCACTTGTTGCTTTCTTCCTAAGACGGAAGTTTGTTTCTAAATAATTAGTATCTACTTAAACTGTTGTTAAGATTTTGAGTGAGACTGTCGATAACTTGGCATTATCGGTCTCAATCTCTCAACTGTCAATAAGAGGTTGTCCGTATGTATATTGTTTACAATGTTAATCCGTGTTGTTGAATGGTAGTTTGCTTATGCTATCTTTGATGTTTCGAATCTAACCTAGCGGCATTGTAGACACCGGCGGTGAATCAAATTTGACATGACATAACATCACATGAGAGTCTACTGCATTATCAAAATACATCAGATAATGTTTAGTTAGCTAATTTCCGATTCGTAAGCTTCGTAAGATTTCTCACAAATATCGCACCGTGAAAACACTTTTACACTTTCTATTGAGGTCCGCAATAAAGATGATGACATCAAATTAAATTAAAGTTACAACTTGTCCTGTCTTGATGGATGAAAAAACTTTTTGTGTCATTTGTGATAAAGATGTTGAGATAGTAAAAGTAATCCCACATGGACATTATGACGAACACATATTAAGTTGTGACCATATCGGAAGAAAACTAAACTTATCTCGGGAAGATAGAGAAAGGGAAACTTCCCTACATTAATGGGCTTTACTAGACCGCCTTGTGATTCACGTGAAAATGTATTTTATTTTCTATTTCAGAATCAACTAATCTTCTTTAATTCCGAAATTATAAAAATCATTTATATTCTTTTTTTGTGTTCCTTCCTCATAGCGTTGAAGAAAATAACTCGACTTTCTTTTTGACCGTTCTAATCTTACTAATATTTTGGTCATTATCACGCCAGCTATAAATCCGCCTACATGAGCCGTAAACGCTATTGGAAGCGCGCTTATCGACCCTACTACTGCAAACACAATTTGTAGAACTAACCAGTAATACGCTCTTCTGTTACCTGTGGCAGCAGCTATTCCCAATACACCGGAAATAGCTCCTGAGGCGCCAATTAGTACTACATTTCCATTGTGTAAAATATAAGAGGCTATTGCGCCATGAAATAAAGCTGCTAAAATTCCTGATATAAAATATACCGATACATACCGGGAAACTCCAATCGCCTTTTCAGCCTATACACCAAGATAAGCTAATGCAAACAAGTTAAATGCGATGTGGATGACACTGGCATGTATAAACATGGAAGTTAATAGTCTAGTTAGCGAACCCGGTAACGAAAATTGCGGTGACGAATTTTGCTGAGCGTTATTGTTTCTATCAGCATTAAAAATATGGTTAGGAATAAAGCCGTAATTTTGAATAATTTGTGTTTGTTCACCAGATAATAGTCCAATAGCAAAAATTGTACCATTTAGTATGATAATGGATATTGTGGCCACAGGTAAATGCTTTGTTTGCATATGACTCTAACCAATATAATGAATGATAATATATTTTGGGTATATTTTCCAATCTCCTGACAGGGTGACTATAAGGCGAGCTTGTGACTAGGGGGGAGTAGATGAGTTGGCTTAACAGAACACAAACTTATAGCATACCTATGACAGGAGGACTTGCAGCCGGCTTTGCGTTAGGCGTTATGAAAGGATAAACCAAAAAGTAGAGTCTACTAACAAACACGGAAGCAAAATTAACTAAGAGGAGAACTTCTGGAATCTCCAGATGCATTCGTACTCATAACATATCCGCAAAAACGTTTTACTAAGCGTCCTAGCAGCAACCTGTTGTACAATGAGGACTATAAGTGAAGATATTCAAGGAGAACGCTCATACCAAATGTTGTCAGTAAATATTTAGTCGATTTTGTTATCGTTAAACTCAGCTACGAGGGAATAATCTTGCTGAATAAATTGACAATTTCTTCAAAGACTCGATTCTTTCTTCTCTTTGGATTTCAGCCCCTTCAATTGCAGAAGAGAGGTAACTTATAGATTTATCATAAGTCTTACGTGCTCCAGGGTAAGGTACTCCATCTTTTCCCCCATGAGCAAAATTAAATTTAACAGGGTCTTGCCATGAAGCTTTAGTACCAAAAATTATCTCACCAATAAGTGACAAAGCTCGCACTGCCGCTGGTCCAAAACCTGGAATTGAAATTAATTGTTCATAATTCGTAGGTTGGATATCGTAAATTTTTCTAAACAAGTTCCAATTCAGCCTGCGGGGCATTTCGTAGTGTTCGCTATGATAATTATTTTGTTCAGATTCTAAACGTGCTATATCATGCTCCGTTATCCAATTATCCAATGGCCCAATTTTATTCTCGTTTTGTTGTTTTTTAGTTATTTTCATAACTGATGATATTAGGTTATCAGTATTACCTGTCGCAAGTTCGACTGAAATTTTTTGGCTATCTTCCGAATCAACTGAAGTCATGTTCAACGTATTCAAATTCTTGGATGCGCAGATGATTCCTGCGTGAGGTTCAGAAACAAACGTCTTTACACAATCAGATATCCAATGATATCTCCTAGCCATCATATTACTTGGATTCATTCCTTGTTGTACCACTGCCCAATCGCCGTCCTTATCGAATAATATCACATGATGATATAACGAGTAACCATCTTGTACAGCGGCGCCGTCAATTTTTGCTGCCATTTTACTTGCATATAATAAATTGTCAGATTTGGTAGAAGACAAATTATAGTGCTCTTCGGCAAGTCTCGGTATGTCTTTTTTAGTTTCCCGAGACTTTCTTCCCTTCCCTCCTGCAATGCAAATTCCATGAGTATCAACAGTCAGTGCCTGCTTCAATACCCCTCCTAAACCACACGAGACATAGGATAAGAACCCTAACATACGACGCCTTTTCTATTTGTTCATACTATTTCCACTCATAGGCAGTTGCCGTAAATTCTTGAGAGAAGACCGAGCCAGCTATTTCAAGTGCCATAATTACACTATTCATCCAAGATAATTTTTGTGAATTCGTAAATCCTGTTACTATGTTCAGTCCAATAATCTTGCCACCTTCAATTACCTTACCTTTTTCATGCGACCACCACATGAATTGGTCGCCATCTTCTGTTGTAAAAAAACCTTGCCACGTGGCGTCAATTATGCCATGTGGATATTTAGTCATGATACCCGAGCCAAGATTTTTGCCGCTTGGAAACCTACCTTGACCTCTAATTTCTGAAGTGAAGCTAGCTTCCGTCGTTACTCCTTCAGTTGGATGGACCTTCAATACCTTGACTCCTATTATATTCCCACTCTCTTCAAAGAATTTTTCTCCCAAAACCATACTAGAGAGCATTTGACAGGGATATATTTAAGAGATTTTCAACGGACGGATTAGTTTCATTTACTTTGCTATTTTCTTGAGCGGGAGTGTCAAAGAATGGGGAAAATATTGGAAGGTTGAATTTACATATGATCTATATTGATTCATTTGTTCAATCGAATAAACTCTAACGATTGGAGTTGTTTTCGACTTCAATGTTGATTAATTAGCTTAGTAGGCTGGCCGTTTGTGAATCATATTTGACACAATCTTTAGACCCATTAATCGTGAAATAAAACAATGCATATGACAACTATGCGAAAGAAGTTGGTGTGATACTTCCTGACCCCGAAGCTTTTCCATCCTCTATATATTTCTGTGTTAATCTACTAAAACTGATTATATTCGAATCCGTCGCTAATAACATCATTTTTATGACGAATTATGGAATTAACCCTAATCTATACTCATACTAACCGGCAGCTGTAGAATTTGTACCTATGTGAATTAAGTATGTGTGCTGTGATTGAGAAGAATATCACAGACAGTACAGATAAGCTCGTAAGACTTGGGCTACAATCCCTTACGAAGAAATTGTGAAAAGAATAAAGCAATTATCGCCCCGATTAATGATAGGTGACTTTGGATGCGGTGAAGCGAAAATATTAGAGGAATTCGGAGATAAGAGAGTTTACAGTTTTGACCACGTTGCCGTTAACGATAAGGTAACAGCATGCGATACGAAAACTGTTTCGTTACCAGATGAAGCGATAGACATTGCAATATTTTCTCTTTCATTGATGGGAAGAAACTGGTCAGATTACATATCCGAAGCAAAGCGATGTCTTGCAACGAATGGTTATTTGTTAATTGCAGAGACCACAAAATCTGTCAAGGGCAGAATGTCCAATATTAGAGATATCATAAGGAAACAAGGTTTCGATATTTACTCAGATGAACAGAAAGGGGATTTCACATTTATTGAAGCAAGAGAACTTTGATATTTACAACTCCAATGGATTTATCTAGGAACTTTTCTTCCCCAAGCCAATTATTCGAATCAATGGTCTAACCTTATGGTCCTTTCCAAGTGTTTTCTGAAAAACTACCATATGTTCCTTCATATCGAAAGCTAAGATAGCCGTCATTTGCAACAAGTGTTTTCATAGATGCTTGGTGCATTCTAGTAGACTCAAAACCTTCAGGGATTTCAATTATTGCTCTATGGGCTTTACCAGTTACAGGATTTCGTATAGGTTCAAGCCATGCTTCAGCAATGACATTTTCAGACATCTCTCCTCTGACATTGACACGACTTCTAATATCCTTAGTTTGAAACTTTACGCTTGCTTTCTTGGGTTCTTGGATTTCTTCTATAATGCTTGCATACACAGAGAAAGGCCCTCCTTCTACCCTACCTGTAATAATGTTTGATAACGCCTCAAATTGTCTTTCATCTGCCCTGTTGTCTATATAATATGACGCTTTCCCACGCCCTTCATGCAATGGACCAGGCCAGGAAGCTATCAATGCCATATTAAGTCCATCTAGTTTAACTTCAGTTCCATAACTACCAGTTACTATATGGTATCCGGCAATTCCTTCGCAATTACCGTGAGTTGGTTTTGCATTGAACTGACAGGGACATCCCCAGTCACAATTACACGCATCTAGAAAATATGCATGAACTTTCCAACTTGGTTTTTTCTGTTGTTGTCCTTGTGCTTTAGGATTCAATATACGCTATCAAAATTATGACATGTTTATGGATGTTTATCTTCCTGTCCAGTCAGATTAAACTTTAGGACAAATAAGCTCATGCCAACAATCAAAGAAAGAAGGTAAAAAGAAAACTGTCTCGGACTTAGGTTGGTGTTTATAACACTGGTTTAACTTCTCCGCTTGCTATAGTGTCATTGCCGGCTAGTTTCAACATCGGTCCAAATGTCTTACCAAAGTCATTACTTACTTTCATGACTGGAGTGTCGCTTGTTTTGTTTGTTTCCCACCAAGTAACAACTACGCTATTCGTATCCGAATCTATCTCTACTCTTGTAGAGTCTGCATCAGTTGTGTTACTTAGGTTAATTTTATCTCCAAATGTCTGTCCTTTATCATTAGATGCTCTGAACATTACTTCCTCATTACCTGATTGATTGGTCCACCATGCCACGTATACGTTGTCACCTGTGATTGCAGGTGGTGCTGCTGCCTTGTCGACTGACTTCTGGAGAGTCGGCATTGAGATTGCAAAGGCTGATTCTTGCTGTAATATCGCCGGTATCGCATAAGTCGTGACAGATGCTGTTCCAAGGATTACCATTACGATAACTCCTAAAATGATATTTGCCTTCATTAACCCCTCTTGAGCAATCCGCTATAAAAGTAGGGCTGCCTTAAGAATAATAATTTTATCTAGTGAGCAAAATAAGCCATAGGAGCCGGAGTTATTCGTACTCATTACTGAGGACCACCAGTTTTTTGAATATTATTTTTACTCTAAGTTAGAGATTATGACGATAACCTAAAAAAAGAAAAGTAAAAAAAGACTACCGTATATTCCCGAACTTTTATTTCGCTGGTTCCCCTAATGTTCCATTAGTTGCAAGATTTAACACTGGTCCGAATGTCTTTCCGTTATCTTCACTCACTCTCATCACTGGAATATTACTTGTCTCGTTCGTCTCCCACCATGTGACTACTACACTATCTGCGTCTGAATCTATCTCTACATCTCTTGAGTTAGCGTCAGTCGTATTGCTCAAGTTTATCTTATCTCCAAAAGTTTTTCCTGCATCAGTAGATGCTCGAAAGAGAACCTCGTCATTTCCTGTCTTGTTAGTCCACTACGCTACGTATACGTTGTCTCCTGTGATTGCGGGAGGGGCTTTAGGGCATGGACATCTTCTAGCGCTTTCATCCGCCCCTATTGCTTGTTGCTGTACAGGAGGAGCTAGTAATGTCGTTCCAAGAGTAATCACTACGAGTACTCCCACGATGATTTTTGAATTCATTGCCTTCACTTACAACTATCAATTATAATTATACATAATAGGAAAAAAATTGATTGAATAAATTATTCTTGTTAGTTTTTCCTTAGATTGAGGGACTAATTTAGGAACTGGAATTGTAATATTTTATACGGCGTATTGATATACATTGCAAGACCCTGATGCAATAGAAGTAAAGATTAGAGAATATCAACACGCCATTAGATAGTGCGGCACGCCTATATGGTGAGATACAACAATTAGTCACAACCCAAAGTAACGATTACAAATTAGACGTTATGACAAGACTTATGACTGCTTCTATTAATTTCAAAACAATAGAACAAGCGGATGTTACATGACCAGTCCTCTCGACGTATTTTTTAGTTTTAGTCAACACTTCAGAAAGAAAATGATGGAGCGGATTCTATTTTACTCCAGAAGCCTCTAGCGGTTCTGAGGAATGACCCTTTGGTATCCAGTAAGACAATTATCCGGTATTGACCAGTAATTTATTAAAATACATAAAATAATGAGTCGAGTTCTTATCGGTTGTAGTGGCTGGAGCTATCCAGACTCTTCTAAAAAGGGAGGATGGACCGGTGCATTTTATCCAGATAACAAGACCAAGAGACTGCCATACTACTCTCAATTCTTCGAAACCGCAGAAATGGACTCTACATTTTATGAAAAATTTTATAAGTTTATGACTAAAGGCACTTTTCATGGAATGGTCAAGGCGACTCCTGAAAAGTTTCAATTTTCCGTAAAGGTCCCGGAAACCGTTACCCATGATAATAGATTAGACGTTGACAAAGGTGCCATAGCTTTATTTGAAGAGTTTCTTGACAAGATATCTCCTCTAAAAACGGCAAACAAGCTAGGTGCAGTATTGATTCAATTACCCCCAAGTTTTACAGTGAAGGAGTTCTCTAATACTGAGCAATTTCTGGATAGGTTACCTAAGGGATATGATTATGCACTTGAATTCAGACATCCTTCGTGGGAAACTGAAGGACCTTGGGATATGCTAAAACACTACAACATCGCCGCCGTTATGACTGATTCTCCGGCGAAGGATGGACTACAATTTCTGTCAGAAGTTAAAGTTACTGCAAATCATTCATTTGTTAGATGGCATGGAAGAGATGCTCGCCATAGATACAATTATCTTTATTCAAAGGAGGAATTGAAGCCGTGGGTCGAAAAAGTCAACAGCATCCAATCAGAAACTGCCGTTGTAAGAGCATACTTTAACAACCATTATGGAGCCAAAGCTGTCGTAAACGCACTGCAATTCAAAGAGATGATTGGACTTTCTTCAGAAAGGGAAAAGGAAGTATTGGAACGTGCACAGAATTATCTAGGTCAAAGGGACACAAAACTAACATCATTTACAGGGACAAAGTAGGCGGCCAAATAGTTTACGGTTGGACTTTCCTTTCATTTGAATTAGTCAACATTGATATGTTTTTTCCATAAGCGCCACAGAGACGTAGAGTGCGTACAAATCTTCCTTAGAGTTTCCAAAAATCAAAACTCCCTGTGGCCTTTTGTATTTAATTTGAGCGTAACAGGGTTTGTTTAATGTCAGTATGTAACAGGCGTAATAATCAATTTTTCGACTTAACCTTATGTAATGAGCGGAAATATTATTAGTAAGTTACCGTAATGTACGGTAACAAATGGTAATTATCTCAGAGATTGAAACTCTAACGGCTTCTTTATGCAGTTCTATTGCTTCTTCACCATATGCAGGGATTCCATAATGACTACCGTCTTCCCATGTCACTTCGACGAAAAAGTAAGGTAATCCATTCGTGAGAATTGACACTGCACCTGACGACCTGGATATCGTCATCTCTCTCCAACTTCCGCTTCCACGTCATTCAGCTTATTTTCTCTTTAATTCCATCCACCACCTTTTGTCCTTGGATTTGCCAAATAGAGAACGCTCAAATCCAAAAATACCTAAGACTGTTTCAGCAGCTTCAAGCAACATTTCCTTGTCCTTTTCTTTATCATAATTTAGCCCAAAATTGTCATCGTTTTCTGCTGCTACAACTCTGTTAAACGGATTTTGGGTTGTGAGCGTTTAATAATCTAGTATCAAACTAAAAAAATTAGGCGGCAGGATCTTCATTGCCGCCCCCAGGTCCTTCAGGATTATCCGGTGCAGGTTCTGGTGTTGGTTCGACCTGTCCTATTCTGTAAAGTTCCTCATTTGGATTTGAAATGATCGCATGGTTTGCATTAGGATTTATACCAACATTTGGTGTACTGGAATTGACAACGAGAAACGTAAGATCCAAAATGACAGCAAAATTATTTTGCAGATGACTTTCACCTAATGCCTGTGACCTAATTCTGTTTTTACATCGTCGGCTACTTTGACATACTCGTGATTTGCAACTCTTACCTGTCTCTGTCCACAGTCTTCACATTTGAAGATCCTTCTGCTTCCTATCTCTTTAAATTCACCAGCGGATTCTCCCCTTACAGCAACCTCACCTGTAAGTCTTAGATAGCCTTTTTCGCAGATCGAACATAAGTCAAGTTCTTCACTCATTTCTTAACGCTCCATATAGTAAGACGATAAGCAAAAACATCAATGGAAATTTAATTTTTGCTGAAATTTCATTTGATAATAATAACCTAGGTTTTGATATTAAAAAAATGAACTACAAATACTGACAAAGTTACAATAAAGTGTTAAAGTCACATGTTCCTTCTCACTAAGAAATGTAACCTAGCTGATTTATCTCATATTAGCATCTTTT
>JBBRRH010000027.1:0-39028 GCA_038201105.1 Nitrososphaera sp. | reverse complement strand
TATTGTAGGCGCGGGTTGGAATTGCTGTTGCTGTTGAGGAGGAGTGGTGAAATTATTTGCTGGGGGAGTTATTGTAGGCGCGGGTTGGAATTGCTGTTGCTGTTGAGGAGGAGTGGTGAAATTATTTGCTGGGGGAGTTATGGGAGGAGATTGTGAAGGCGGAGTGCCTAACGGCTTGAAGCTATAAGCAACACTGTATGTACCAAGATGCATGTCTGAAACAGAAGTAGCGAAAATGATCAAAATTGAAGTAAAAATTAACGGTGGCAAAATTAACCTGCATATATTTTTCGCAGTCAGCAATCGAATTCTCCTAACACATTCATAAATGAGGAGGACGGATTTTAACTTTTGTGACCCGATTGTGAAAAGTTGCCCTAGGATCCCACGCGTCTTCATAACGTGCGGCTTACTTTTAGCAAGTAATTAGAAGCCGTGTCCTTAACCCATTTCTGTTCACTGAATGTCCAAGCAGAAACGCTCGAAAAAATGTTTATAGTTCTGCCTTTCCATCTTTGTTTGTCTAAATTGAGCATAAAGATCGGCGGTGTAGATCTCGTAAAAAGGGTTCAGGATGGAGTTTTACAGGAAGTTAGAACTGTGAGCACGATGAAAACACTTGATCACAGAAACATTGTGGAACTTGATATTCCAGGGTCAACTGGGAATGTTCTGCAGGACATGGGCTGTGACTCATCAAAGATAATATTTACAGGCGAGATGACTGGCAAGGATTCGCGGGACGCGTTAGAGAAACTGAAAAATCAATATGACAATAATAAGCCGATGGAATTTTCATCCAGTATTAGCACACTAGCTGATATCGACAAAGTGCTTATAGAAGAGCTTTACATCGAACAGAATGCTGCCAAGCCTAATACTTTTAGATATAGAGCTGTTGTCCATGAATATATACAGCCAAAGACATAAAATTCGTAGTTTAAATGACAAGTCTAGCTTTTTGGCACGGAAAGTTGGCTCAACTTATGATACACTGTTTGCAACTTGCTAAATGTTGGTTGTAACATGTTACATCCAAAATATGATTTACAAATAGGCTCAGTTATTTTTAAACCCGAGTCATCGAACGAAATTATTTCAATGACAGTTTCGGCTAGTATGAACTCCCCATCTGATACTTTTGAAGGAATATTTAGAAGCAGTGGGCAAGCTACAGATATCAAGAAAGAAGATATCTTAAAACTTTCACTCGGATACGAAGACGGAATGTGGGATGTTTTTAAGGGAAAGGTACAAGACCTGATCTTCAGGACCTCTGATATGCACATTATAGCTTACAGTTCTACTTTTAACCTATCTCGCGTAAGGAAAGACAAGTTTTATGAGCAGCGAACAGCCGGTCAGATTGTGAAAGACCTAGCTGACGTTGCTGGAGTTGACACTGCAGATATAGAAGACGGTGTAAAATTTCCTTACTACGCAGTGGATAGCAATAAGAATGCTTACGAACACATCAAAGAACTTGCGGCCGTTTGTGGGTATGATACTTATTGCAATAACAAAGACCAACTAATGTTCAAAAAATATACTCCGAAGACAAAGCACAGTGTTACATATGGTAAAAATATCATTAGGATTACTATGAATGATTGGTTGAATGTACACGACGGTGTGACGGTGATAGGTGAAAGTCCAGCCAGTGTAAGTGGTCCAGAGACATCCCATTGGTTAAAAAAAGAACCGATGCAATCTTTCGTTGGAAATCAAAACTTCCCGTTATTTATTGTAAATCGAGCGGTTAAAGATGAACAGACAGCCAAGAAAATAGCTGAAGAAAACCTTAATACCATACAATCTCAGCTGGTTGTCGTAATGGATTTAGCCGGTAATCCTGAGATAATGCTCGGCGACGGTGTAACAGTAGACGGAGTTCCAAACAAGGGTGTGAACGGCGATTACCAAATCAGAACAATAGAGCACCATTTTACCAAGAGCGAGGGATTTATTACCACAGTCAAATGCAGAGGAAAGTCTAAGGAATGAGTAGTAACATAGTTGAGGTTATAAGAAATATTGCTCAAATGGAAATAAAAAAGGTGCATACTACAGAATTAGGCATTGTAACATCCGTTTTCCCCCATGCTAGCGATACTGACAAGGATAATTATGAATGCAATATTAGATTGAAGGACAAGGGCGTAGAATTAAGAAAAGTCCCTGTGGCTACCCAACAAATCGGTTTTGTAAACATATTGCACACTGGAGACTTGGTACTTGTTTCATTTATTGGTGGAAATATCAATTCGCCAATAATCGTCGGTAGGCTCTATAATGAAAAAGATCGTCCTCCTATAAGTAAGCAAGAAGAGATAGTATACAATCCTCCTTACACTAAAGACAATAGTCTCCGACGGCTTAACATAGTCCTTCCAGAAGGGACAGTAAATGTGGAATTTCACGATGATATGATCAGCGTAATAGTTGGCAAGTCTTCAATCACTGCTACCGATACGGGTGAAATTCAAATAAAGAGCGAGGGAGTTCAACAAAAGATTTCAATCATTGCAGACGGCGATGTTTCCATTGAAGCTCAGAATATTTCGATTAAAAGTCGTATGGAAACAACCATAGAATCCGGAACAGGCATGGCTATCAAATCAGATGCACTCGCCAACATAGAGTCAACTGGCCCTATGACGCTAAAGGGAGCGATAATAAATATTAATTAACCATAATTATTTACTGGTTATAACGAATGGGGCCAAGAGCTGAGAAAAATGGATGATAAAAATTGGCTGATTGGAACAGATTTAGAATTGGCCGAAACCCCTATGGGAGCTGATATTTCCAACACAGCAATGGGAGACTTGAAGGAGATTTCCGAGGAATTGAATCTGGCGCAGGCAATACTACATAGGCTCCGAACTATAAGAGGAGAACTTTCTGACATTGGTCACCCAGACTATGGATCTAATCTATACGATTTAATTGGCGAGCCCAATAATCAAACAACAAGAGACCGACTCAAAACTATAGTTAGATCCGCGATTAAGGAGGAACCTAGGATAAAGGAGATTGTGAAGATTGAAGTTAAAAGCCGTTTAGCCATTCTAGAAAAAATGGGGCCCGCAGCTGATTTCACAATCAAGCAAAGTCTGTCCAGAGTCGAATTGCGGCATCAAGATAGTAGTATGGATGTCCCAGAAGGCAGATCGTATGCTGAAGATAGGAGAATGCTTGCGACTTCTGTAGACGTAGATATAATCGTAATACCAATTGATAGTAATGTCCCTTTGAATATTTTATTTCCATTTAATCTCGAGGGAGCATGATGAGATGTATTTCAGAAAGAATTACAACGAAATCGTGAATTCCATTTTGGAGCACATGATAAAAGGAGTAACAAAGGAAAAACATACTTTTCGTCGGTCAAGATTAAGATATGAGTTTGAGTGTAGACCCGAATATCGTCCGGTAAAGGCAGTTACTCTAGTGGAAGGTTTTCTACGGGCGAACAGGCATGTCTTCAACGAAGGTCAGGACTATGTGGTTAAAGACAATGCCCTTGAATGGCTTAATAACAGTTCAGAAATTCCAGATGAAAAGTCGATTTTTGAGGTGACCTACTCTTTTGAAAACCATTCGCGGCTAAGTGATATCAATGTCGGCAGTGTGCTGAGAACTCTGGTAGAATCAGTAAGTCGAGAAATTGAATTCGTTTATGAAGAGATGGAAAACGTCTATGATTCAGGATTCATTGATACTGCTAAAGGAGACGCTTTAGATCTCGTGGTATCGATACTTGGCATCAAAAGAAAGGAGCCTACGCGTGCTGCTGGCACCGTAACCTTTGTAAGAGATACGCCACCTCCTGAAATAACTAACAGTGAAGTAATACTTTATGATGGTAGAGAAAAATATGAATTAAAGATAAAACCAGTTATCAAGGTTTTATCTCTTATAGGAAATCTTAAGGGCGATAAACATACCTTTCTACAGGCAAAGGACTACATGCTAGAGACAGATTCGATTCACTGGCTTGAGGAAGGAGAGACGCCGGATTTGAAAAAGGAGTTTACGGTGGAATATAGTTCATTTCAAACTATTAGTATCCCCAAAGGGACCATAGTTTCTACGTTACCGCAGCGAAATGAATCAGAACTTCTTTTTCAGACGACACAAGACTGTGTTCTGCAGAAAGTTGGTGAAGGAAAGTGGGAGGGAGAAGCTGAGATTCTTTCTGTCGTTCCAGGTCCGCAAGGCAATATCCTACCAGGAACAATCAAGGTAATGCCTACTCCCGTAGAAGGCATAGACAAGGTGATCAATAGATCGAATTTGGCGGGGGGAGCTGGCCAAGAAGATGACATCTCGCTACGAACAAGGGCAAAAAAAATTCTTGATGTGAAAGGAAAAGCTACTCTAGAGTCACTTAGAACAGCCCTTGAAGGAATCGAAGGAATTCAAACTACTCCGGTCCTCATTGATATGCCTGAGGGTGTTCAAGGAGTAGTAAGAGCAATTATAGATGGAGGCGATGAAAAGGAGATCGAAAAAGTCATTGAAGAAACTAGGGCTGCGGGCATCAAAGTTGAATATTCGCGTCCCAAGATGGTTCTCTTAGACATCAATATAGTTCTAGTTGTATCAAAAGAAGTTGAAGATATCCAAAAGATTGTGTTAGCATCTGAGATCATTGTTAGGAGTTTCGTTTCATCACTGAGTATAGGCGAATCACTCATTGTTAACCAGCTTGTATCTCTTCTTCTCGAAACCTCCGGCGTGATAGATGTACGCACATTGACTATCGATTCTATAAGGGAGACTTCCGCATCTACTGTTGGCGGTGCAGGACAAATATCTTCTTCAGCAGAAAAAGCAGCAGCCCTTGAATCACAACAAGAAAATATGGTCATCATGGATGACGAAAGACCCTACCCAAGAGATGTTCAAGTCAAGGTGGTAAGAAAAGCATAATGACTGAAAGCTACACGAAAATAGTGGATAGACTTCCAAGGTTCTACAGGGCGTGGGACTACAAATCAAACGCGGCTTCACTCATTACCACGGCTGGAAAAAGCCTTGACGAGCAGAATAAAGATCTCTTTGGAATAATGAGATCACACTGGATAGACTCGGCGTTTGCAGAGAGTTTAGACCTGCTTGGTTCGATATTTAGGTTGAAGAGAAGGAAAAATGAGCCAGATGACAGCTTTAGAACTAGAATAAAATATTTTATAATCGAGTTTATGGGTGGGGGAACAAGAGAGGCAATACTTGCACAAACGAAGCTATTTTTAGGACTGAGAGAAGGGCATCAGGAAGCACTTATGATTGAAAATCCTCCAACTGAGCAGTTAATAGACAAGACTGTGAAGAATGGCGAGGCCTGGTTAATGAAAAGTGTCAGTATAAATGACGAAATTTTTTCCCTTGAATTCAGGGTAGAAAAAGGAAAAAATGAGTTACTAAGTCCTAGTATTACGGATATCGAAAATAACAGATCTATTACCTTTAATGGCGTCATGAAATCTGGGCAAAAGTTGACAATAAATCGTAAAGGAGGCGCCAAATTGGATGAAAATGATGTTACGAAGAAAATTACTAACTCGGGACTTAAAATTTTGAGGAGGGGTTCTGAATGGACGTTTACTGAATCTACGTCGCCAATGATTGGAAAATTTGATGAAGGAGTCTTTGATACCCATGTATACGAAACGGCCGTTCCGACAGCTTCTGTCCGCATCAATTGGACCGCGCGGCTTTTATCTGCATTCGAATTAAAGGTATTGAAGAGTTCAATTGAGCGATCAGGTGTTACCGAAGATGAGTTACGCAATATGGTTGACATGATAAAGGCCGCTGGTATCAAATCATTTATTACAATAACCGATAACTTGAATCATGAATCTACTTCAATTAAAGGCGAAGGGGAGGAGGCTTCATAGACATGACTGAGTTTACACCGATAATAAGAAAGGCTGGCGAAGTCATCAGATCGGAGGACTGGAACTCTATTCAAGAAGGGTTGTTGGCCGAAATTACGACACTCGAACAAAAAATCGCTTCATTGAAAAATTACATCGAAAACATGTCTGAAAGAATTACGCTGACAGGACTTGAAAGTGCAGCAGGGCGTTCTTTTGGGTTAGATGAGGAAGTTCCCGGAGAGGCATCTAACTACAGAATAAAGGCAATGGGAATGATAACAAGGCAATGGGTTACATCTGTAATAGGAGAAGGTGATGTCTGCCATTTTGGTATTACTGACTATTTCGACGTGCTTTACTTTTGGGCTGGGGCAGAAAATGGCAATCAGAACATGCTTGATATTGAGTTAGAGTACGCAGACGATACTATAGCAAAGGTACTTGAGAACGGTTATGTAAATGACAAGAATACTCTCAGTGAAGCATCTGAAGCTAATCCATATATCGAGTTCCTTTATTCAGACTTTGGAATATGGTACAAATATCAGGTCAAAAATCCCCATCCTGATAACCAGGTAAGATATATCAGATTCAGGAATACGAATCCTGAGAGTAATCCTAGAATAGGAAACACTATTCAGCTGAAAACACGGGTGCATCAGCTTGCATAGTAAAAGGTTGTCAAATGCTCTTGTACCGACCGAGATGGCTTTGTTGTTGGATATGTCTTTAATGATATAAGTGGTCGGGGATGTTCGAATTTTTGGATGAGATCAGAGTAGAACTCCAAAAGGGACTTGAAGGCGAGGGCATTAAACAAACTATTCTTGATCAGAAGGTAGACCCCAGTAAACTCGGCTCACTTCCAACTATCGCAATATATGATACAGGCTTTAGCTTTGAAAAAACTGGTATAGGGGAGGCAATGGGTGTCACCCGTGAGCAAACACAGGATGAATTCAGCGGGGACGGAATCAAAACCAAGTTCAAATTAAGGAACAGTACTATTAGACCATTAATCTCTGTTGAGGTACCGGCTAACAATAAGCTGACAGAAACAACCGATTACACTGTCGACTATTTGAAAAACGAGGTAACCTTCAGAACGGCGCCACCTAAAGTTCAAAAAGGAAAAGACAATATTTTTGTCACCTACTCACTAGCAAAAAGCGCTGGGGAAGTCAAAGGTCTGAGGCTCAAACTTCATTGCAATTTTGATGTCTGGGCAAAAACGTCAGCTCAGTGTGATAAACTATCACTAGGTGTAGTACGGTCAATGCTTTTCGCAGAAGACACTCTTTCCATTAAGGGAATTCACTTAACTCCTCTTGGAGGGACGACCATTTCTGACACAGAAGGCGGAAAAACAAAAGACCTATTTGCAAGAAGGCTGAATTATCGTGTGGACACGGACATTAGCTTCGTCGAGAAAGTACCAAGAATAGAAACGATAGAGATTAGCAAAAGCAAGGTTTAGGCTACGGTCTTTGTTTATTAGATTTAGTTATCTTAAGCATAGTTTATCAAAGCCTTACATGATCCCTAAGCAGTACCGACCAAAACTTTTGGCAGATAACTAACCTCCTATGATAACGTTTGGCGCACCCATAGCGATCGGGTTAGGTGCCCCAACTTCAACGATCAAATCTCCTACCCTCGCTGCAGGAAGATTGTTGATAAAAACTGTTATGCTTCCAACCGGTATGATCCCACCTACGTGAGGTTTAAGGACATCAACTAATGGGCAGGTGTGCATATCAGAAGTGGCCCGCCAAGCAGGCAACCCACCGATAAGCACATTTACACTTCCAGGTCCAGGGACTAGAGGAGTTCCATGACCAGTTAAATCACCTACACGGGCGGCAGGGGGCATGTGATAATAAAATGATGTGCGCCACGCACTTAAGCGTTTTTACACTCGAACCCAACCTAAGATCATGCAGAGGGTTTTGTAGCACCGGGAGTTTTATCATCGGTTGGTTTTGCTGTTGGTGCACCGGGAGTTTTAACGTCGGTAGGTTTTGCTGTTGTTGTTGTGGGAGTTTTAACGTCGGTAGGTTTTGCTGTTGTTGGTGTGGGAGTTTTATCATCGGTTGATTTTGCTGTGGCTGGCTGCTCTCTACCGCAACTCTTGCAAAAGCGTGCACTGGCAGGAAGCATCACGCTGCAATTCACACATTTTTTTGTTTGACCTGCAACGCCACCGCTGGGCTGCCTTTGGCAGCAGTAAGGACAACACACGGAATCATCGGGTATATTGCGCTGACAGAACATGCAGAATTTTGTTTTTGGGGAGATCATCACTGGAGCTGCTTTCTTGGTCTCGTCGGATGGCACTCCAATTTTTAAAAATAACTTTAATGTTCCGACGTTCCCGCCTTTACCGAATCCTTGTTTGCCCCCCCTGTAAAATACTTCAAACACGTTATTGGTACCATTAGCACTGTACTTTACAAGGTCTGTCACGTCTATGTCTGACTTCTCCACGACTTTTAGAGAATATGCATCCTTAGGCAAATCTGCGATCGGAACGGTTTTACCGTTAATTTTAATCGGACGGGACGGATCCAGAGCACCTTCTTTAGCGGAGGTGAGGTCGATAGAAAAGCTTAAGAGTACTTTCTCAATTTTGTCATATGCCAAATTGATTGTTCTTTCATCGTGGCTTCCTTCGAGGGGTTCTGAAATCCATATGTGACGAATATGACTGAAACCTGCTGACAACTAATGCCAGCGCTCCTGTTTGGATGTTGGCATAGTTAGCGAGATCTCTCCATAGTTCAAGACATGGTTGTAGCCAGAGTTTTTCAAACTAGAAGATAGAATTAAAAACCACCTTTTAAATTTTATATGCTTTTAACACATGCCGACTTTCTCTTGTTCCAAATACTCGAGATCTTTTAGGTTCATTTCTTCCGTTGTAAAGTGATACAGATTGAATCTCAAAAATGGATTACATACACTAGTGTATTGCATCCCACCGAACTCGATATAAAATTTATAATATTATAATTCACCTATTTCATGCTAATGGAAATCTATTTTGAAATCCGGATAGAAGTGCTGTATCGTACTACAAATCATTATTATCTATCTGGATCAGCTACGATTTTGATCTTCTTAATCTTTTGCTATTAGTTATCAAACAGGTGCCAATACTTTTCTGGGTTTTCCGTAATATCGTCGAGTTTCTCAAGAAAGATCTCTTCGGTTACAGTACAGGCCAACAGTTGATTGAGCTTTTTCAGTTTCGCCTCATCTACAGGTTTTCCATTGTGAGACAGATTTCTCTTTCTCAATAATTCCTGGTATTTTAATTTGTACGATTGTGCATCTGTAAAAAGTCGATTGGCTCCTCCAAATTTTGTCAAGATATCCATATTATTGCGAACAACTTTGTCCTTTTCGACAAATTCTGCAAAATCCTTCTTCAGTTTGGTCAACTGGGCATGTTGATTGTTGTAAATTTCTCGTGATTTAATTCGATCCTCAGCGTATTGCATTGGAGTCATACCCCACACCCCTGCGGATTCTTTATATTGTTTAAGCGTCAAAATGAGGTCTTCTGGTTTCCATTTTTCCGCGTAGCATACAACAACAAGTTTTTTGGTGATGGATTCTCCAGTATCAGGGTCGATTCCGAATTAGTCTAGAAGCATCCGGATTCTAATCCCGCTCTTGTACTGGACAAGAGAGATTCCGTTTTTGTGAATAACGTTAACGAGGAAACGCATCGCAATAAAGTCAGGGTCCTCGGTTCTTTTTCCGTCTATAATATTGAAGGCTGACGCCTTTGCAACGCCCTTTTCTAAGGCTATCTTACCCAAAGACTTAGGCTTCGTGAAGTAATCTTCGACAATTTGCTCACGTATTTTCAAGGGAATTATTCCCGACATGATTCTTATCTACTAAGAAGATCATATAATAATGTATCTTGATTTATATCTTATAATCATTATAAGGCTCATTTTTCCCTGAATATCAGTGTAGGATTGAAAAATTATAGGGACAGAAACACTGCACAGACACCGGAATGTCTCTACATTGGCACCAGAATGCTGTCAAATTGGGCCCTAAAAATAAACGAGTATTATCCAGAGTTTGGACATTATTTGAACGGCATTTGAACGATTTTTGAACTGTATTTGAACAAGACTTAACCTTCGAATGGACGATATTTAACCGGTTGTTAGACATACCCATATTGAGCGCCAATAAATGAGGGTTTATAGTCTAGCTATGATTCAGGTGTTGGCGGACCATCTCCACTAGTAGTCGAGCCGGCATCGCTTGTATGCTTCTCTGCCGGACTAGGCTGTTGCTCTTCTTGCTTTTGATTTTTTTTCAGTTGTTCAGTGTCTTGAGTTGAAGAAGATGACTGCTGGTTTGAATCTAATGACGCGGCATAAGTTTGTGTTGTGAATGGAAATAGCAACGGCAGTGACGTCATACACCCGCCGTCCACATAGGTGATTGGAGTGCGCAGGTCGCATTGAGTCACACCTTGGAAATTGGACATGCTCAAATCTGCACCCGGTGGATTTGGTACAAGTGCTAATGCCACGGACATAAAGTCCGCACTTAGCGGGTTCGAAAGTTGTGAAACTTGTGCCATTTGAGGAGCCACATCAGGGAGCTGCGCTGAAGCATTTTTAATAATGGGAAATGAGGAAAAGCCTACTACAACAGCATTTGAAAGTAATAAAGAACCAATTATACACCCGATTACAGCCTTGGCTAGGCAGATGGATCTCTTACCGTATAGACGGCGATATCCTCCCCCAACAATGGAGTAAAAGATAAGGGCCAATTGGGATCGCTTCAGTACACTCTCAATTGAGAGGGATCGCCTATTATACTTTCTAGGGCAATTTTTAGCAGTTTCCCTTCAAAAGGATTCAACAATAACCATCTTCCATCTTTAAATTAGATTATTCTTAGCTTTTTTGAGTGGATCCGAATCGGTTCTTTTTTCTATAGTACGCATAGCGATTTATGTTCCAGAATTTGTTAGGGAGTTCCGGTAACTTCAGAATAATAGTCAAGTTTCAGAAGTCTATAACTCAGGACAAGAGACTATACGATGATAGTGGTAGGAAGATGGAACAAAACTATCAAGTCATGGAATAATTACTAGTGTATAAAAGAAGTCCTAATATGACAACTAGAATAGAATCGTAGTCGATATGCCTAAATCATATCATCTCTATAGTGTAAGGCAGATTGTATTTGAGAGGAAATTGAAATGAGGACCCTACGGTCTATAGAGCCCTTCACAAATGATCCAAATAATGAGAAATTTTGTATCAATTGTGGTAAACTTGCAACACAAATGGCATATTTTTATGTGGACGGTGATACAATAGTAGAAAGATATTGTGGTCCCTGTGCCGACTCAGTAAAGTTTGGATGATGGCATCAAAGCAGATGACGTAGAATGTGCAACAAAAATTCTGTCTTGTTTGGACGCAAAATAGAAAAGATTGAGGTGAGAAAGGATGCTGATTCGATGGATTATTGAATGATATCCACGTCTGGAAACAGCAATGAGAAATCATCGTTCGCTAACAGCATAAAAGATATGTAGCAACACTGGATGCTTTGCATATTGATTTGATTAATTATTTATGTTTGAACCTGTTAAGGCTCACTTTGACAATAATTCTAATTGTGATGCAGTAAATAAGACCAGTCGACATTAATATGTCTGCTCATTAATTTATCTGCATTCGATACTATTTTAGTTGTATCCGGATCATTCTTTATTAATTCTGATAATTCTTTTTCGTTTTCAACTGCTAAGCAATTATACCCCTCTTTAAAATCAAAATAAGATGGCCTTAGATCGGAATTTTCGAGCCACTTTCTATGTAAAATTAGAGCACAGCCATTATGTATTGCTTCCAAAAATGTATACTGTGTTCCTCCACCGTCATGCGAAAGAACAGACAAATCAACGACGAACTTGAACTCTGATAGCAAACTGGTTAAGACTTCAAAAGATTTTTCAAATTTCCCATAATAATATTTTTCAAAGTCTCCTTTTAGACCGCCAAGGTACAGATGAACGTACATCCTACTCGGGCATCCATATAGTCTAATTGCCAAGTTTTCCAGAGTTTTATTAGCATTTATTATTATATCCGTATTTTTCTCAAAGCTTATTCTGGAAATCGAAATTGCACCTTTCCGGGATTCTTTAGAAATAATTGGGTAAGGATAAAATGGATGGTACATAAAGATCGAATCAAGGTCATATTTAGTTTTTAGATATTCTTGGACTGTTTTTCTAATTGTAATTAATTTATAATTTTTTACCCTTGAAACAGTCTTATCAGAAATATCGCGGTGATCATGAATCACCATAATTGTATTAGATGAGATCTCCTTACCTTCATCTAGTAAGTCTAAAACATGTACAAAGCTATCCTTAAATAATACTATAAATGGGTATTTTATGTTCTTTAACGCAGCGAAAGAAAGATTTCTGTAATACAGGCCATAGCCAAACTCTCGTAATTTAGATTCATACTTTTTTCCAACTCTTAAGACAATATTGTTCTTTTTAAATGCTGTCACCTTGTGCAATAAATGAGCTGTAAATGTTGTAGCTCCGCCATAAAAATATCGATGGAGATATAGAAATTGGGTTTCCCCAGTTAGAAAATTTGAATTATCAACTGCCATAGAACTCTTGCATATACTATGATTTGGAACTTTTTTACTTTATGGCCACCCTATTTACAAAGTCAGAGTGAAACTACTAATATTGTATTACTTTCAAGCAGGTTATTTAGTTTTGATCAAAATACAACACAGTCTTCTTTTCATTTACTCAATACTGGATTGAATAGAGTCATAAATAAACAAGATTATGCGGTTCTATTATATTTAGCATATTCTACTATTTTAGACCTAATATACCCTATTTTTCATATAAGGGAATTGCACCTTAATTGCAGGTTTGCCAGAAGACGCTTCCAAGTACGAGAAAAAAGTATTCAAATGTTGATAGATTAACAAATGTACATAAGACCTTAGTTTATGAACATGCATGGATGAACAATCAACGGACTTGTGTCATTTTTTCTGACCTTCGCAACAGTAGTGGTTTTCTAGATAAATTGGACTAACTCGGAGTGACTTTTAATAAAATATTTAAGTATGGACAGTCACTAGTGATATTATATAGTATCAGGCAGGAGATAAAGACCAATTGGCCGCCTATCTAAGAATATTTTAATACTATTTCATGGTAATATTACATACCTACCGGTACAATTAGGTTGGGTGTAGTTCAAAATTGGTCTGCAAGGGAATATGTATTCGTCATAAAGCAATAAAGCCCGTAGCAACTGGTCATTATGTTAACGGTCAGAAACGCTGCCAAATATGCGAGATATTCATAAGGTGGCCAGGATTTTGGTGTCCATGCTGTGGTTACAGATTGAGAACAAGACCTCGTAATTTGAAATATAAGCCCAAATTACGAGAAAGAGAACCAGGAAGAAAACAGGAGCCAATTATAAGTTAATAAATATAATTCCCACGACTTAGTTTTGTTTGCGGTGAAGTAAAGGCGTTATCAAAACAAAAAGACTAGAAAGTTTACTATTTAAGATCATTTAAAAATTGATATGAATCTAATAAGTAATTCATGGTTATAACACCTTCGACCTTAAAATAAGCTGTATGCATTGCAGGATTTCCATAATTCACACAGAATTTTAACTTCTTGTCCGACTCATTTGGGAAGGCTTCTACGGACTTTACTTTTTTTACTCCTCCCATTTCATTTTACCCGCTATCGCAAGAACTAATCTGATATCATTACCTTATACTTTGATCTAATATACAGAGCTTTAACTGCAGTATTTTTTCTATTATTTAACCACCAACCAGTATCACGTACGCATTAAGGGTTGGATTTAACTCATGGATATGTTGAAGCGTGTATTCAATAAGATGTACTGGTGATAGTGCCTTGGAAGAAATGAGTTTTGAAAGATTTTCAATACTCGAGTCAGGACCGGAAATATATGACGATCGTTTCATTCCCCATCACCAATTAGACAAGTATAGGAATCTGTAAAGGAAGGAAACAATATCATCATTTGATTTCTCTGGCAGTTATTAAACAATACTCCAACCAATTGATGCACTACTATAGGGGTCGGGCAAATCACTTATAATCTCGTTGACAATGTCTTAGATAGTAATCATCTGGGTGGTATCGATTCTTTGCTATCCATGTTGCAGATGCCAGAAGGTGTACCTGTTGCTAAAGTAGGGATTGCTTCTGCGTACAATGCGGCTATTATTGCTTGCCAAATATTGAGTTTGAAATCCTCATCTTAAGGATATGATCAGATCTCATAAGAGTATGCTCGAGCAAACTGTAGAACTAGAAGATAACACTGCGTATTAATTTACCTTATTATTATATTGTCAAGGGATGTTTCGCCTATTAGTTGGATAGACTTTCGACTTCCAAATTAATCTTATTTACACATCACAATTCAGTCACACGTAAATTCGTAAAATATAGTGTACTTGAGGGCTAGTGAGAAGGATCACTGCCCCGTACACCGTAGCATTTCCTATCTTCACAGATTAGAGTTTCATTAGCTTTGCCTTGATTATTAGCCCCGCCAGGATTAACTAAGTGCTACATTCACCTTATTTGGTTTCTTTATGCTTGTCAGGGTTCCGCTAAAGTTTGTACCATTTACATTGCCTGCGAAATTATCACCTACAACTGGGCATGGGTTGAGTTTCTTGAATGACAGCGGAATGGCAACTTTATTGTCACCTTCAACATGTTTTTTCTTGTTTACGGTCTTTCCATCTAACGTTGCTTGTGCCACTAAGAGCTTTGAGCCTTTTGGAATCTTTGATACTTTTAGAAGTATCAGTACGTTATTGCATTTGGGATCTTTAGGCTTATTCTTATCTTTTGATTTTTGGTTTCCGCTATCATGCGCTGCGGCCGCAGAAAGTGCCGGCGATGTCACCAGTGTAGCAAGTATTGTTATGACGAAAGCGAAAACGATTAGCGTGGATATTTGTCGTTTTTTAGATATTTGAATATTCATTGTCCATATTAGGTGTAACTGAGACATATAAGACTTGGGGTGATTTAGATACATATTACACATATGGTTCATTATTCATTTGGGAGTCGATCATGATGCCACGTTAGTTCGTGGTCCTTACGCTCATTATCCAACTGGAATTTTAGACCGTAAAATTTGCATTTTTTTCGGTCTTATTCTTAGTTTTAATATAGGTTTGGGAATAATTATATTTTCAGGCAAGTTCCTTTTTTCGGATCTTTTATCTGTCGATGATGCCAAAAGGGTAGCGTATTTATTGGAAAGATAGAAGGTTATTTATTTCCAATCGATGTCATCCTCATCAAGAACTCTTTCAGGTGAAATCAATGAGCAGCATATTTCAAGGGCTTGTTATTTATGTATCGAGAATTTACCGAAGTAAGCAAAGCTCCAGCCATGACAATGTAAGATGCAGCATACATGGTGTCCCAGAACCATTGTTGCTCCTCTGATTTGCCTAGCACTTCACTATAACCAAATCCAATATCTGCAATGGTAACAATGATTATAGAGCAGGATAACAATAACCACTCTATGGAATAAACAGATTTATCTCTGTGTTCACGGAATGACGCAACAATTAGCAAAGATGGGATCAAAGCGATTGTATCGAGTATTGGATAGAGAATGCTAATCAACCACCCCATATCTCCTTTTGCAGCAGACAACATATCTGCAACTCCAAATGTAAGGTTAAAGATGTACCCTAATGTCAGGGCCGCTGATACAGAAAGCATCAGCAATGCCTCGCGGTCATAATATCTTCCTTTTGAGAGAGCTTTGTTCAGTCCATAAGTAAAATAAATAATAAATGGATAACCGGCAAGCCAAAATGCATCTGCAATTGAAGGGAAGGGATTTTCGATATGAAGTCCTAACTGATAATATGTCCAAGTCAGTTCTGCTAGCGTCCAAAGTGTTAATGCTGTCGTAAGTGATAGACAAATATAGAAATTCTGTTTTGCATTATCAATAGCATATTTCTGGTTCTCATATTCAGGAACGTACCCTTTACCCTTTGACAGCGCCTTTATTGTTCGGAAAGCCGCTGCAGTTGGCAGAACAGATATACCGGCTGCAACCATCACAGCAATATTTATGGTCCAGTTCGAATAAAAAACACTTGTATCTGAACCTGGTCCGGGAATAATGATAAGTAATGCTGTGATAGCTATTGCGGTGACGATAAGCGATAGCAGGATTGCTAAACTATACCCCGAAGTAGAATTTAGGTTTTTTAACTGCAACTTCTGCTAACACTTGTAATGAAATAGTTTCTTTTGAATATATCGCTCTTGATCAATTTATCTAACCTCGTTGTTGACAAAAGAAAGGAAAAGATTGAGGACTAAACGTACAATTTAGTGAACGTTATTGGGTAACTTCACGAGAAAATTACTATACCAAATAGCGCAACTGCAATTTTCTAAAGCCTGTAGATTATCTGTATGATGGCGATTACATATCACCACTCCAAAAGTCCGAGTTAAGACAACAAGCAATTGACATGTGCGCTATTACAGCTTCGAGTTCTATCAGTGGCTCAAACCGAACCGACCGCGCCTCCAAAATGCACCTATTCCTAAACAATTGAAAGTAAGTTCTATGACTGTTTCGGGCGAGAACTATAAGCGCAAACATTTGAACATTCGGTCCCCAATAGATACTGATGGTATATCTTTCAAATGGTGGAAAGATGACTAATTTTATCTAATAGCCGTTTTGCAGCCGTCATAGATGATGAATATGAACTCGTATGTCTTTTTAAAGAAATACTGAGTCAAATCGAAGGACTCGCGGTCTTTAGTTTTACTACCCCTTCTGCAGCGTTAGAACATTTTAGGCTAAATGTCCTGAATTATGACCTTGTTCTTTCTGACTTTAAGATGCCTGAACTCAATGGCATTGAACTGCTCAAAAAAATAAAAGAGATAAAACTCTCAGTGAAGGCATTGATGAGCGCCTTTGATATCCAAGACGAAACATTTAACGAATGCAAAAAGGGAGATATTGTAAATAACTTACTCCAAAAACCTATCAAGATGGATATCCTGATTAATGCAATGCGAACTCAAATAGATTGACATTCTGATGCCACAATCGATCGACCGCACCATCTAAGGGCACTTACTCCAAGATTGGTGAAACCAATCTTGAATCTACCCTTGCTTTTATAACTGCTAGTTCCAAAGTGTCCAATGAATAATACAAAATTCATTTTAGGAGTTGTCATTATGATAACTCTTGGAACAACAGCAATTATAACAATTCCGGGATTGGTACAATCGGCAAACGCACTCAAGGCGTGTGGGAGTGGAAACACTACCCGTAGTCCTAGTGATGAAAATAATAAAGCGCCTCCTGCGATCACAGGTGACAATGTTTACGTAGCGTGGTGGACTAATCAAACTGGAAATGATGAGGTAATCTTTAGAGCATCTACTGACAAGGGACAAACTTTTGGAGAACAGATAAACCTGAGCAATACAACTGATGCAGATTCTACAAGAGTAGAGATAGATTCAGACGCGGACAGCGTAATAGTCACTTGGTGGGAAACAAATCAGACAGACGATACTCCTGTCATGCGAGTGAGTAACGACAACGGGAAGACCTTCGGACCACTGTTAAAACTAGCGACTAATGGAACAATAGGCGGTTAACAAAGTCCGTTAATGTAAGGGAGTCTTTCTTTTACTTTCTTTTTTGGATTTGACTTATGACGTTGCCACGACATACAATAGGAATTATGCCAATAATGAAAACTGGTTAGGTCTCATTGATTGGAACCAATTGACCTAGCCAGCAGACATTCAGGACGTAAATAGTACATACGTAATGAAAATATAAAAAGCTTTTTATGATAATTAAAAACTGAGTCGTCTATGCGTGAGATACGACTGGAAGACATTTCGCTCACCAGCTGTAAAGGAGTAGTATTATATGGACAATCTAGAATAAAAGTTTAAGTCGGGTGCTTGGAATCAACTGATAATTGGAAAGGAAAAACTGTTGGAGGGTGCCACCAGTACTAGACCTCCACCAGTTGTGAAGACTGTTCTTTAAAGAACATTATCTTATGGACAAAATAGAATTTAAGAGTTGAATAAAGTGCCATTAAAATAGAATCATCGTCAAGATTGCACAACCACCAGCACCAGCCATAACATAACTGATTAAGAACCAAAACAAATCCATTCAATCGTTCTGTTTCAATACAAGATTTTTAGCTAGATTAACTAAGTTAAGGAAGTGATAAAACGTCGTTTCTAGACATGGATTTACCTAACGTTTTAGGCACTTTCCGGATGGGAGGGTTTGGTTCCAATATCTCCCTCCATTCGGTTTGTTTATTGACGGTATCCGTTCACTGACTTTCTATCGTACGATAAGTATTCATCAATTTCCAACTTCTTGACCGCCGATACTAATGCTACACCTTCTCAATTAGTTAGGTATCTAGTTGGTTTACAACCAAAACGACATTTCATATTCATCCATGAATAGTTGGCCATAGTTGTTAATATTAAATTTCTTTGAATTTGGATCTACCCATCCAAGTCATACCATGTAGCGGATTGGCAACAGTCCTGCAGTTACTTAAAGACATTCGCGATGACGCAGATTTCTACGCAAGCTGCAGATGGATCTTGGCAGTTAATCACAAAGGGGCTACTCCATCACTTTTTTTCACGAGGTAGCAGATTAACTTTTCCATTAAACGGATCTTCGAACCTATTACGACCGACTACATGAAATTGATAGCGCTTTCCATACAGATTGGTGTAGAACTGCGAATAACTTTTAGCAGCATCATATGTAACAAATTGAAGTCTCAAGCCGTCAAAAATATCTATAATCTCTATCCCATAGTATTTTGGCAATCTTTTTACATCTTTAATCATCATGTATACCATAATTAGTAAAAAGGCAATCACAGTAAGCATGACTAGTGCTTGCTCAAAGCCACGAATAAAGATAAGAATATAGTTTATTACATTTTGTTCTAACCATCTATATGCAAGGCCAAAGGCCATAACAAATGTACTTGTTATAAAATCAGATAGCATGATGGTCACCTACTGTCACGATAAATATCAAACAAACTGTGCTGTCACGAACATGTGACACCATCAAGTAATTTGTGTTCAAAGTATTAAAGCATTTGTAGAGAAGCAATAATAGTCTCATAGCAGTAGCCCTTCGCAAAAATAATGCGGTGGTAAGAGCATGCCAGTATTTTTATTATTCTTACAGTTTTTTTTCCAAGGTAGTAGGGCTTACAGCCCTAACTCAGATGACATTATCGGGGAATATGTTTCTTCTAAAAGTTGTAAATCACATTATGTCATCTGATATCAGATAATATTTCCAATGAACCGTAACGGTCTTATATTAAAACGTCTATGAATAGGGTGTGAAAGATGCGAAATTACTCAAAGTATTGGTTGAGCAGAAAGCTTTAGTCAGGTTACTGAAGACCATAGGCCCAGGAAAGGGATATTCTACGAGAGAATTATTGACCAAGTTGGGAGCGTATGGATATGGACACAAATTACTCCTAAAGGCTGATAAACTTGGACTGGTGGACAGAAAGACTGTCAAAAACAAGATCTTTAATAGTCTAACCGCTGAAGGGAAGAAGATAATAGCGCTTGCAAAGGAAATAGGTGTCTGAGGTTACAAGCAAGCTATCTAAGGATTCAATGCTCTTGGCTTTGTTGAAAAATTCGTCTAATTCTTTTTCACTTTTAAATTCATACATTTAGAATAGATTTCAATCTCCAATATTGTTTGTGAATTAATAAAAAGGTTAAAATCTTTTATTGTTCAAAGTTGTACTGAATGTCTGCCCCACCGCTAGAGTCCAAACACGATAAAGTTATTGAGGTCGAGGATGTAATCGAATCTCGAGACATTCAAATCTTGACGAATCCAGTTGAAATCCGTCAGCAGTACATTAATCTTATAAGTTCTGCTAAATCCGAGATATCGTTAATCATAGCAACTCCAAACGCGTTGCGCAGAAATCTCAATGGTGGAATCATCAACATGCTAAGAGATGCTGCCGAGAGAAAAAATGTCAAGATAAATCTAATTATTCCAGCTTACGAGGATCAAATATACAAAGCTGCTGATGCTTACCATAGTATTGGGCTTTTACCGACGATTCAAAATCTTCAAATCAGAACAATTCTGCCAATGACTCGACAAAAACACATGATAAAATCTACTTTCCTAACAGTGGACAAACAATTCTCATTCATAATAGACATAAGGGATGATACTCAGGAAAATCTAATAGATGCGGCAAGTTCTGCCAGCTACTACAGTAGTAAATCTCGTACGGAATCCTACAATTACATATTTGAAACTGTTTGGAGACAGGCTGATCTATACGAATCACTGGCACAAGCAAATAAAGGTCTCAAAGATGCATATGATAAGCTCAAACTTCATGATACTATGGAACAGGAATTTATCAATCTTGCTGCTCATGAGCTAAGGACACCGGCCCAAGCTATTATTGGATATTCAGAAATGCTCAAGATATGTCCTGATAAAAGGGAACAATATGACGAAGCTATTTCACGAAACGCAGCAAGGCTGTACTCCCTTGTTACAGATATGCTAGATGTTGCCAGAATAGAATCTCAAACACTGAAACTTGATAAGACCAGTTTTGAATTAAATCAGAAAATTCAGAATGTGATTGCAGATATCAAACAACAAATGGGTGCAGATACCAACGAGAAAGTCAGAATCAAATTTGAGCCGAAGGACTCGATTAAAATTACTGGTGATAAAACAAGAATCTTTCAAGTAATTTCTAATTTGCTAAATAATGCAATAAAGTTCACAGAAGATGGAACAATAATTGTAAATGCACAAAAGAACCAAGGGACGCACGAAGCGATAATTACGATTAAAGATAGCGGAACAGGTATTGACCCCGAAATTATTCCTAATATGTTTTCAAAGTTTATAACAAAATCTAAAAGAGGCGTAGGACTTGGCTTGTACATAGCAAAAAATATTGTTGAAGCTCATCGTGGCAAAATAGATGCGTACAATAATATAAATGAAAAGGGTGCTACGTTTATTGTTACCCTTCCTTTGGACAGCTAGTTTCAGTGCTATGCTGAACTTTTAATCCCAAATTACATAATACATAATACATACTACAATTTATCACACGTTATATTCGATTCATTTGATATGCAAATCATAGTTAAATTTGAATACTACATGATTTCTATTTTTGCCTGTGAAATGTTAATGGCTGTATTCATTCTCAACTCAAAATGGGATGTTGACAAAGCAGCAGGGATAACTCCCCAAAGTCAGACATCGTGAATCTTAAGAAAAAATCAGCAGGACCACGATTGACGGGCTAAAAGTAATCTGGAATAGTTTTTTGAAGCTCTTTTGCTCTCTTATATTGGTGGACCTTTATCAAATGGCTCAACTTCAGTCCAACTTTTCTTATGGGCGGCTTATCATCTAAATAGGAAAATCGTTCTGCCAGTGTTTCTATTACAGAGGAGATAGATTCTCGAGTAGTTTGAAAATTTTCGTAAGATGTCTCCCTAGTTTCAATTGTAAAGTCTGCTCTTACAAGTTTAACTCCTATAGTTCGAAACAAGCAGTCACTACGCTTGGCTCGTTCATGTATCTCATCAACCAGTTCATAAAGCATTTCGACTATCTTGGCTTTATTGCTAGTATGTCTATCTAACGTGGTCTCCGTACTAATGGAAATGTGATCACCTCTTGGTATCACAAGCTCCTCATCTCTGCCGTTGGCTACATCCCACATCCACTGCCCGTTCACCCCAAATTTTTCTACTAGTTTCTTGACATCAGCTTTGGCAAGTTGGCCAAGGGTGTCTATTCCCATCTCTTTCAGACGTTCGTGGGTTTTAGGCCCTATTCCTGCAACTTTGTTAACCTCTAATGGCTCCAAAAACTTGGCCAAGTTATATGGGTATACTACAGTTAGACCGTCAGGCTTATTGCAATCTGATGCTATCTTTGCGGAAGATTTGGTAGATGTCACTCCGATAGAACAAAGCAGGCCGCACTTGTCTTTTATTGTGTTTTTTATTTTCAAAGCCATGTCTTCAGGTGCACCATGTCCATTTCTAAAGGTACAGTCTAAAAAGGCTTCATCTATACTCGATTGTTCTAAGACATCAGCAAATTCAGCAAGAATCTTCATTACTCCTTTAGATATCTCACTATAGTAACGAATGTTAACAGGTCGAAGAATCAAGTCAGGGCACAATAATTTAGCCTTAGAAAGTGGCATTGCGGAATTGACACCATACCTTCTTGCGCCATAAGAACAAGAAGACACTACCCCCTTGGTAATTTCTTTATCTTTTTGGTCCGTCATTATCACAGCATGTGGCTTTCCCTTCAAGTCGGGGTCGTGTAACTCTTCACACGAGGGATAAAAAGCATTTAGATCAACACACATGATAACTTTCCCAATCCATGAATCTGCTTCCTGATTGATTTTGATTCGTTGGGACAATCTCATTATTATATAGTCTTTTCATATTTCTATTTTTAGGCTTGCTGGATTGAATGATCATAATATCTCGTTAAAATAACGGGGGAAGGAACAGAAACATACGATGAAATTAATCTTTTATCGTCCACCACCATCATATAAACTTTCTACGATTTGGTTCGATTGAATATTGTTTAGCCTTACAAGCCCTACAAGTAAGTGTAAGAAAGTGTAGACTTTTAAGAATTTTGACTTAGCTCATACACGTTACGGTACTGAGATAGCACCTCGTTTATCTATTGGGCTTCTAAAACACTATTCATTACTATCTTGCCAAATTCTTCATCAGATGTATTCTTTCTTATATCCATGAGATTGGATGCATCTTGACCAACTATGTATCTAAATTTAGGATTATCAGATGTAACTGCTTCTAGAATTGTGTCTGCTACTTCTTTAGGGAAAGAACCTTTTTCAAACCTGGGTTTAAATGCAGAGATTCTCTTCTTGGTTATCTCTGCATATGGTAAATCAGCGCTACTTGTATTAACATCACCATTTTCGGATGTAATAACCTGTTTACCTATCTTTAGGTTTTTAATAAAATTGGTTTTTATTACTCCAGGCTCTATTAGTATAACATATATTCCAAAGTCTTGTACTTCATATTTCAAAGATTCACTTAGGCCTTCTAAAGCAAATTTAGAACTAACATAGGCTGAGGCAAGAGGAAGCCCAATTCTACCAGCAAGTGAACTTACATTTATTATTCTTCCACTTCGCTGTTTTCTCATTAGCGGTAATACCTTTTGTATAAGTTTTATTATTCCAAAAAAATTAGTTTCAAATTCCTCTTTAATTTCATCCATAGAAATCTGCTCTAATGCTCCTACCAACGAATACCCTGCATTATTAACTAGGATATCAATTCTGTTCTGTTCATACATTACCATATCAACAGCTTTTTGAGTTGACTTCTCATCAGTTACATCTAAGGTTAAGACTTTCAACGGTAGACATTCTTTTTTTGTAATATCAAGTATTTCTTGTGATTTACTAAGATTACGCATTGTAGCATACGTGTAAATTCCGTTCCTGGCCAGCAGAAGAGAAGTCTCAAATCCTATACCAGATGAGCTTCCAGTTATTAATGCAATCTGCTGCCGTTTAGTTCTACCATCGCTATTATCATTTTTCATTTCTTCTTAGACTCAGCTACTGTTAATAATATACATATTTTACGTTATGATAAGGGGAATTCCACTCACAACTGGTCTAGCAGCGGGATTTGGCGTAGGCCTGTTTAAAGAATAACTAAGATCTTTTGAATATTTTGGTTTATTTAGTTCGTCAGGGTACTTTCATTTTGTCATTTTGTAAAATTAAATTCCGAGTTAAATGACATCACATTACCTGATTTCAAAGTTTCTTCATCTAGTACTATAGTTTTCTTATCCACGCTGAGTGAGATACGGGCAGCTTGAATTTTTTACATAACTAAATAAGAAACCAGATTAGGGGTAGCACTTGAATACCGCCGTTATCAGTCTATATCACCGTTTCCAATCATTGATATAGTACGGCGTGTATATATAAGATATCGGAAGAAGATGACTCATGGCTGCAAAAATAGGAAATAAGTCGCGTCTATTCGGACTACTTGTCAGCCTTGAACGTCATACTTCGACCCTTATAGGAATGAGATAGTGGATTTGAAATCATTAACAACAAAACTGAAAAGGAATGGGCAGATGTTAGTATCCGAATCGCAGATTAAAAATGAGTTTATTCAGCAGAAGCCAGTCAGAGATGACATAGAAAATGAAATCGAATGTCCAAGATGCTACGATATGATGACGTTATGCTCAGATTTTGATAATCTGTACTATCTATGTGATAGTTGCGAATTCTGTCTGTATACAATCAAGAGGTAATCTATTGACGCAGTATTACAGGCTGTATGTATATTGTTTACAATGTATCTTTTCGTCTCAAAACAGTAATCCAGAGTAAAAAAGTGTAGAATAAAACATAGAAGAGCTTAAAAAATACATTACCTATATCTAAGACTAGAAAATGGAATCGGGCAAGGATGGAAAGACTGTGGAGGGATGGGACGAAAATTTGTTAATACAAAGGCTTTGCGGAGCCTTTAAGAAAGCAAGAGAAGGTGGACAGAAGCATGTTACCGAGCCTTCCATGAACATATAGAAGGCCTCGAATTAGGTGCGTTGTTAGAAATCCTAAAAAATCAAGGAGTACAAAAAGGTATAATCGAAATAGATACCAATGTAATTAGACCGACACCTCATGGGATTGAAAAATTCAAACAAATAGACAGCTCGTTTCAATGGTAGAAGACAGATCAGCCGTTTCCTCGCTAGGAGCAGCTACGCTGGTCTCAAGGTTTGTACTCTCCAAGTTCTGTTAAGACTCTTATTACAATGGGAATCTCCAAGTCAAGTTGCATAGCAATAAATTCTTCACCGATTCCAGAAAGATAGAGATTCTTAATGATTTCTTTCTTTTCTTCTAAAGTATTTTTCATATCTGACTACTATATCCGATAAACAAGCAATTTAATATATATGCCTGCCTGATCAAAGGTACATATGTTCCTGATTTTATTCAGCAATCCGGTGACGAAACTGAATTTCAATATTCCATTACGTTTGAGTCCAGAATTCTAAAATCATGCCTCGAACGTCATCGTAGTCAAATCGATAACATTCAGAATCTGAGATGGGTAACCATTCCATATTGTTGATACCGCATACAGGACATATGGAAATGTATCCACAATCATTTGTCAAGCATGATGCACACCAATAGCAAGATTTGCACACTAAGAAATGTCTCTTATTTATGGATTCGCCCTTGTTTTGATAACTAAGTTGTTCTATTATAGAGATATTTACAATGGCAGACCAACTTCTGGTTTTTTCCTACGGAGGTTAATAACTGACATTGATCCTACTGAAAGTAATGGTATTTAAGCCTCACTACTATTAATACAATCGTAAGACACCTGCATTATGTTATGTGACAATATGGTGCCCGCTCGGATAAATTCTGTGCAGTAAATTGGACATAAGTTACTTGATTTATGCCTAAAATAAGTTTCACAAATCCTATTTATTTGCACTTTCGGCTCTTTTACTCTTTTAATAAAGAGACTGATAATTAGAAACAAAAGTAAATATGTTCTGTGGTTTTCCTAGGCCTTGCAGTCTAGGATGGATCATTGGTTTTTATCTCAATAGTCCTCAACAGAACATATTATATACGCAATTCAAATATATAAGTGTATATGAGTGCTGGGTTGAGTATTTTACTGAAATACGATAACATTTTTGCATATGTCATATGAAATCAGGTCAAATTTTCAGAATTTGAATTATCCCAATTCAATGATTTAATGAGGAAACATGCGATTTCGTTCTCCTTTTTGGTGAAGTTCAGACTGACTACAATGGCAGAGTCGGATCAGTCGTACAGCGTACAGCCAGGCTCTTCAGTACCCTAATTAGTATCAGAAATCTACATCATCCGGTGATCAGCAAGTGATTAAATTCGTGGACAACCTATTTCATATTTTCATAACTCAGATAACTCTACACTGGTAGAAAAATGTCATTTTGCAGCTACTGTTTATGGAATGAATTCACGGACCTATGCGATACCTACTGGAGGTCGGCTCTGTCTACTATGCTCCAACAGGTTGTGATAACTACATATATACCAGCTATCGAATATTTTCTTGCATATATGACATTCCCATTTCTTCACAGTACTCTCTATGAATGCCGTGAACTGTTCTTCTAGGACGGACATAAGGGATTATTATACGGGTTCACAATAGTTAAGGTTTTCAATTGTTATTGGCCATTCTTTTCTAGCTATCAGTATTGTTTTATTGTACGTTGCTAAGAGTATTATTATTCGCGATATTGAATGACTTGTAAGGGAATATGTGTATATCATAAGGCAAAAAAAGAATCAATAAGAGGATACTATGTTAGCGGCCAGAAGCGCTGTCAAGCCTGTGAAATATTTATTGAGTGGAAAGGATTATGGTGTCCTTGCTGTGGAAGTAAATTAAGAACAGGCCCCCGAAATATGAAGTATAAAATAAAAATGAGAGTAATAAATCGAGAGGTTATGCAACCATTAACACTCTAAAAATCTTGATGTAGTGGGGCTTAGTCTTGCGCATAACAAGCGTGCAAGCTTCAAACTATTCAAGTATTACATATAACGACTTTTGTTTTCTTATGCATATGATATAATACTAATGTCAGGAGAAGAACAAATCGGAAGACTCAAAGTTGAGGCTGTAAATACAGCAGTTAAGAATACACTCCTAAAAATTATTGATAGATTAGGTGCATTCGGAAACGGTGAATATCGAACAAGAGCGATAGACGCCATTCTATTTGTTGTTAATACTAAAACTGACAGTGATGTGAAAGCATACGCGTTAGATGTCGTAAAGAGGATTAAAGAAGGAAGAATATGATCTAGTCTAGAATATCAGATTCGGGGTTCTAGAGTTGATCCAGGCGACACCCAGGGTCATGGAGGCGGAGTAAATACCGATCTTTAATTCTTAGAAATTGGCCAAAAATACTGTAATAATGTCTAAGTTTCAACCCTATTCATTACTAATCTTGAGGTTATGGACTTTCTTCATATGTTCATCCATTTCCTCAAGCGAATTGAATTTAGAATTACATTCTCTACAATCATAATTTGCATCTTCTGGAGGTGACATGCTATTATTGCTACAAACCATGTAATTTATCATTTTCCATCAATTGGATAATCGATATAGGATATTTGTGGGAAGAGAAGAAAGTGTTTTCATCATCATTCTTGGGATGCCCATATTGAGTGTTGTCAAGTCCAGATAAAAAGGAAATTGATCAAAAATAATTTGCCATACGAATGTGAACAAGTTTTTCGTACCATCCTAATCTCTTTTTTTTATCGATTCTGTTACTACTGCAATAAATCTAGCGCTAATCTTAATTCCACAATCTCATTTTCAACAGTGATCGTGTCATTTTCATCTCTTGGATACTTTAACAATATTTCACAGGCTTGTATTTCTGACAATATTATATCCTTTTTATCCTTACAAAGACTGTGATACGAGTCAACGAGCGAATATGTTACCTTTCTCTTTCTATCCTTACACCCACAAGTTTTGGCTATCATGTCAAAATCTTCTTCTGTATGCGCGATATTCACCTTATATGATCACCACCTTGACTTGTCCACAATTTTGAGGCCATTTCATCGATTTAATCATGATCTAACTTGTAAGACTCGCAATTCGAAATGGGCATAAATTGCATTTCATTATTACCACACGAAGGACAATGTAAGATAGTCCTGACTCCTGTCAAACACGAAACACACCAAAAACATGATCCGCACATCAAAAAATTGTTCTTATCGATAAAGATGTTTTCATTCTCATGAATCAACGCTTCTATATTAGAGATGCTTACAATGACAGACCATCTTCTTCTGAGTTCTCCCTACGAAGACATTTAATTGACATTGATCCTATTGGGGGTAATGAGATTTAAGCCTGCCTACTGTTCGACACAGTTGTATGACACCTGCAATATGTTATGTGACAATACGTTGCTTCCTTTCACACAAATCAGTTGAAATTCATGTAAGATTCGAGGGTTAACAACCATATTTTACAGTCTTTGGAAAAATGGATAGAAAAAGCATCTATGGCCAGAAGTCCTTTATACCAGATCTATTAGCATACTGTGGTGGTAGTATCCAATTTTCCCTTAAAAAACATACTGCAGAACTGTTCACTAACCTGGCGATAACAGGTAAGATGATATGAAAGAACCGAGAACCTTACGTTCTGTAGAAGCATTCACAAATGAGCCGAAAGATAAAAAGATGAAATTCTGTGTGAATTGTGGCAATATTGCAGCGCATACAGCCTATTTTCATGTTGAAGGTGCTACGATCATTGAAAGATATTGTAATACTTGTATCAAGACTATTGGGGAACCTTCAAAAGTTGGCCGACACAATGAAAAATAAAGAAAATCAGGGTAATTTTGAACTTAAAGTTCGTTGAAAAAGTTGAAGTAAGGGGAAGGGCAATCCATGTCACACTGCCTCAACCTATTGGTTTCGTTACAGGATATCATCTTTTTATTGTCTATACCGAGAAGCACGGAAAACAGTTCGTCTGTCAAGGGTTGCCATTTGATCCAGCAACAGGTAAGATAGCCCCAGATGAGATACTTCCGTCTGATCCACCTGGACTCTTGACAAAAGGACAATGTATTCCATTTCGTCCGGACAACAGCGATTTTATTCCTGATGCACCTTCACTAACCGTTCTTTCAGGTCCCGAAGCGAAGCAAGCATATAACTGCTTTTTCAAAGAGACTGACATATTCAATGATGCAAAGATTCCCTATCACTTAGTAACAGGACCTAATAGTAATTCATATACAAGGACAATGCTCGACAAATGTGGTATTCTTGCAATGAAGCCTGCGGTCGCCATACTTACGCCGGGATGGGATATTTCCATCAATCTAAAGCATAAACCTTGAAGATCAAAAAAAGCCACAATTTCCTTATTTTTTATTTTTTAAATTCAAACACACTGGGGTCTAGAAGGAGTAGATACACTTTTTGCATATTAGATGTAAAACATGATGAGTGTTGGACGAACGAATTTCTTGAGGTCTCAAAACATGGGGGGAGAGTAGGCTAAAGTGACGCGTGGCAAATGGAACATTACGGGACCTGTCTTAGTAACAGACGTACAGTATCAGTATTTCAATAATAGGAAGTGACAATACTCTGTTTACAAATCCTCCTATGGACACCTTCGTCCTTCCTTTACAACAGAACGTAACACAACAATAGTATCATTCTTCACAACATTACAAAGACAACAATATTTCAGACAACAAGGTCTTCCAACCTTTTATTTTTCCTGACATATGTTCTATCGAATAATAATTCATCCAAATTGGCAGAAAAATACTGTTGGAACTCGTAGATATCAATCAACAGATTAGGGTGCGTTGGCTTGGGCCATAATCACCATGCTCCAATAATGGTATTTCCTAGTGAACTTGATAATACTGATATAAAGTAAGACTATGTCATGTTAGTGCCTGTCCAGATAGAAGTACCGTGGGAACTGGACCAACTTGGCAAAAATGGCATACTTGAAAATCTAGGAATATCTTACTCAGAATGGGTTGAGCGCTGCTATAAGGAAAGAATGAAACAAATACTAGCGGATCCTGTAGAGTTTGGGAATCTTTTGACGTAGGAAGTAAAGAGGCAGCACTGCTTCCAGGACTCTACACTAGACGACCTCTAAACCAACGGGGGAGTAGAATCAGTTTCCATCTCCCCAATAAAGAATCCATCGACTGATTCCAACTTTCCTATCCAATATGGGATGCTCACATCTGGGCTACTATCAGACAAGTATATTTTTGCTTCCCGTATGCACACGTAATTGAGAATAAAGGTGTCATTTTCATCTATTATGGGGACCGCTTCTAGGCTTTGGAATGACTCTTTAATCGATCCATGCACTTCTGGATCATCCTTTTCTTGTAAATTGCTCAACAAAGTGTGTTTTAAAAATTTGTGATAGTTGGCTACCGAAACTAACTCGCCTGAAACTAAAGTTCCATGTACATTCAATGTAACTGATATACTGCTGTCAGCCTTAGACGTGGTTACGAGTCTTACCAAAGATTCTAAGGACAGGATTGTTTTGTTATAATGCTCTATTTTCTTTTTTGACAAATCATCCATTCGTTTAGTCGAGTTTCATTTAAGCCTAGCAGCACGCAAATTATTCGGAACCTAAACTATATTTTTTAAATCGTATCAAAATCGAAATAATCTTTAATGTCTAAGAAGGTGCAAGTCATTACGGCTGTTATGGGTTCATTGTTTTTGCCAGAAATAATACCCGCGGCAGTCGGAACCTAAACCATATTTCTCATACTTTTTGATTTAGAGAGGTTCGCGGCTAAATAGAAAGGCTCATGTCAAGGAATCTAGACCATCCTTCATCAATTCTGTATTCTTCAAAACTTCTTCTGTGTTATTTCTCAATGCTAGTAGATCCCTTTCAACTCCTTTAATCAATGATTGATAACTCTTCTGAAGTTTTGGGTCTTTGACTTGTTCAAATTGTTTCAAGCATTCTTTCAACAATCTTTCCATATTTTGAATCGACTTGAAATGTCCGTCGTGATATGTGTTTATGAGCCATTGTTGTCGTTCTCCATAAGTCCATTCCTTATCTATTTTGAATAACTTCTTTCTCCTAGGAGGTATATCTTTCGTGTTAGTGGTGCTTGCCTATAACATAAAAGTGTATGAAGCCTAAGCTAAATTCCAATTACAGTATAACAGAGAAGAACTCCATTTGCAAACCAAATCAAGTAGCAGTCATTAAAGTTATAATAGAAATCAGAGTATTACACGTCCAATTCTTCCTAACAATATTCCTAATTTTTTTCATAATGATTGTGGTTGAATCATTAAAGCGATGTTGATACTTTGCTAAGATGACAAATTATGAAGTACAATCGTGATTTTAAATGTCGTTTCTGTGGAGAAAATATTGAAAATAGGAACCCATGCAGCCATTCTTCTCTTGATGATGTGAGACACAATTTTGACTTTGGAGAACCTATGAGGGTAGATGTCCAAGATAGCGAATCCAGTGGGTCTGTCATTCAAGTACCTGAGAGTAAGATCATATTTCAATGACTTGTGCTCATTTTATCATTGAACTTACATAGGCAAAGTGAATGGCTTGACAATATCAGAAGAGAATGATCTTACGCATGTTACATCAATCCCTTGCAATACAGTCTTAAAGACATATTCTCAGGTGACGGAAGCCAAGCGACATCTCAAGGCGCTTGACCTTTTTCCTCATCATGACACGATCAAGTCCTGGGATACTTACAAGATGATGGATATTATAATCAAAGCCGATAGAAAATCGTTCGTACTCGACGTTGGCTGCAACGACTCTCCCATTTTGCCCATGCTTAAGAGACTTGGCTTCAGGAATCTTTATGGTTGTGATTTGGTCTTACAGCCTAGGTACAAACGCAACTTCATGAATACCATATATTCACTCTATAAGAGAGAGTACAAGCCAGTAGTTGCTATGCATAATGATAAGCATTTAAAACTTTCAATTCAAAGTTTGGAGGAAACTAATTACCAAAGTAATACCTTTGATTTTGTAACTTCGTTGTCTGTAATTGAACATGGGGTTGATATCCATAAATACTTCATGGAGATGAATAGGATTCTCAAAAAAGGTGGACTTTTGTTGACGTCTACAGACTACTGGCTAGAAAAAATTACCAACACAAAACATGTTCTCTCTAGAGGGGCTCCTGACAAAGTATTTGATAGAAATGAAATAGAGGTTGCTATAGCGATTGGCGAGAAATCCGGTCTAAAACTGATCGAACCGATAGACTATACATGTAGGGACAAGGTTGTGCACTGGGACCAAACAGGCCTTGATTACACTTTCATTTTCTTTGCTATGAAGAAATAATGAATATTACTCGTCAAGCCGAGGGTAGATACTATCAAAGATTGAAATAGACATCATTATCTCTAATCAGGGAGGATCATTGGATTTGATTGATTTGAATTGAAAGGACCTAGGCGTCACGAAAGGAATGAAAAAAAAGGCAACCGTTTTGGAGGATCAAAGGCACCTAAAACTCCTGTAAGCGTTGGTGAAGAATATAAAGTAAAGATCGAAGAAATGAGCAGACAGGGAATGGGAGTAGCCAAAATCGATGGCTTCGTAATCCTTGTCAATAACACAAAGCCTGAAGATAGGGTAATGATAAGGATTACAAAGGTGGGAAGTGGTTTTGCAGCGGCCGAAGTCTTTAGTCAGAATATAAAGAAAGATACAATGCTAGAGATGGATGGAAATGAAACCCAATAGTAGAAAAACTGACAAGAAAACTTGCCAAAGAACGGAAGAAGGAATATCATTTTTTAATGACTTGTAAGGGCATATGCCTTAGACATAAAGCAATAAAACCGGCAGATAGTGGACGCTATATTTCGGGTCAAAAGCGTTGCCAAATATGCAGCATTTTCATCATGTGGGAAGGATTTTTTTGTCCATGCTGTGGATACAGACTTCGTACAAGACCAAGGTATAGAAAGTACAAGTTAAAATTGGCTCAAATGAAGTCGAAAAAAAAGTCGTTAGCCAATGCACCTGGTATCAATGCATCGTTGAAGAAAGGTTGAATGTTATGGGTAAAAAGTCTAGGAGCGGACTGGGGGGAATACCCAGTACTTTCGCGCCTATTTGTGGTAGTTAAGTAAAGACGAACTGCAAAGGACACTTCAGATATCTTTGAAAATTAAGTTACTGGCTTATAACGAACGAAGGGTGTTGTCCTGTTGGAGAGTTCAGCTCAGCCTAGTGCCCTAAGTAGACTAATCCAATATCCCCCTTTTCTGTCAGTCTCGTCACCTGTCTGCTCGTATGCGTCTTCCATTACCTTCGAACGATGATATTCAGACCGCACTACTTCGAAGGGCTGCTGTATACTTTGATCAGAGAGAGACTTATCTAACGATCCCTCTTGAAATGAAAATCGCTTTTGGAATATCTCCGGGAATTCTTCTCTTTTTGCATTGGCTAATTCCACTCGTAAACAGTAACCACCTCTCTTAACTAAGGAGCGCAAATTCTTTGAAATAACTCTGTTCACAAGTAACGACTGTAATAGGTCAGGATCCTCCTCAGTGTATTCATTGCTTACTTCTTCCATCCCTTTATCTTCGGCCAAAATCACTGCATTTTCAATCTCGCTGTATGTTAGAAGCTCGAGAAAAGAGTTAAGATCTAAATCGTAGAGGTTTGAAAGAATATGAGGAAAGGTAAAGGTAACTAAATCTGCCCTTTTTCCGAGTAATAATCTGATAGGGAGAGGAGCCTTCAATAGTTTTATCCTATTGAGAAGATCAGGCGCTTTGTTTTTTAAATAAGCCTTTGCAGTTTTTAACATTGCAGAGGATCCATCAATTCCAATAAACTTCGTGTCTACAAATCTAACAGCAATCTCGCCAAGTAATCTACCAGTCCCACATCCATAATCTATAACCAAAGAAGGAGTAAGATCGACGTGTGTGGTAACGTAATTTGCGATATTCCTGTAGGCATTGCAATGGGATTTATTACAGGCCCGAATATTCCACCATCGAGTAAGGGTCGTATTGTATCCGCTAAAATTAGTCCGTAATTCCTTCTCAAAGTCAACTTTTACTCTGTTTTTAGAAAACATTTTCTCGTCCCCATCCATTCAACTTTATCTTCACAAATTTAATGAAACAATATAGGGTAGGCAATCTAATACAAAATAGATAGAAAATGAGATACAGTGTAATGGAGACGCATGATTTCCAATGTCGTTTATGCGCAACAAGATGGTTAAAGTATACCGAAAATAATATTCCGTGCAGTAGTTCATTGCATGAGGATAAAAGACACAATTTTGATTTTAGTAAACCAATTAAGGTAGAACCACAGGAAAATGTAATCATTACGCCAGAAGTGCAAGAAGGGAAAATCAATTTTCAATAAAGTGTGAATAACAATCTAAAAAGTCTTACCACATCCCTGACAAATCCGACATTTCCTCGAAGGCAGCGAGTCCCAACTTTAAATATGAACATAGCAATCGACAAATAAATGGAAAGGAGGGGGAGATATTGGAACCAAAGCCTCCAATCCAGAATGTGCCTATAGACAATAGGTAAATCGATGGTCTTGAAACGAAGTTTTAATGATTACTTAACTTTGTTAATCTAATTTCATAATATTCTTGATTTAAACCATGTTGATGACCAAGAGCGTCATTATTGACACTTCCAAGTACTTGGCAGTCCACCGAGTAATATCTATCATAAAAAACATGGAAAATGTCACTTTTGTGGGATTGATTTTGAATTTAAAATAAACTTAAAAATTGGCTATTGTCAGTTTAAATGGAATAAATACAAAAAAATCCTAAACAATAGTTTTTAGAAATCATAACTTGATTTTATAAAGATAAAAGTGCAACCTATCACAAAGCTTGACTTAGATGAGCGATATTAAGAAAAGGATACTAGTAGTAGATGTCGAGCCTGATATAGGGCTCACTTTGAAGATTATTTTGGAACGATACGGCTTTACTGTAGATTCCTTTGCAGATCCTGAAACAGCTTTAGAGAATTTCAAACCGGGGTTGTATGACCTGATAATACTAGATATCAAAATGCCCGAGAAAAGTGGATTTGAATTATACAGCAAATTCAAATCAAATGACGCAAATTTCAAAGCTCTTTTCCTTACTGCGCTGAGAGAATTAGACGATTATGATGATCTAAAAAAGAAGGTGTTCCCAAAAATGGGTGAAAGACATTTCATTCAAAAGCCGATAAGCGAAAAGGATCTTTTGGAGCAAGTCTATTCAATGTTGAATTAAGATGGAGGGCTCTAGGCAGGCATTATGAATATCTCCACAAAACCTGATTCTTGGAAGGGAACATTATGTCCAACTTTATAGAGACAATAAGAAAGCCAGGAGAAATTCAGGCACTTACAATGGATCTACTAAAGTCTGCGAAGAAAGAGATCTTGGGACTATTTTCAACTTCAAATGGATTCCACAGACAGGAGCGTGCTGGTTCTTTACGGAAAGTGATCTAAATTTGCAGGACTCGCAGGCGTAACTACTGAATAGTCATGCATTCCAGGACTTGAATCTTACCCATAACTATTGTCGGAATCATCTCCCAAATCTTCATTCTTTGCCTGCAATATTAATTGAATTTCCTAAAAATGTCCCCTGAGATTCGAAGTAGGCCAAAATAACAAAACTGCTAAGGATGATAATAATTTCAATAACAACCAAAATTCCTATCTTTGTAATGATTTTAGAAGGTAATCTTCTAAAAATGTTGTTATTACTCATTTTTCCATTATTCCTACTACTTGTATATCAATATCGTCTTGTCTAAAGTTGATGCCTCCCTTAAAGTACTAACTCCTACAACATAGTCCACTTGCCAGAGCCCACAAATTTCGAGTCCTGATTTGGGGGCGTCGAAGGTCGGCCCTGCTACTCGATTTCCCATCTACTATTCCTTCTATTGCTGTTGTCATAACGACTGCCAAAATTGAAGCTGAAAGTAGCACCCCCGATTAGAAATATTTTATTCATATACATCGAATGGAATGATAAGATATTACTTCGTGTCAACAAAATTTATTAGAATTCATGTTAGACTATTATTTCTCCTCTGCAATCCTAAGTATAATGATTTACCATAACTTTAATTGATAATTATAGTCAAAAGTTTAAGAAGAAACGAGTGTCATCATTAAATACTATTTTTGCCACTAACTATCGAATGAAATATCGTAGCAGAACCGATATAACGGGATTGATTCTCGAAGCGGCAAACGGGGGAACAACAAAAACAAAGATCATGTACAAGGCATATCTATCATTCGCTCAATTGAGAGACTATTTGTCCATGCTAATCGAGAAGGGATTAATAGAATATGAAGAAGGAGCAGCGAGATATAGGACAACGGAAAAGGGATTGAGGATGCTACAGATGTGCAATAAAATAAATGACGAATTAGCGATTTCCCCCACCCAGGTGAGAGGGCTTTTTTAGCCTCTCACAAATTCCGCTAATTATTTAAAAGTATTAAAGTTAAGCAATACTAGTTCTCCTTCCATTATTGTGTTTTCACACACTTTGGTACCATTCAGTATGACTGCGCATGTGTTGAATGAATTAACTTCGGCGCTATGGTTACCATATAGATAAACATAAATGGTTTTTGTATTCAAACGGCTATCAATAAGCTGAGAGCCTTTTGCAACACTAATCCCACTAGCAGTGTTTGCCGACGAACTGACATTGACTTCCTGCTGATCCATACCTTCGACTTTAACTTGCAGCCGATAAGCATAATCCTTGTCCGAAGGAGCTTTGATAGCAGTAGTATTGGAATCGTGTTCTTGGATTTTGGTTGTTGTGTCATTTCCATCGTGCGTATTCGCAAGCCCATATGATACAGCTATTTCTGGATTTGCAAAACAAACTCCTATTGCGATTATAAACGTGGTACTGCTTCTGTTGTTACTACTCTGTCAAATGGATTTGGTGTTATTGCTTAAATGAAAAAAGATGAATTACTGATAATATCCACATAGTGTCGAGTGGCATAAATATTTCAGTAAGAATGATGACTTTTATCTTTCTGTTATTTCTTTTGATTCAACCGAAACTTTTGAATAACTTCTAGTATTTTTTGAATAATTTGGTCATGGTTTTTTTCCTCTTTCACTATAGATATTCTCAATATGAGATGGTCATCTAAAGGAAACGATGCAAGTTTAATCTTCTCCCTTTCTGTAAAATTATACATAGATTTGCCAAAAACGTAATCATAGTCCGTTCTCAACCGACTTCTTAAGGCAAACTGGACAAAAAGCTTTAATGAATCGTCTTTGTTTTCCAGAGATTCTAGACCATGCCTCATTCCACCACCGATCAGTCTGCCCATTTTGTTGATTACACCGGCAAACCGGATAGATGGGCTAAGAGAAAATACATTGTCACATAATATTTGGAAATTGTCGTCTGACATGGGCCGATACCAATATCTAGAGAATTAGCATAGATAAATGCTGCTTTGCAGCGGCTATGCTTAAATGAAACTCATCTAAACGATAGGATGGTCGGTTTGTCAAATGATGAAGCAAGAAAAACTATTGAACATTACAACAAAACAATCTTTGCCCTAGAATGTTTAGTTAGGGTTGTAACCAAGGCTAAATCTGATAGTAGTATACCTGTTACACTGAATGTACATGGAACTTTGATTTCGGGAAAATTAGTTTCTGTGATCAACTATCATAAGCACTTGACTCATACGTTGTTGGATGATTTAAAACAGAAAGATGACCCTAAAGTATACGAGCCAATAAAGAATGCATTCGAAGCATTAGAAGAGGTTCCCATATTAGATGAGCAAGATAACTTTATTCTTAGTTACGTATGCCTGCAGGATGCAAAAATATTCTTGACTCACGTCGAAGTTACGATAAATGAAGCGAAGATTCAAAAATATACTCCAACAATGAGCGTCCCCTTCTGGATAGGAAAAATTGAATCAGTTGATGGATTCTTTCTTGGCGAAACAGAGGAGGATCCTTCTACACAATCATTGGTTTAGATATCCAATAGTGGTCCAGAAGTTAGTGATGTTATGTAGGCTGTTCCAAAGTTGGTATCCAAAAATGGTATTCGTCTACTTCTTTAAATTTGAGCCAACCTGTTTCAAGTATATGAGTAAAACCTTCACGTTAAGATTTAACTTCGCGCAAGGTGCAATCATGTCATTTGGGTTAGGGATTTTGTACATTCCAATCCAACACAATCAAAATGCTTTAGGTTATTCTTATGACAGCACTTCAAATCCATCGTCTACATCGTCAGGAACTTCAGGCGAAACAATGAATAGTCCTATTGCGTTAAGTATAAAGAATGATTTCAAATCCAAAATCCAACTAACACCAAACATGAATTGGTAATAGATTCACAAGGTAAGGAAGTTGCTCCAGGCGCTTCAGGTCAAGCATCGTTCAGACCCAATGGGACGGGCTTATTCAGTTATCATTGTGAATACCATCCTGATACAATGAAGGGAACTATCAAGTTAACCAACCAGTAGTAATCTCCCTTCAATTTGATTTGAGGTCATAATCATCAACCAACTATTTCCAATCAGGAATCTCACAAATCCAATCTTAAAAATGGAAAGAATTCCTAGCAAATCACTGAAATCCATTAGCTAACCTGTCAATCCCACTAATGAATTTATCAAATCCTCTTGAAAATTTAACAAACCTTAAATCGTTATTCCTTCAACCTCAATGTGAACTCTATTGGTAGCCAACAAATTGAAAGTTCTTGGTTTTGAAGGTAGTCTCAGGACAGGTTCCTATAATAAAGCACTTTTACGCGCTGCAGAAAATTTACTGCCAGAAAATCTTATTTTAGAAATTTATGATATTGACGGTATTCCTCCATTCAATCAAGACAATGAGCAAAATATGCCTGTGAAGGTAAAAGAATTCAAGTCTAAAATAAGGGGTGCTGATGCCTTACTTATTGCTACTCCAGAATATAATTATTCAGTGCCAGGAGTATTAAAAAACGCAATTGATTGTGCCTCAAGACCCTATGGAGATAATCCCTTTGACGGAAAACCAGTCGCCCTAATGAGCGCATCTGTAGGTATGTTGGGGGGTGCAAGAGCTCAATACCATATCCGACAGACATTTGTATTTTTGAACATGTATCCGCTCAATGGGCCACAGGTCATAGTTCCATTCGCCCAG
>JBBRRH010000026.1:0-39370 GCA_038201105.1 Nitrososphaera sp. | reverse complement strand
GTAAATTCATCGAACAGAGAAAAGGATCTACAATGGATTGTCAATCATTCCAGTTCGTTATCATCAGAGACAAAAGTTGAAGATAATAGTGACAAAACCGTTCTTCTTGCTGTTCAAGGACCCCTTGCTCAAAAGCTCATGGAAGAAGCGATTGATGGGCCAAACTTGATCGACGGCTTAAGACCGTTTGATCTTATTATTACAAGCATTTTTGGAGTAGAATGCATTGTATCGCGAACTGGTTACACAGGTGAAGATGGATTTGAGATATTATTTGATTCTTCAAGGACAGATGTTTGGAACAAACTCATGGATATGGGAGCCAAATTTAATATCAAACCTGCCGGATTGGGGGCCAGGGATACATTGAGAATCGAGGCAGGATTGATGTTGTACGGAAATGATATCGATAAAAATACTACTCCGCTGGAAGTTCCACTCAAGTGGACAGTAAAGTTAGAAAAACACGAGTTCATTGGAAAGAAGGCTTTAGAAACACTCCAGATTGATAGAAAGCTTGTAGGTTTTGAATTGTTAGAAAAAAGGATAGCCAGACAAGGCAATGAAGTGTTTTTGCAAGGCGACGGCAAAGTGGGTATTGTAACTAGTGGAACTTTCTCGCCAACTTTGAAAAAATCTATTGGCTTTTGTTTTGTTCCCACAAATGTCCCAACGGGTCAATTAATTGAAATTAATATTGGTGGAAAACCTTATGAGGCCAGGGTCATGGAAAGTACTCGATTTCATAGGAGAAAATAGGATTTTTTATGGGAGATAGCGGAGGATCTTTGTGACTGAAGGAAAGTTAAAGTTTACAAAAGAACATGAATGGATATCAATAACAGACGAAGGCCTAGCTGTAATTGGCATAACAGATTTTGCTCAGGAGCAACTTGGCGATATAGTTTCGATAGAACTTCCCAAGTCAGGGAGCAGATTTAGACAGATGCAGGCAATGGCAATAATCGATTCAGTGAAGGCGTCTTCTGATATTTATTGTCCCTTGAGCGGGGAAGTAGTACAAATTAATGAAGAGCTATATGAGCATCCCGAATGGATAAACCAGTCCCCTTATGAATCAGGCTGGATTGTAAAATTAAAACCATCGAACGCCGATGAAATTGAAGGGTTGCTGACACTTGAAAAATATAATGTGTTCATTGGTGAGGCAGAAAAAAGCAAAGAATAGGAAAAATGAGCAAGGGCAGGTAAAAAAAAAGATGAGTGAGAAAGTAATGTCAAAAGTGGGAGACAGATAAACCCCATGGATTACATTCCTGCCACAGAAAATGATAAAAAAGAGATGTTAAAGCAAATTGGCGCGAGAACTATCGATGACTTGATGGTCGACTTAAAACCGCAAATCTATGAAGGATTAAGCCTCTCTGAACCAATGAGCGAGCTCGAGCTGGCAGTTCATATGAAGAAACTGTCACAAAAAAATAAGATATTAAAATATTTTATCGGTGCTGGGGCTTACAATCATTACGTCCCATCTGCAATAAATCACCTTTTAATGAGAGGAGAGTTCCTTACTGGCTACACACCATACCAAGCAGAAATCAACCAAGGAACCCTTCAGGCCATTTACGAGTTTCAATCGTTTATCTGCCTCCTCACAGGCATGGATGTGGCTAACGCATCTCTCTATGATGGTTCTTCAGCCCTAGCAGAAGCAGTGCTGATGTCAGCATCGTACAACGGAAGAAATGGAGTTTTTGTAAAGGATGGTTTGAACCCTCAATATGAACAGGTATTGAAAACTTATTGCGAAGGAGCAGACCTTAAAATTGTAGACCAGATTGATGAAAAGACTGCGTGTGTAGTAGTCCAGAATCCTGATTTCTACGGAAACATGGAAAATTTCCAGTACCTTTCTGACAGGGCACACCAGTTTGGAGCACTTTTCATTACATGTGTTGTTGAACCTACATCTCTTGCGATAGTAACACCGCCAGGAAATTATGGTGCCGATATAGTAGTTGGCGAAGGACAGTCTTTTGGTATTCCAATAAATTTTGGTGGTCCTTACCTTGGATTCCTTGCAGTCAGGTCTGCACTATTGAAGAAAATTCCAGGAAGAGTTTGTGGCATGACAACTGATTCACACGGAAAGAAAGGTTTTGTTTTAACACTACAAGCAAGAGAACAGCATATTAGAAGAGAGCGGGCTACTAGCAACATAACTACTAATGTAGAATTGATGGCAATAGCTTCAACAATCTACCTGGCCCTTATGGGCAGAAGCGGATTGAGAAACGTTGCTAAACTCAGTTATAATAGAGCCCATTTACTGCAAGAGAAACTTACTAGCATGGGCTTTAAACCTCTAAACCCTAAACCATTTTACAATGAATTCCTCATGAAGGTGCCTGCGAAAAGTTCCAAAAAGATTCTGTCAAACTTGCTAAAGAATGGAATAGTTGGGGGTATCAGTGTAGGTAACGATGATATTCTAATTTGTTGTACCGAAATGAACACTTTTGAAGATATCACGTCGTATGCTTCGATAATAAAGGAAACACTTAACCAGAAATGAAACTAATATTCGAATACGAAGAAAACATTTCAGGTCATGTTCCTAGCCTTCAAAGGGAGAAGGGAAATAAAAATAATAATTCAGAGAATAGAGATTTCCTAGCCGAATTGCCAACTGACTTGGCTCGTAAAGAACTTCCACTACCCAATGTTAGCGAGGTAGATGTAGTTAGACACTATACTAACATGTCACGGATGAATTTTGGTATAGACCTTGGATTTTATCCACTTGGATCGTGTACAATGAAATACAATCCTAAAATAAATGAAGACGTGGCAAGACTGGAAGGATTTTCTCAACTACATCCACTCTCACATGAAAGCTGTATTCAGGGATCTCTCCAATTGATGTGGGAACTTGAACAGGATTTTAATAAAATTACTGGAATGAATGCCTTTTCACTCCAGCCTGCAGCTGGAGCACAAGGAGAGCTACTAGGGGTGATGATAACCAAGGCCTATTACAAACAAAAGCTTGAGAAAAGAACCAAGGTCCTTATTCCTGATTCTGCCCACGGAACTAATCCTGCTACGGCGGCCATGTGCAAACTTGAAACAGTTACTGTTCCCTCCGACTCCCGAGGGAATATGGATATTTACAAATTCAAAGAATTGCTTGGAGAGGATGTGGCACTGGTAATGTTGACAAATCCTAATACGCTGGGACTTTTCGAAGAAAAAATTCTAGAGATTAGCGATCTTGCACATGGAAACGGTACACTGATGTACTGTGATGGTGCGAACATGAACGCACTACTGGGTATTACCAGACCAGGCGATCAGGGATTTGATCTAATCCATCTAAACTTGCACAAAACATTTTCAACTCCACACGGTGGTGGAGGACCTGGAGCAGGAGCCGTAGGGGTAAAGTCGTTTTTGGCAGATTATTTACCGTTACCCAGAGTAGTAAAAAATATGGAGAGCTATATCCTCGATTACAACAAACGTAAATCAGTTGGGATGCTAAAGTACTGTTATGGAAATTTTGGCATGCTAGTGAGGGCATATTCATACATAAGGTCATGGGGGTCAGATTTAAGGAGGATATCTGAGCACGCCACTTTAAATGCCAATTACCTGCTTAGTCTGTTGAGGGACGATTTTGAACTTCCTTTTGATCGTAGATGCGCTCATGAGTTTGTTCTATCTTCGAAGAATCTGGGCCCAAAGAGTGCCCTTAATATGGCTAAAAGACTGATGGATTATGGATTTCACCCACCTACAATATACTTTCCATTGATCGTACCTGAAGCCCTGATGATAGAACCTACGGAGACAGAGAGCAAAGAAACACTGGATGAGTTTGCTGCAGCATTGAAGGCGATTGCAAATGAGATCAAAACAAATCCAGACTTGGTACTAGGAGCTCCATATACAAGGCCTGTAGGAAGAATGGATGAAGTTGCGGCAGCGCGAAAGCCGAATTTGAGATGGAGATGGCTTTCTCTAGCAGGCAGAGAAAATGATGACAATGAAAATATCGAAAATTCTGCCGGAACTACCACTCCATGATAAAGGCACATAACGTATACAAATCCAAAAAACTCATCAAGATATCTCTTGAATATACAGATAGTAAAATAATCAGTTCAATAAGGATAACTGGAGATTTCTTTCTTTACCCCGAAGAGACCTTAGACCAAATAGAAGCCAGCCTAATTGGGACAAAAATTGATAGAAATTCTATTAAGGAAACTATTGAAAAGTGCCTGAGTCATTCTGAGGCATTTGGTTTTGATTCAGAATCATTGACTGATGCAATTACTGGATGCTTGAATAGTGACGGGAACAGTAACAAGCAAAAAACGAAATAACTGCAATAAAACATACAAAACTAGAATGGAAAAAGAGAGAGAGAACGAGAAAAAAAGTGATTAATAGAGTTTGAGTTAAATGTTTAAACAAATAAGAGTTCTGGAGACTGGACACAATCCCGGGGCCTGGAACATGGCCCTCGATGAGGCATTATTGATGAACTGTGTAGACCATGATACTCCAATTTTAAGGCTATATGGCTGGCAACCACCGTGCGTGTCAATTGGTTATTTCCAGAGCATGGAGGAGGAAGTGGATGTACCAAAGTGCAGCAATATGGGCGTTGATGTAGTGAGAAGAATAACTGGAGGCGGAGCAGTACTGCACGAGTTTGAATTGACCTACACATTCATTACAAAGAACTATCCTGCAAATATTCTGGAGTCTTATGAGCTGATCTGCGAGCCAGTAGTATCATGTCTGAATAGGCTTGGATACAATGCAGAATACGTTCCATTAAACGATATAGTTGTGGATAATAAGAAAGTATCAGGCAACGCACAGACTAGGAAAAATAATACACTACTTCAGCATGGTACAATCCTGCTAACTGTTGACATTGAAAAAATGTTTTCTATGCTGAAGGTTGCCTCAGAAAAGATCAAGGATAAGATGATAAATGATGTTAAAGCCAGAGTGACTGGAATAAATAGGTCATTTGAAGAAGTAGCCAGCAATCTAAAGGAATCATTTGCTGAAATATTCGGTGCTCAAATCATCACATATACATTAAGTAGCAAAGAAAGGAAAGATACAGAAAAGTTCGTAATTGAGAAATATTCTTCAAGACGATGGAACTGGAGAAAGTAAAGTGGCTGTGTTGAGATTATTAAAATACTTATTGCCTAGTATATAGAAGCTAGTGCAAGCAGTATGTATGATGTAGTAATAATAGGAGGAGGTCCGGGTGGATACACATGTGCCATTAGAGCAGCACAACTAGGTGGTAACGTTTGCCTGATCGAAAAAAATGGACTTGGTGGAACCTGTACACAAAGAGGATGCATCCCCACGAAGTATCTTCATTCAATGGGAGATTTGGTGAGAAGGACAACCCTGGCAAATAGGTACGGATTAAATGCGAAAATTGAATTGGATTACAAACTTTTAGTGTCAAAAATGCAGGCAACGGTTTCCAGGCTCGCTTCAGGAATCAAACTTCTCTTGAAAAGTAATGGTATCGATATAATTGAAGGTGAGGGACATATTGTATCAAAGACCAAGGTAGCTGTAAATCAGACTATGGTAGACACAAGAAATATCGTTATCGCTACAGGGAGCTATCCTGTCTGTCTGCCCAACCTCGACTTTGGAGGCAATATACTGTCAACTACATCCATTCTAGAATTAGATTATTTGCCCAGCTCAATAACCATTATAGGGGCTGGTTACAGCGGGTGTGAATTTGCGTCAGTATTAAATGCATTAGGATCCAAAATTATTTTAATCGAGGCTGAAGATCATATAATGCCTAATCAAATTCAGGAAATTGGAAATACGTTAGAAAAGTACATGACACTTGATGGGATAGATGTAAGGACAAGATCAAGAGTTGATAAAATAGTCAATAGTATAGTACAAGTAAATGGAGAAAAATTTGAATCTGAGAAAATTCTTGTTTGTACAGACAGGAGACCAAACATAAATCAACAGGAGCTTGATAACATCGGGGTAAGTTTTAACGAAAAAGGGATTGTTGTTGACGATAAAATGAGAACTAGTGAAGAGAACATTTATGCGATAGGGGATATAACTGGTATATACGAGCTTGCACATGTAGCAGCAAAGCAGGGAGAAGTCGCGGCCGAAAATATAATGGGAATGAAAGATTCTAAAATTGAATACAGGTGTGTGCCTGCCTGTGTATTCACATATCCAGAAGTCGCCTTTGTAGGAACGTTAAGTGGGAGATCAGGTGAATTTCCACTCACAGCAAGTGCAAAGGCAAACTGTTTGGGAGATACCAGAGGATTAATCAAAGTATATGAGAGGGAAGGGATATTGGACGGAGCTTATATTATCGGCGCACATGGTGGCGAAATAATAGGAGAGGCTGCTCTAGCGATTAATATGAAATTGAGGCCCTCGGATATATTTGGCACCATACATCCACATCCTACCCTTCCTGAATCATTTGTGGAAGCCTTGAGAGATATCTACGGTGAGTCCATTCACCTGCCAATCAAGAGTCAATCTAAGGGTCAGAGTTAGATTTGCTAAATTTGGAGAAAATTATTTTCGTCTTCTTTATACACAATCAATTTTACGTGAAAAATTTAGGAAATAAATTGATGATCTTGTAATAGGCTTGTGAAAACGTTATAATTCTGATATGGAAAGGTTCCTCCTGTACTAGTTACTCTCCAGCCCGTCGAAATGCCACTTCCATCGATGGATCAGACTCAATTTGTCTGTCACAACAAATTTTATTCGTCATGAGAATAATGACACTGTATTATTTTCTAAACAATTTATATAATAAATAGATTAATTATTGATAGATGAGGTCAGGCTGCAAAGCAATAACATTAATCATAATTCTGAGGGCGGCAATGTGCGTGCTTTAGCTGACGAAACTCGCGTTAACGGCACTACCGTTCGCCACGTATACGAGCACGCGTTAAAGGGATTTGCAATAAAAATTTCAAACGATAGATCTCTTCAGACACTTTTAAAAAATCCTCGAGTAGATTACATTCAACCTGATCTAAAAGTAAAAGGATTCGCTCAATCTGTGCCGACTGGAGTGGATAGAGTCGACGGTGACTTGAGCACTGCAAAGTCAGGTGATGGGGGTGGCTCGGTAAACGTTGACATAGCCGTAGCAGACACAGGCATAGACCTTAATCATTCCGATCTTAACATTTACAAGCAAACCAGTTTCGTTTCAGGAACTAGCAACGGAAATGACGATGACGGCCACGGTACTCTCGTAGCAGGCGTAGTCGTAGCAAAAGATGATTCTCAAGGTGTTGTGGGTTTGGCTCCAGGTGGAAGGCTTTGGGCGGTCAAAGTTTTGGATAGTAATGGCGCAGGTTTTGATTCTGATATTATCGTAGGAATAGATTACATTACAGCCAATGCAGGAGAGATAGATGCTGCAAATTTGAGCTGGGGAGGAGACGGACCAGATGAGGCTCTGCACACGGCTATTAAAAATTCCGTGGCAGCTGGCGTTACTTACGTAGCTGCTGCCGGAAATGAACAACGTGACGCAGCAGGTGTAGTACCAGCGACGTTCCCAGAAGTAATAACAGTTTCTGCCATAGTTGACAGTGATGGTAAATGTGGCGGAAAATCGTCCACATCCACATCCGCTGGAAAAGACGATACATTTGCGAGTTTCAGTAATTACGGTTCTGTTGTTGACCTTGCGGCTCCAGGCGTGCTTGTTAAAACTACTTCTATGGGTTCTTCGTACGGCACATTCAGCGGCACTAGTGCTTCAGCTCCACATGTTACAGGGGCAGCGGCGCTTTACAAGTCTGAGCATCCAGGAGCTTCGCCTTCCGAAGTCCGCAACGCTCTCATAAATTCTGGTTCCACACCTTCAACAATTTGCGATGGAAAAGGACATGGTTACTTCACAGGTGATCCTGACAGTATTCGCGAGCCGTTGTTATATGTTGGCAACCCTACAAACACTGTGACGGATGCAACTCCACCGACTGTAACTGCTACTACTCCTCTGGCCGGTGCGTCAAATGTTGCCACCTCGTCCCAAATAACTGCAACTTTTAGCGAAGCAGTACAAACCTCAACAGTAACTTCTTCTACATTTATTGTGAAAAATAGTGCCGGCTCATCGATAGCTGGAACGGTATCATTAACTGGAACTGATAATCCCAAGGCAACTTTTACGCCTTCATCACTGGCTTTTTCTACGTCCTATACAGCAACGATATCAAACGTGAAGGACTTGGCTGGCAACACCATGAGTCCGGCCAAGAGCTGGTCATTTAGCACCCCAGCGGATCCATCCGCTCCACCTTCAACACCGCCACCCTCATCTTCTTGCAGCAATAATTTACATATCAATAAAGCAACATCGAGCGGAAGCTCAGGCCCTTCTAAGGCAATAGATAATAGATTGAGCACTAAATGGATTTCAACATCCATTTCAAAGCCATGGATACGAGCAGACCTGGGGACATTCAAGACAATCTGCAGCGTGGGTATCGCATGGGCTGATGGTTCTTCACGTCAGTACAGCTTTGTCATATCGGGTTCTACTGATGGTTCTGCTTACACTAATTTATACTCAGGAAAAAGTAAGGGTAATACTAAAGCGATGGAAACTTATGGCTTTGCCGACTCGTCTGCTAGGTATGTTAAAATGACAATTACTAAAGGTGTTTCGGGCTCTTCTAAAATTACAGCTCAAATTTCTGAGCTAGAAATATTTGGAAAAGCAGGCAGTTCAAGCATTAGTGGTCAATCAGTTGGTTCTTCTTCTTCGTCAGATTCAGGTACTATTACTGAGGGACAAAATCCCAATGAAGCCATAAGTAATAGCGGTGCTGATAATAATAGTGTTAATAATAATAGTCCACCGTCTGCTAAAGACGATAGAATTAGGACTGAAGAAAACAAACCTGCGCTGTTCACTGTTTTAGACAACGATAAAGATGCCGACGGAGATAAAATTAAGATCATATCTGTAACTTCACCAAAGAATGGTGGAACAGCAAAGATAAATGAGAATGATACTATTACATTTGAGCCAGAAAGGGATTTTGTGGGTGTAGATACTTTTTCTTATGTCATAGCTGATAGCGAAGGAAACACCGATGAAGGAAAGGTGTCTGCCGATGTTAGAGGGGTGATAGGTGGCAAACAGCCGGACAGGCCTCGGGAGCCAAGTTCATCAAAAGCACTGAACATAAATCCCTCCGTAAGTGAACAAGAGCAAAAGCAGATCCTAGATACGACGGCACAAAAAATAAAAGATAAAGTCCCAAACGATCGTCATGACGAAATGGAAATAGCGACATTACGTTTGCCCCAAGGTGCAGTTGTAGCAAATAATAGTAGCATTAACGAGAACAACATGCAGCCGAATTAGAATATACACTTTATTTTAATCACTATACAGAAAAACAAGGAATAACCTGTGCTTTAGTCAGGGGTATTTCAATATGTAGTATCAATATGTAGTATCAATATGTAGTATCAATATGTAGTATCAATATGTAACTTATATCTAGTCTGAAGTCTCGAAACCTAAAAGAGATACTTGTCGTCAGCATTAAACGCTGTAAGGATGTTAAAAAGTTGAAAATTGTATTGTATGACACGACACACCTAAACTGTTCACCAGACATGAAATCAACACCCTGCAAATTACAAAGATCTCTACCTCATTTTTATCCATAACATGAGCCCCGATCTAAAAAAAGATTTTACTTTCACTACCTAAACCACATCTTGACAACAAAACAAAATTAAAAGTTTGAATTACATCTAAAGGGGAAAATGCCTGGGAAAGGGAAAGAAGTCATAAATAGTACCCGAAAGCTCATAAGGTAGTTAATGCTCCAGATTAAGAGGTTCTTAGACATTATATGAAAAGCGATTCTAACACATTTACTAACGAAGTGGAACGACTCCTCCAAATTGTAAACAAATGTTTTCCCATTAGCAAATCATTTGTACTGGGCGACCTTAATCTAGACCGTCCATGTTATAATTGTAAACACCCAATGTCTCCTGTTTATGAGCGTGAAGACAATACGACATACTATCTCTGTTTTTGTTGCAGACACAAAGAATTCAGTGAATAGCAAAGAAAACTACAAAAGATCAGTTAAACCCGTGAAAGGTGGGTATTAACGTTCATGGGTTTTTAGCGGTTTTCACTAGTGGTTAGCTGTTATCAACGTATAGTCGTTATAAAATACATTGACCATCATATAGCATGAGGACCGAGAGTCAGACTGGAGTATTAGAGGATAGGACTCAAGAAATTCTGCAGATGGACGACTCAATTCTATCGGTGGCCATAGTGGATACTAATGGAAGGACTTTGGTTTCTCAGAAAAAATTCGGCGCGAAGGACGTTTTTGCTCCTAAGCGAACTAGTGAACAGGATGATTTTGGAACGTGGACGAGGGCCTCCCTTGAGATGATAAAGCCATTCAAAACGAATTTTGGAACTTGCGACGTACTTGCCGCCTTTTATAAAGATGTCAAAGTGCTGATAGTGCCATTACCTGCGATGAATATTCACTTTGTTATAGTATGTTTGCGGTCAGCCAGCTGCAAGTTTCATGAGGCATTGGCACAGATAGACACTATAAGCAAATCTAGAAATCGGCCAAGAAACGGTATCAAGACGTGAAGATCGCCAGCCGTTAGCGGAAAAGAATGACGGACGAGTACGGCAAGTCAAACATAGGCACTCGACACGAAAAGACTAGATATAATAATTAAGTGACTATTATTTTTCAAAATGGCAGCGCAACACTTTAATCTAAAGCCGATGAACATCAAACTCTCTTTCTACTAGATATGCGCAGAATTAGATAATTACCATTTCTAGTATCGTTGCTCTACTGGTATAAAAAAGGTCTTATTTGACTCATAACTCAAATGGTTTCGAAATACATAATAGTTTGACTATTGTACGTGCTTATGCAATAGGGATAATGACTTTTCTAACTATATGATTGACGTAATAAACAAAGGTTCTTTGTCTATCATGTTATCTGTAGGGCATAGAACAAAATTATTTGATATACTATCGGCACTCCCACCTTCTTCAGCTAAAGAAATCGCGTTAAAGGCAAAACTGAATGAAAGATATGTCCGGGAATGGATAGGAGCAATGGTAACTGGAAGGATCATTGAATACGATTCTGTTAACGACAAATTTTGGCTTGCAAAAGAAAAGTCCCAATATTTGACTCGAGAAAAAAACATTTATAATTTTGCAGCCTCCATGCAATGGATTCCTATTTTATCTCAGGTGGAAGATGAAATTGTTGAATGTTTTAAGAAGGGCGGAGGTGTTCCCTATTCTTCATACAAACGATTTCAGGAGGTAATGGCGGAGGAAAGCTATCAAACAGTGGTAGTAGGTCTAATTGATCACATCTTGCCTCTAGTGCCTAATCTTGTTGCTGAACTTGAAAACGGGATACGAGTTCTTGATATAGGATGTGGCAAAGGAAAAGCAGTCAATCTTATGGCAAAGCATTTTCCAAAAAGTAACTTTCAGGGATATGATCTTTCAAAGGAGGCCATCGACGGTGCCACAAAAGAAGGAAAAGATATGAACAATTCCAATGCTTTTTTCAAAGTACAGGATATTTTAGATTCAAGTTTAAGAAACGAATTTGACCTAATCACAGCATTTGATGCAATACACGATCAACCTAAACCAGACCTTGTACTAAAAAGTATCAATCAATCTCTTTCCGGTAAAGGAGTTTTTCTTATGCAGGATATTCTGGCTTCAACTCCATTGAAAGACAATATTTCCCATCCGTTAGGAACATTTCTTTACACCATTTCTTGCATGCATTGCATGAGTATTTCATTGTCTCAAAATGGCGCAGGTCTGGGTGCCATGTGGGGAAAAGAAAAAGCAATCTCTATGTTAAAGGAAGCTGGATTTGTTAATGTACAAGTAAAAACATTACCACATGACTTTCAAAACTATTATTATTGTGCTTACAAGAGCAAATTGAATAAATGATCCATATAGGTCAGCAAGATGATATAGGTAACCGTGCTTATTAAAAGTCTTATAAATCATGAAGCACACAATGAGATAATGATACAAAATAACAAACTTTTCATAATCTTATTGTTCACTTCTGTCCTGTCTGTCGGTTCAGTGTCTATTCTCTTGAACACAGTAAAGGCTCAGGAGGGACAAAGCTTTTCTGCGACACTCTCTGGTAAAGACGAAGTTCCTCCAACTGAGTCAAATTCAACTGGAACTGCTAAATTCCAAGTAAATGAGAATAATTCTCAAGTCTCTTACTGGGTAAACATTACTGGAATCAAGAAAGTAAACCAAGCTCACATTCATAATGGAACGGCAGGTGAAAATGGAGATATCATAGTCACTCTATCAAAGGGGAAATCAGCGAAAGGAGATGATCGTCCACCACAGATAGGATTTGATGGAAATATAACAAAAGATGAGTTACTAGGTCCACTCAAGGATAAGGATATTTCTGACCTAGTCAGTCTCATGAGTGCCGGAAATGCCTATGTAAACGTGCACACGGACAAGTATCCTGATGGAGCGATTCGAGGCCTGGTAACTAGTGCTTCTGCGAGTACAGACACTGGTGCTAGTACAAATGCAACTAGTACTCCTTCAAGTTCAGACTCTAACACTGATGCCAATGCAACTGGCGTTGGACAACAAGAATCTGCCTCAAGTCAAAGCACAGATTCACCCAATATGGACGTAGATGAGTCCATGAAGTAATGAGAACAATCACACTTGAATATTAAATTCAAGTCTTCAAACCATTTTTGATCTTGTCGGCTTCAATGGATAAACTAGAATCTCATAGGGCTTCTGGACGACAGCCCTCACGGTTCATAAACTATGGCATGCATAACTATTGTGCCACTTGTAACATTAAATTCCCTAAAAAGATTCTGATATGTTATGATTGCAAGAAAAGAGTTAGGACTAGATCATTTAAGCGATCCCGATACACAGAATTTAGGAGAATTTAATACCGTCTCAGGGGCAATAATTGAGTCTTCAGATATAGATCGCTACATTGATGATAACCTAAATGACAATAGGTTAGCCTGATCAGATACAATCACTCGAAAGAAGTGAATTAATTTCGTCCATAGACTGCAGGAATATCCACTTTATTTAATTATTATTAGATACTTTGCTAAGAAATATGGCATGAACCAGTTACTGTAGGCCGTAACTTTATCTTGTACCATCGCGTATAATTATACTACGTCATCGGATCTACCGCCAACAAAGAAATATTCATGCCAACTTGCTACAATCACAGTAATCTTATTTTCAGTTGTTATGATAGTTGATTTGCAATTAGTTCTGGCTGATGGCCCAACCATCTATACTAATAAAGAAATTTGCGGAGATGGAATAGATAATAATGTTAACGGCAAAATAGATGATGGTTGTCCTGACCATCCGTCAGTCACGAACACACCTCATAAAATAAAGACTAGATTCCATTAATTCAAAGGTTTAGAACCGTCAGACACAGATGCCTAGTACTTTCTGCCCCAAAACATCTAATTTCCATTTCCTGTATTATTTTCACCATAGTTATACTAGATAAAACTATGACAAATTTACTATCCATGATCTAGAGTGATATTCTTTAACTTTCTAACTCACCTTTTATTACGGATGGTCGTAGAGAATTAATGATGAGAAGACAAGTCGTTTTTATTCTTCCCGTCCTAGTAGCTGTTGTATCGCTGTTTGCCGCCATTGGCGTCAGTTCAGCAAATGCACAGTCTATGATGGGAAACGAAACAGGGTCTAACATGACAAGCGCAACAAACATGTCTAATGCCACCATGGGTGGAAATATGACAGGACTTGAAAACATGACGAATTCATCAAGTCCAATGATGTCTAATAGTACATAAGAAACAGACAGCTTCCTTAATTTTTTTATTTTATGCATTCCTAAAGATTAACTTGTAAGCTAACGTTTGATGAGATCTAAAAAAAGATTAGACAGGGTTAGTTACTAAATGAAAAGGAGGGTTATTAATTAGCAGACGCTTCTAGAATAACTTCTGAACTGACTCTATTCAATTCATAGCACTTTTTACAAACCATCTTATCGAGCCAGTAGCGTAGCTCATGTGTCTTCTTTCCACAGAGTTGACATCGCATGCTGGTTTCCATGTCAATCCTAATTGTTCATTTGTTTATAAAACTCTTCCTAAACATTCTTTCTGCTCTGGCAATTAAAACCTATCATAACCATTCTTGGTCATAATGATTTCTGCGCTGTCGGTGTGCATTAAAGTGAAATCAGACAATAAAGTCCGTTGCTTTTGTTATTTTTCTCTACGGGATCGTATAATCACGGGGATTCGCAAGGTTTAAAAGGTGATTGTATACCGAGGACAAAATTATCAGATTATGAATGCCATTTGAAGTCAGGAGATACCTGGAAAAGTCAAAAACTGGCGGGTGAGAACAGAAGCCCCCACCAGATGCAATAACGAATGGACGTACCATTCTATGAACAACATACAATAAAACTGTTAAGGCCTAGGGCACCGAGGCTAATTGATAGAGCTTTTATTTACAAGCTGATTTGCATTTCAATAAATTTAGAAAATAATAAAAAACTGAATTATATTATGTTTTATTTGTATTGTTAATTTTCGATTTAAAAGGTCCCCTTCATCACAGTATCTTTTCGTGTTTGTTCCAAATCATTCATTCAAGTAGCCTAATTGATTTTCGACATTTGGAGGGATTTCTAAAACTTCATTGACGGCGGAGAAAAGCTCCCAGAGAGTCACAGGAATTTGAACAAACTTGTCATAGCGACTATGTGACAAATCCATGGTCTTATAATCGAATCCTGATATTAGTATCACCTTTTTGTCCCTGTTGATTTCCTTTATTTTATTAGTAAAGATGGGACCATTCATCTGTTTCATCATAACATCGCTTATGACTAGCCTGTATTTTCTTGGATCATCTCTAATTTCGTCCAAGGCTTCTCTGGTGTTCGAATACGCTTGAACTTTGAATCCTTTCGTTTTTAATGCGTCTACGTACAGGTGTCTGAGATCCTCATCATCAACAACCATAATGAGATCTGAACGCATTTTTTCACCTTATGTAAATATAATTAACATTCCTTATACGGCTTACACGACGCAAAGCAAAGAAAAGTTACTATAATTTTCGTACGGTAAAGGCAGCCTTTTTTCTATCCGGTAAATGAGTATCTCGTTGATTCTAGGTATATAAGTCAGCTATAGATTGTTCGTTAAACTGCCTTTAGTAACGAATTTCTAATAAAAAGGGTTATTAAGCTAAGAATTAACAAGCAGAGAACTAATAAGTGATGTAGACCATTAGTAAATTATGGCTCAAGATAGAACTCAAATTCACTATAGGGTCGATACCCTGTTGAAATATTATGGAATCAAAGATGAAGAAAAGCTGCTAAAATACTTGAAAACAATTGGGCATAATACTGAATCGAAGGAAGATCAATAGTAACGAGTCTCTTAAATAATATAGAATGGATTTTTGCACTTTAATACTTCATAGTTCGTTGCTATCATTCTGCCAATCTTTATTCTGATTTAATAACATATAGCGAATCTGTTTCGGTAACCTTTTTAATCTTTGATTTATTCAAATTCCATCTTTCGTGATATTTCTTTCAACTCAATCATACTGTAATTAATTCCTGACATCTCTAAGTATGATGGAGTTTGCTGGTCCCGACATCAACTTAGTTCAAATGAGGAACTCCTACCGTTATTATTTCTGGGGTGTTTTCCTTAGTATTTTTACCATATACGCAATTTTGTGTTTCAGATGATGTTTCTTTGACGCATACTTGAATCTTTGAATCAACAGGTACTGACTGACTTGCAAAGGAAAATGTTCCTGCAGACACATAACATAACGACCCTATGTCATCTGGACAGGTCTGAGTTGAAGTATCTATAACTTTTGACTGTTCAAGGGTTTCTTTACCGTAGACGGTTGTATGTACTTCGTACGATCCTATACTATCTTCGGTATTACTCAGCTTAACGGCGACATCCAGTGTCTTGTCTCCCGATGCAGTGTAATTTCTATCTATTGAAATGATAACCACTAACATGAAGATTATCACTATTCCTAGACTATTCATTACAATCATCTAACTATACTATCACTACCTCATTCAATTGGATTTAATTACAAACTTCTAGTAATAGTTTAAGACTAATTTCTTCAGGCATAATTTCCGAAGTTTTTAGTATACTATAACTTCGACCTCACGACGGTACCGAAAAAGTGACATTTGTCGATCCGACTGTATCCAAAGATATTATGCTAAGGAGTTAGAATTTTCACTTTGAACAAAGGTTAAATTATATTCAGCTTTCTAGCGCATCTCTTGTGATAATAACTTCTACGGTGTCCACAACCTATAATGATATCTCCTAGGACAAAATCAATCCCGCAGAAATGACACTTCCCATTCTGTCTGGTTTTTATTATAGATATTACTCGGTTTACAGCCAAGTACTTTGAGGTGTCAATAATGACACTCTTTGTCATTACTTTTTATTTGTTCACTTTAACCACATAATATCGTATGGAATGGAATCAAGTAAACTGAGTTTTGAACTTATACCTTGAGCAAGTCCACGCCGCAGAAATAGTATTTTCAGATCAAACCTGTTACAAAAACATCAAGTGGTATACATGCATGTTATGGTTGTTGTTGTAAATTGTGATCTAGTATGTGCTGAAGAAATTGCTTCTAAAGTATTAAAAACAAATCTAGCAGGAGAGGCACTACTCGTAATAATATACTGAAGGCATGGTGACTATTTTGGTACTGAAGAATCAGTAATTCAAAAGTTGTCTACACGAAAAACACCTATCGTATTGGAAAGGCATTCTACACCTAATTCCTCCACATTTGTAGATTAACTCCGCATGTTATACAATGATGGCGGCATGAAGACTTCAGTTTTGTCTCAAGTTTCAATTTTTTGATTCACGTACACTTGGATTCAAACTTGCTCAGGATTTTTGTAAAAAAATTCTTAATAATCAAATTGTTTATTTTTATTTACCCGATGATGGGACAAATTTAGGAATTACATAATATAATAGAATTATTTGTATGCAAGACCAAATTATGTGCATTTCTTATTGAGTTATAATTTTATGCTGTCATATGAACGACTGCGGTTTCAAAATCAATCTCAACGTGTTCGTTGAATATGAATTGTCAAAGTACGGGGACGAGTAGGGCCCAGCCAAATGCCAGGTATTTGAAACATTCGTCATGTTTACAAAATAGAAAATTTCGTTATTAAATTAGAGTTTATCATATCTCAGTCGATATTAAAATTTTTTTGAGCATTCTCGGTTAAATGAAGTACATAATCTCGTTACAATGTTAACAAAATAAAAAGAGATAAAAAAAAAGAAAGGGATTTCGTTTCGTTTTTTCTTTTCTGTTACTGTTTTGCTTGCTGACTACGGACCGTTGTTGCTAAAGCAGCTATCTGTGGTTTCACATGCAGTTGCTCCATCAGCACCGGTGCCGCCAAATACGTCACCGCCGATACCGCCATCGCCGCCGATTGAGTCACCGCCTGCACCGCCTGGAGCTCCTGTGCCGCCGTTACCACTGCCGCCATCGCTAGTTGCACATGCTGGAGATGTTGTTCCACCTTGTAGACACGAAGTTGCACCATCAGTACTGCCACTTAGACCCAAGTTGTTTCCATCAATTGCGCCACCTGCGCCTGCGCCACCGTCACAGTCGACTTCCGCAGCACCACCTACACACCCAATCCCACCTGTGCCACCTGCGCCGCCAGTTCCACCCGCGCCGCCAGTTCCACCCGCGCCGCCGTCACCGCCTGCGAGAGATACGCCGCCGCTGCCGCCTAGTGCGTCAACACCGCCTGATGTACCTCCGCTACCAGCAGCACCGCCAGAGGAGCCGCCGCCAGTTCCGGCATTACCGGCACCGCCGTTACCGCCAGCACTAACGCCAGCGTCGCCACCAGTACCCCCGTCACCGCCTTCAGCTTCTATTTCAGCTTCAGCATTGCTGCTCGTGCCAGCATTGGTGTTGCCACAGCTAAACGGTTCAAAGCATGTTAGTCCGCCAAGACCGCCGTCGCCACCGAAGGCAAGGCCGCCAGCTCCGCCAAGACCGCCAATACCGGTGCCGCCTGCGCCGCCTGCGGCTGCGTTGCCGCCGTTAGCGTCGCCACCAGCACCAGTCACACAGGCTGGAGTTGTTGCATTAACAGCGCTCTCACACGCTGAGCCGCCGTTAGCGCTGCCTGCTACACCCAAGTTGGATCCGCCTGCGCCACCTGCGCCGCCAGCTCCACCATCACAGTGGGCCTCACCTGGTAATTGGGTTATTACTACATCTCCGGCGGGTTGTCCGAGGGAAACACATCCGATTCCACCTGCGCCACCTGCGCCACCTGCGCCGCCAGCACCTCCACTACCGCTTGCATCACTAACGCCACCACTACCAGCAACCGCTAGAATAGCACCTGAACTTCCGCCAGCACCGCCAGCGCCACCAGTGGAACTTCCACCGTTACCTCCGCTTGAGCTACCGCCATTACCGCCAGAACTTATACCGCCAGCGCCTGCACTTCCGCCATGACCGTCTATTGCCTCTATTTCAGCTTTTTTCGTACTTTTACTGCTACTACTGCTTCCTTTGTATTTCTTTGATGATTTCTTCTTCTTTGCGTCAGCCATTTGATGATCGAAGGCCAACGGAAGAGTTAATGCTCCTGCGACCAGAATAATAGCTACAGCCATTGCAAGGATATATTTTCCACTTGAATTCAACTTAAGACAATTAGTGAGAACGGATTTATTTAAGTCTCCCAGAAAAAAGTAACATAACAGGATCTTGAATTCAAATGTTCAGTTATCGTTCAAAATGAAATAAGATGAACTTTGGATATTTTTTTCACATCAAGTTGATGCAGCCGTTCTGTATTTCGTAATAATATTAGAATATATATTTTCCACATCTTTTGGGGGTAGTCCTCGGAATACATCTTTAGTGCAGTATCGCATAGAGAAGATAGCCATTTGCTCCAAGATCGGAGTCAAGGCCATTGCTTTTTCTGTTAGCACATATTCAATTCTTACAGGGGTTTCTTCATACACCTTCCTTTTTATTAAACCGTCTTTCTCCATCTCTTTGAGTCTCAATGACAGAGTTTTTGGATTTATTTGTTCTATAGAGTCCATGAACTGGTTAAATCGTGTTTGTTTCAGCAACATCATATTTCGTAAAAGCAAGAGGGTAAACTTTTTACCAATTATATTAAGAGTATTGTTAATAGGACAACACTTCATATTTTTGCATAGACTATCAGGCTTCTCCTGTTGCAGTCGTCCGCTATCTTCTAAATTTGGCCCACTTAACTTCAAGTTACCAACTTACCTTCTTGAAACTTTCTAACTTATATACTTACCTTTCTATAGGTACTATACACAGGTAAGATAGAAATGGAAAATAAATGTGAATGTGAAACTGGAGAAGATTGTGGATGTGGATGTCCTACATCTGCAGGCCGACATCATGGTTGTGGACACGGAAGTACAGGAATGCAGGCCTCGGATCCTGTTACCATGTCGCAGACTATGTTTCAGAAAGCCTTCTTTAAAGCACTCTTTGATCTAAAAGTTGAAAAACTGAAAAAGAAAATTGAAGAAAAATGGGGATCTAACTTGGATCAAGCTGCCGAAGCAGTTGTCGAAGCGTCAGGAAAAGAATGGGAAGCATTGGGATCAACTGCTCAGGCTAAACAAGAACTTTACAACAAACTGGCGAATATACTGACACAGAAGAAGAAACAATAAAGAAAACTGCGCATTACTTTCAACTATCCATATTTTTTTTGAACTTGTTGTAGATAATTTCTAGTGAGAGAATGGAGTAGGAATCGGTGCGCCGAATTCATTAAAGTAGGTTACTTATTTTATTTCTGACAGCGGACAGGTATTTTTTGGCTCACATCGATTCATTGTGACCTACTCTAAAGTCAACTATTTGCCCTTTTAATTACACATGATGAGATTTACGCTGTTCAAATAAGTTCTACTACAAACAAGGGATGAGGAAAAGGTGATTATATCTGAAGTTAAAATTGTAGAATGCTACGGTGGGCACGTTGATGTTGTATTGCTTTTAGATATTCATCAGCTAAACCAATAGATTAACATCACTTCTTATATCCCGATAAGGTTTAGGCTTTAAACGAATCCAATCGACTTGAGTGTATTAGACAAATAGAAAATATGAGAAGAGAAATTAGAGTCCTTCAAAAAAGGAACAATTAACGACTCACATTATAATATTCTCGACAAGAAAATTTTTGAATATCTACAAAGGTTATATCAACAAAGTTAGTTAGTTCTTAACGGAATAAAACATCATCTCTAGGAATTACGACCAGCAGCAGGTATGTATAATTCCAGGTATCCCAAATGGTAAAAAGCGTTCTATATAGATAATATAGCAGGTTTTTTTCGGACTCGCTATCCCTTAATATACTTCATTTTCCAATACTATATAATGACAAATGGAAATAAAAATCCAAGTATAGTACACTTTGAGATTCCTGCCGATGATGTAGAACGTGCAAGGAAATTTTACTCGACTTTATTTGGCTGGAAGATAGAGAAAATGGAAGGTGAAGGTGAAATGGATTATTGGATGATATCTCAGTCAGGAGATAGTAGTGACAAATCTTCTCTTGGTGGAGGTTTGATGAAGAGAAAGGACCCACGACAACCTGCCCTGAATTACGTGGGTGTTCCATCTATTGACGAATATTCAAAAAGGGTTAACGAGCTAGGAGGCAAAGTTGTAATGCCGAAAACTGAGATCAAAGGATATGGTTTTTTTGCAGTATGTACGGATACAGAAAATAATGCATTTGCATTGTGGGAAGTAACACATCAACAATGATTTTTTATCTTTAGGGATATTGAGTTCTTTTACAGTGGCATTGTCCCGCATTCTTAACATTTTAGTACTCTACAAGAAGTTTAAAAGGTACCGAGTATTATAGTTTCTTTAGTAAACAAATGGACGAGTTTTATCAAGAAATGTTCGATACGCTTACACGATGTCGTAATAATGCTGCAACAACAAAAAGTAAAGCCGCGTCAGCGGGAGCAGTTGGACATGAAATAATTTCAATACCTACTAAAGACTACACAGAACTTCAAGCCATGGAATTGGAATTAAGAAATCTGGTCAATGGGTCGTTGAAACTTGAAGATGTTAAGAAGAAACATGCCATTGAAAATCTTAGGAAGAGTAAGGCCGCAGTACAACAGGACGACATGAAATGTGCGAATACTATCAATCGAATCATTAGACAATCAAAGGCTGCATCTACTGGTATAGGAATAAATCAAGCACAAATGATTGATGAGTTTCTCAATAGCAAGTATAATTGAACAAGTTCAAGAAAGAAAAGAAGAAACAGTTGCCGCATATTAACGGCTTATTTTAGTTTATTTGTATGGGTTTACTCTTCTCTCTAAATCAGCAATATACGGACTCTTTACAGTCTTTGATTTCTCAGAAAGTTCTTTGTAGGATAGGTTAAGGAAGTCCTCGAGGGAAAATGCTGTTCTTGGTGGATTTCCATTAGGGAACTTGACAGTATATTGAACTTCGTCGGTGTTGGTTATGTTTAATGAATCCTGACCAAATGTTTTAGCACCAAATAAGATCTCTTCTGCTTTCTTCCTATCCCATGGAATGGTATAGACTTCTTGTGGTTGGCCTTTAATGTACTGGAGTATTTCCTCTCCTGTTTCTGGATTGAATGTCGTTGTTATCCTCTTTGTCTGTTGTGTATGCCTCCCTTCTGTATGAGTTTGAGATCTGATAATGTTGTTTAACCAGTCCCTTGCTTCCCAATCGCATGTATAGTAAAGATATTCTTTTTTCTCCCTCTTATCAGTACTGTAGTCAGTTGCCATTATTCTCACAACACTTTCTACCCTGATTTGGATGGCTCCTTTACTGACATCTACGCTATTATTAATTTATCAAACCTTTTTGGTATTGCAAGGTATTCTTTATTCATTAATGAATACAAATGACTGAGCATGTTCTTGTGTTCTTTGTTAAAGTTTGTAGGGATAACCCTGACTGTATTAGGACTTTGGGTAAACTTCTCATAGTCAGTCTCTTCGTTAAATGCAACCTTCATTTGAATAACACTCCCTCTATTCGCTCCATCAACCCAGAACCAAGTATTATCATATTTTCGGTATAGGTTAAAGCAAATGTTAACGATATCTTGTGGGTTTGCGTGATCATATTCCTCTGAAAAGACAACTCTAATCTTCTCTGATTCTGGTAGCATTTCGGTCATTACTATCGCTGTCTTTGAACTACCAAAGCCGAAGTCTACACCTACTGACTTTATAGTATGCTGTGATATTTCCAGATTGTCTGTACTAAACTGTTCTCCTAACTCTATGGCCCTATCTATTACTAAACTAGAGAACACATTTCCTATCTTGCCCAGGTACTGAAGTCCATATTCTCTATCGAAGCCTGGTGATTGTTTAGCCTTGTCAATCTCTTCTTGTGTGTATATCTTTCCTAGGCCGTAGTGGTAATCCATCTTCAACCTCTTATAGAGACAGGTATCCTCTTTCTCCTGTTCTATCTGGTAGAATAGACCGCCTGGATTGTTAGGAGTTGATACCATTACAATGTATGGGTCTGACTTACCGATATAACGTTCTGATTCATGTCTGACATCTTCCTGTTCTCCCTTTCTAAAGAAGTCTGCTTCATCTAACAGAATAAACTTAGGATTGTCTAACGATCTGAAAGAATCAATATGATTGCTAGGATACGCTTCAATAGTACATCCATTCAATTCTAGTACAGTTTCTTTATTTTGGAAATACAGACCTAACTTTGTTTCAAATATATTCTTCAAACGTCTTATTAGTTTGATAGCCATATCTTGATTTGGACCTGTCACTATGCACATCTGTTGATTGTTCCTGGTTGCATGTTCCTTATCCTTGGTGCATAGCCAGGCCATTAATCTTAACATAAATTCAGTGACTCCCAGACCTGTTGCCTTCTTAACCCAAAGATGTTTATCTTTAAAATCATTAGAAGAAATCATTAAAGCATCGTAGAGAATCTTTTCATAATCAAAGATAGGGAATTCCTTTTTGTCTTTCTGTGGTAGTCCTACAATGTGATTAAAACAGCAATTCCCATTAGATGTCTGTGCTTGTTGTCTATGTTCTTCCTTGTCCCATATCCAGAAGGGTTTACCTCTTAGGACTTGTAGTGCGGGATCTTGTGTCCTCGCTATTGTACCTTGCAGTAAGATATCATTCGCAAACTTGAATTGTTTGAGCATTCTTATCTTCTATCTTGGCTTTGATTGCTGATATAATGGGTGTACCTAATCCTAACTCTGAAAACAACTTGACATTATCCCTTATGTCCTGCTTTAGTTTCAATATCTTGTCTTCGTTTCTTTGCTCACCAATAGTCTCTAGATAGAATTGCTTTAGTGAATCGTCCTGTAGTTTCTGGATATGTTCTATCTGTTCTTTGTGGTGTTGTACGAATCCTATTCTTGTAAAATGATTAAGCCATACCTGCGTTGAAGTAAAGAACTTTCTAAAACCATGACAGATCTTTACTTCCTTTCTATTTTTATGATTATTAGGACCATGAGTAACATCACGGATCCCAAGTTTAACTAATCTTCTTGCAATCAGTTTTTGAATATTCAAGACGCCTACAGGTCTGACTCTTAATCCTGCTTCCATGTAATCAAATTCATCTCTAATAAGAAAGGAATCAGAATTGATTGCTTCCCCTTCCCTTTTCCTGTATTCTAAATACGAGTCTATGGCGCTAGCACATTCCGGTGTGCAGTATGTAACGTATTCCTCTTTTTCGTCATTATATGCCACTATTTTGTATAAAGAATCAACTTTTTCCAAGTGTTTCATTTTAAGTTCAATAAGTGCTTCTAACCTAAGTCCTGTCGAAGAGAACATAAGCACTACAACCCTAAGACGTATATCACAGACCGAGAGCAACTTTTGAATTTGTTGGTGAGTGTATGGTTTGTCTGTTAGTTTTTTATCATCCTTTCCAAGAAATTGTATTAACTTTCTCCATTTTAGTTCGACGTCATTCATATACAGAAATTTCTTTACAACTTCATAGATAGTTCTTCTAGTAGTGGATCTAACATTTGACTGCAAATATATTAAATATTTTTTGAGCAAGGTTTCAATCTCTGAAACAGGTAGTTTGATAAATTGGTCACAATCTACAATTTTACAATGTCGAAGGAACAGAAACAATGCACTGCGGTATTTCCTTTTAGTTGTCTCAGTTTTCAGAGATTCCATAAAATTAACGAATGCCTCCTTATCTTCATTGAGTTTGATTATTTTCTCAATCTCATGAATCTGGGGATAAGAAATATTTCCTTATGATCATTGTGATAAGACAGCTGACTTGCTGTAGCTCGTCAAGACTCTAACCAACAACAACAGACTGATATTTTGCAGAGGCTTCGTGAGGAACGTTAAACTCTTTTGAATAAGGAGGGGTATTTCTTTAGAACATTCATGAAATCTTCAAGCCTCTTGATAGTTTCAGGATGTAAATGATGCTCTATACCTTCCGCGTCACTATTAGCTGATTCTTCGTCAACTCCTATCATTTTGAAAAATTCAGCGAGGAGACCGTGTCTATTACGAATATTTTGGGCAATACGAACTCCTTCGTCGGTCAACCTGATGCCTCTGTACTTTTCATATTTTAGATATCCAGTTTCGTCAAGTCTCTGCGTCATTTTCGTTACGCTGGGAGAACTCACGTTTAGATAATTAGAAATATCCACAGTTGTGGCATACCCTTTCTGTTCTACTAGTTCATAAATAACTTCGAGATAATCCTCCATTCTGTCAGTTCTATCCTCCTTCTTTGCGCTGTTTGCATCACGAATAGCATCGAGCCTATTGTCCTTGGCTTTCTCCAGTGGTGTCATTCCGTTGAGTTTATTTGTCAGCGCTATTCTGCCTCCTCCTATTCAGTCTCTCACTTAATAAATTTATAATATACACAGACTGATCTCCACTAGATTAAGAGTCCTGTTAGATACATTATCAACATTCCAGCTGCAAAGCCTGATATAATTGCGGCATTGGTCATTAATCCTCTTCCTCCAGTGGTATGATGCATCCAAGAGCCGACTGAGTAAACCACTTGGAAAATTGCACCTGCCCCTATTGACAGAAAAATTATAGTTGCAATTGGAGAGTACAGGAATCCGCCTATCCATGCCCCTACAATTGTAGGAAATCCGGCTATCAGTCCCATAATCAATAACTTTGTTATTGGAATTCTCTTACTCTTAGCCATAGGGGCAACAATAGCCAATCCCTCTGTAGTATTGTGCAATGTGAATCCTAAAATGAGAAATGAGCTTAGAGCTACTTCTCCTAGTAAGACTGCCGCTCCTATTGCAAGACCTTCTCCGAAATTATGTAAGCCGATCCCAATTGAAATCATCATAGATATCGCGATTGGTCTTATCAGTAATTGTTGTCGTGATGATCCAAGAGAAGGCCGAGAAGAATGGATATCTATTGTATGTTCAGAATCTGTTGCAGAATGGCTGACAATTTCAGTTTCATATTCAGTATCTGTCTTGGATTGTCTTGAGGCACGTTCAACCAGTTTCTTCGAAACATAGAGCAGTAATATAAAAGTAAGAATAGCAATCATTATAATCAAAATCTGTGCATTAAAGGCAGGTGCAAGGGCTGCTGCAATCTGGTTACTCTCAAGTAGAGCATCTATCCCGAGAAAAACTAACAATCCAATAGTTAGGCTAAGAAAAAAGTTGTACTTGTTGGAACTTAACCTTCTAATGAAGGGATACCATAAAAGACCCATCATCACAGGAATAACACCTACGTATATACCAATGAGTGCAAATGTTGAAGCCTGTCCAACTGTTGGCCGCGGCGCAGGAGCTGCAGAGTTGACCTTTTTGCTGAATCTTGCTCCATCATCCGTAGTTATTCCAATTACGTACGGCTCGCCGGCATTCCAGATGAAAGGTATTGTTACTCTAGCATCTGCAAGTCTAGATAATGTCCGACCTGGCTCTATTGCGGCAGGATATATCCTATCATTTACATCAGCTTGTGCAATAGTAATCGCTGAAGGTCCGGTGTTTCTTATAAAAGCAACAATACTGTTATCTAAAAACTCTACTTTTTCGATGGAAACCTGAGGAAGTGGTTTGAGGGAGCTCTGAAATAGCATCCCTGGAGAGTACGCTAATATCATTACCATTACCCCAAGTACTACGAATGGAACAACTCCAAACAGTATAGTCTTCTTGGTTATTCGGTAACTACTGCCAACACTGCCATCCTCTCTTTCCATTAATTCAAACTACCCCTTCTCACAAAACTAGTTGTACCATTACCTGTATTAAATTCAGATGTAGAATAACTTGCGTTACGCTCTATTGAGGTGAGGTTCGAATTTTCAGTGGCAGACTCAGCTGTGCTGTCTTTTACGAGAAACAATCCCACCCATCCTTTTTCAGCGAACTCTGTCTTGTGTGCATGAAACATGTATTTCCCAGGATACTTGTAACTAAATTCCAATATTCCCCTTTCTCCCTGGCTCATGGTAACAATGTCTGTATATTCATCGGGAATTAATTTGGTTCCCGTCCTGTAGAGATCAAACATATTGGCATGTAGGTGAAAGTTGTTTATTGGATCAAACTCAAGCATATTAACTAGGTAAATTCGAATCAATCTATTCTTGTCAATTTGAATCGGGTGGTGCATGTAGTAATAGGGAATTCCATTGACTGTGTAAAAGTTGTTTTCAGCATCAAAGTCGGTATCATATCCATTCATGACCATCACCATCTCATCGGCGTCGGCTCGCGGTTTCTTGGGATCGATTATGAATACCCCATAGAGACCGTGGGTGATGTGCTCTTCGAGGGGCTCCATATGGCAGTGATAGGGAAAGACACCGAATGGTTCGGCTGTAAACTCATAGGTAAATTTACCTCCAGGTGCAATCCCTTCTAATACACCATCCATCTCAGCGGGATGGATGCCGTGAAAGTGTATTGAATGGAATTTAGTCCCATTATTAATTAAAGTGACTCTAACCAAATCGCCTTCCGTGGCTCGTATAGTCGGGCCGGGTATAGTGCCGTTAAATGTCCATACGTTATAGAACACACCTGGAGACACCTCTTTAGTCTGTTGATCTGATGCAATTAATGTGAATTCTCTTAGGGATGTTCCATTTGAAAGTGCCGAGGTTCTACCATAATTAAATTCCCTGAGATATTTCATCGGGTCGACTACTGCGGTTTTTGGGTCGATGGTAAATGAAGTCGGATCCAAAACGTCGCCTGTCGTTCCAAGTATAGGGTATCCTGGACTATGACCTCCAAAATTCTCCCTCTTAGAGGGATCTTGGGCACTGAGAGGACCCCGGTTCAATGCTGTAGAAAAGGTGACAACGACGGCAATAGATACTGCAACACCAACTAGTGCTATGAGTAGATTACTCCTCAAACTTGATTAACTATATACAAATTATTTGGATATATTAATAAATGTTGCCCTTGGTTAACATTATATTATGAGCACTCAACTGTCTGGCGGAAGATGGCTGGCCAAAACAAAAAATAGAAATTCATGAAAAAGTATTTCAGATGACTTAGACTATGAAGTACAATCCAATGGTTGACATGTATGTTTTGATAGTCTGTGATCTTGGACGGACAGAAGAAATTGCTTCAGACCTTCAAGAGATTGATAAGGTTAAGGAGGTTTACACGATTAGCGGGGCTTATGACATAATTGTAAAGATGTCAGGTCCATCTCCAAAAGATCTGGAACATGTATATTCAAAAATTAGGAATGTCAGTGGCATTAAGACTACCATTACGCTAGTAGGATATACCAAAAATGGCTACTAAACAGGAGTAACAGAATAGTTAATTAACAAGATCCTACCTTTATACAGGAAATATGTTAATGCCTTCAGGGCTTATACCAATCAGAGCGTTCGTCATCTTCTGGTCTTCTTTTGTAACTTATCTGTTTTAAGAAATATTTAATAAATACATAGTATTTTGCCAGAAAACCAAGTATTCCACCTATTAGAAACCTTATGCCGATTATCTTAAACCCTTCGCCTTCTTCCTTAAGTGAAATGACGCTGGTCCCTATCCAAATGCAGAATATACCAAACGCTACAAGTATCATTCCTGCAGCAAAAAGTGGCTCAAATAGCCTGATTGATTCACCGGGTGATTTTGACATTCCGCGAGTACAATGAGCGATTGCAGTGATATTGTATTACTAAATGGGGTAGATGAAGTTGTATTAACTCCAATGAGTGCTGAAAATTTGGGGGATAAAATACTAATGCTGATAGCAAAAAAGGAATTAAAGGAAATCAAAGAAAAAAATGGCTAAAACCTTTTAATTGATGTAATTTGGTTAAATCTATAGATGGAATTAAGGAAGCCTGTACTAATCCTTGCTCTAGATCACGAAGACTCTGCTTCCATGATGGCTGGCGTGCTCTGGATGAAGGGTTGTGAGGTTTGCAAGGCTAAAACAGCAAGTGATTGTTTAGCCCAACTAGAACGATTAGACTCAAAAGTTGATGTTGTAGTAGTAAGCGCAAAGATAGCTCTTGATAGAAATGCGATGTTGATTGTAAGCATTAAACGACTTGATATGAACATAAAAATACTGGCTATAGGAGACGAAAGTAATGATAGGACAAGAATTATAGATTATGGAGCAGATGAATTTGCGCTAAAACCATTGAGTCCTGAGAATGTTGCAGATAAGATTTTAATGCTATTAGCTCGTGAAACAGTAGCTGAAAATAGGTCGTCAGAATAATCAATTTATTATCAAGACCGACATCAGATAAACTCACGTGCTATTTTTTTCCTCGGTTGATTGGGAGGATATGTTAATTTTGGTTCCCAATTTCAGAATATAGGGTGTAATGAATGTAGTAATTATTGTAACAACACCTAGAATGGGAAGTATGTATGAAGAAATCGCTCCTACATCCTGACCACCTTTTCCAACTATAAGTGACATTTCTCCACGCGCTGAAGATAGGCCAAGTCCAGTTCTGACTGCAGAATATCTTCTCCTATCAGATTTTTATCCCGTAGATCCTTGAAGTATAGTCAGGTATAGCCTGAGGGAGGCGAGGTCGGATAAAATATGATCTATTTTTCCAAGTTCGAATGTAAAAGTTTCGCTCACATACTCATCTCCTTATGATCCACTTTTCCTGCCATGTCTCGAAAATGTTGCAATTATTGTCACTGACTTCAAACCAAAATGGAATGTAATATATTGTTATTTCCAAACTGGAACTGAACTAAAGTAGCGGGCTTATTTAAATTGTATATGTATTATGAATTTTGCCCTAATTAATATTGTTAATCAACTACATTTTATTCCGTTGGGTCGGAACTTTGTCATTGTTCTGGCGAGTCGATTTCACATAGGCTGAAACTCTTAAAGTGCGTGTATTACTTGTAATAATTAAGACTTTTGAGGAAATAGAAATATACTGACCATGCGGACATCCATCTTGGCAAGACATGCATAGTAGTATCAATCAGACTAGTCTAAAAAAATGCAAGATAGCCGCACTTTTATGCTTAGGATTAATGTTTGTCCTAGCTACTTTACAAAACTACAGTCAGGAAATCCTTGCTAGATGTCCTAACGGATATCACGTCCTTCAGGAGATTATGAAAAGTATGATCCCCCCAAAGGGCTTCCAAGATGCGATAATGGTTATCACAGAAGTCCATCGGGACATTGTGAAAAAGTCTGTGGGTCTAACGGCTCCTCCAAAAAATGTTCAAGTGGGTATCACAAAGATGAAAATACTGGTAAGTGTATGAAGGTCAGCGATGAGAAAACTTTGACTCAAATAAATATTGCTAATGGTACTGGAAATTCACAAGATCAAAAGATGTGTTTACGACTAAGGAGTTGAATATCTTCACTAACAGAACATGTCAAGGATTTAGTGGTTGTTTTGAAGGGACCGTAACCAAAGTTGTAGATGGAGATACTTTAGATATCAATAATATAAGAATTCGTCTAGCATTGGTGAATACTCCTGAAACTATCAAGATGGTTATTTTCAGGCGAAGCAATTTGTAGAATCAAATTGTGGAATTGGAACTCATGCCATGGTTGATGAGGATGACGGTCAGAAGGCTGGGAGTTATGGCAGAATGATTGGATTAGTATTCTGTGAAAGATTGGATCCTTCTTTGAACAAGGCGATTTTGACCTCTGGCAACGCTGAAGTATTAGCACAATTTTGTGGTGTCAGTGAGTTTTCAACTAAGGATTGGGCCCAGCAATATGGTTGCTAAAATAGAATGGATATCGATTTACATCTCCGTGCCTACCAAAAAATGGACACATTAAAAAGTAAGTTATTGACATTCAAGTCGTAACAATTGGTCCTTAACGTTGCGTCATCCATTTTGTTTATTTTTAGTCTAGTCATATGTCTAATATTAGTGAGTGGAGTTGGGCATGCCGCAGATAAAGCAGGTCTGAAGAAGTATGAAATACCCGCGACTAATGATCCTAATATGAAACTAGAGATAGTATATTAGGGAAATTATACTCCTGGATTGCGAGAAGTCAATTCACTCCAGTCACTCAGTTTGCATTTTTAGGGAACAATGATATTTTGATGTTAGGTAAGAATGATGGCAAAGTGCTGAGAGTCCTTAATCATAAACTATTATCCGAACCATTGCTGGACGTTAATGTCACCAACCAATGGGAAAGTGGTCTTCTGGGTATTACGATCTCAAAGGATGCAGACAAAGTATACGTATTTCTTTATTATACGGAATCAACAAGTGGGGACGGAACTAATGCTTCATCGACTGATCCTTCATACAACAAGCTATACAGATACGAATTAATAAATAACAAACTTAAAAATCCTAAACTCTTATTCACTGCACCCACACCAAATCGTTATTCTCACATTGGAGGCGGGCTAAAAATTGGTCCTGATAATAATTTGTACCTTACAGTTGGCGACATGCATGGAGACCAAAACAAGAGTACAACGACAATGGCCCAGAACTTCAAGGATGGTGTAATTCCAGACGGGAGAGCTGGTATGCTTAGATTTACCCTAGATGGAAAACCAGTTGGAAGCGGCATATTAGGAAAAAAATATCCTCTAAATCTTTACTATGCTTATGGAATAAGAAATAGCTATGGCTTAGACTTTGATCCAGTATCGGGAAAAATATGGGATACCGAAAATGGACCGCAATCTGGTGATGAAATCAATCTTGTAGAACCTGGATTTAATAGTGGTTGGAACAAGATTCAAGGAATAGGCGGCCTACATCAGAATTTATCGAACTTAGGAAAAGTTATACTCGATCATCCTGACGGATTAGTGGATTTCGGTGGAAAAGGCAAATACAGCACCCCGGAGTTTGTGTGGAAACAAAGGGTAGCACCTACTGCTCTTAAATTTCTGAATTCAGAACAATTGGGAAAAAGATACCAAAATGACTTATTTGTAGCATCTTTTAATTTGGGCGAAATTTACGATTTTGACTTGAATGAGAATAGATCTAAACTTGAACTTACTAACACGACGGCCAACAACACACTTGAAAAAAAACTGGATGTTAGAAATGTCCTGTTTGCTCATGGCTTGGGCAAAATTACTGACATGGATGTAGGTCAGGATGGTAATTTGTATGTCCTTTCTAAATATCTCGAGACACCAACAATTTTCAAAATATCCTCTGTGAATAAGACTGAATGACACCGGGAGCCCCGAATAAGACGACCTGGATATAATCGAACAATAATTAGTATAAATCCAATTTGCCAATTTATTTATGCTTCTAAATAATCCGCGTTCGTTTTCTGTAAATGATAATTAATTCCCAAAAAAATGCACAGAATCTAATCCATCTTCATGATATTGATTCATTCACTTTTAGATAATTGGAAATGTGTTATTGCTTCATTTGCTAAGCGCCTTCTGTTTCTTTCTTCGACTTTTCTTACTTATGGGCTATTCTAATTTGTTTAGGAGAATTCGAAATCTTGCAGAGCAGTATTACCGTTAAAGTAGCTTCACAACTAATATAGTATAAGGTGCTCGTTATTGACAGGGCCATGAGCAATCAAGAAGACTCGCAATCAAGGGATTTTCACGAAATTACAAAACACTCAGAGGTAAGCATACAGACTCCAGGTCATCGTCTCGACTTTGGAAATAAACCCAATCCTTTTAAATTCTATACCAAGTTGCCATCCATACCATTACCAACTGTATTTCCTAAACCTGAAGGTGGTACCCTAACTGCAATTAGCAGAATTGGATCGGTAGGACAAATGCCTAGTGAGATAAACATAATGATGATTGCCGAGATTTTGTTTTTTACTGCAGGCGTCACGCGCTCTCTCCAGTATGATACTGACACAATCTATATGCGGGCTGCCTCTGCAACAGGTGCTCTTTATCCCATCGAATTATACCTTGTCTGCGAAGATATATCTGACTTAAAAGCTGGTGTCTATCATTTCAATCCCGGCGATTTTAGCCTTACGCTCCTTCGTGAAGGAGATTACAGACTACATCTATCCGAAGCTGCGGGAGACGACACTAGTATACAGACTTCTCCAGCTGTGATTGTATTTTCCTCAATTGCATGGAAAAACGCATGGAAGTACCACGATCGTTCATATCGTCACTGGTTTTGGGATTCTGGTGTCATGGCGGCAAATCTTCTTGCCACCGTTAACTCCATAGGACTGCGTATAAATTTCAACGTCGGGTTCTTTGACGAGGTGGTTAACAGACTTGTTTGTGTGGAAAATCGACAAGAAGCTGTAATAGCATTGGCGCCTATAGGCGTAGGCCTATCCAAAAAAAATACGCCCAACAACAATAAAGAAGTAGGGAGGGCAGAGATCACTATGCTTAATTACGAAACACTCCCCTTATCAGAAAAAGGCCAAGTGGAATATCCCATGATCTGGAAAATACATGAAGCCTCAAATTTACAAAGTAAAGATGAAGTCAAAAAATGGATTGACGCCGATAAAATTATTAAGCAAAATTCTACTACACAAGCATCGATACTAGACAGTATCCCATTATTCCCTGCAAATTATTCCAATGATCCTCCTTTGAGCGATATTATTCTTTTACGGGGTTCCTCTCGTCGGTTTGCCCGTAAACCAATTTCTTTTGCACAATTATGCAACATATTACATAGTTCTACTACAGCGATACCTTTGGATTTTACTAAAGGAGGTAAAGTTAGTATTACAGACGCTTATTTTATAGCTAATGATGTCGAAGGATTGCCACGAGGAAGTTATTATTTCAACAGGAATTCGGAATCTTTGGATCTACTAAAAAGAGATGTTCATAGAGATGTTTCTGGTTATCTCTGTCTATGGCAGCCTCTTTTTAGTGATGCTAGTGTTGTATTCTTTCTCATGACTCCTTTAGAACAAGTTATAGCCAGCTATGGTAATCGTGGCTACAGGGCTGCCCAGTTCGAAGCTGGCATAATTGCGGGTAAAATTTATCTTGCGGCTTATGCTCAGGGCATTGGTGCATCAGGCTCTACTTTTTTCGATGACGCAGTTACGGAATTTTTTTCACCTCTTGCCAAAGACAAAAGCACCATGATAGCTATTGGCGTCGGCGTGCCTGGATACAAGTCTAAAAGCGGAAAAGTTCTCGCTGGAAAATGGACTAGGGACCAACTTTTACCGCGAGTGGGTTAAACAACTAGACACATGAGGTGCTCTTCCATATTGATTGGAAGCGAAGCACAATAAAATTGACAATTTATCATAGATGTAACAAAGAATTATTTATGAAATCCTATAAATCAGTATGTCTAAATTATGGTTAATTTTCAGATTGACGTAATACTTAGTAACAGTTTAATGCAACATTGAACGAATATGATCATGTACTTCAGATTCGGGGTTGAATGATGTACCACTGCAGTTGTAGCTATAATTCTTGAAACTATCGACAAGTCGTAGATATCAGGGACAATAAGTTAAAACTCTTACAATTACCCATTGCCTCGACTTTGAGGATGTCTTTCGAGTAGTCTTGAATTTTGCAACAAGTTTGAAAACGCTGAGCATACCAACTAACAACTGGACAGCTATCAAAGTAAATCTATGAATCAGCCGTTACTCAATTAAATCATATTATGAAAAAGTTTTCTCAAATTTCTTACAGATATAAGTTGTACAACTGAAACCGAGCGAGATCAACCTTGTTCATCAACATCAAAATTGTTCCATCATTGTATTAACAGATAAGAATGATAGTGGTTATGAGACATTGATGTCGAGAAATATAATGACTAGAATTCATTGCTTAACTTGGGGTATTACGAACTTGCTTTCGGTTCTCCTACTTCTGTCATTCACTAATTCGATCAATGCCCAAGATAATTCTATTGAAACGGGGTGGCTAGTACCGTTGGATGTTGGTAAAAAGCAAAACATTCAGTGTTTAAATGGTTTACTGGTGGAGTTTGTATCCGATTGTGCTCCACCCACATGTCATTCATTAAGGCTCTCTGAAAATAATATATTAGAATGCGTATCAAGTTCATCCAATACCGGTGACTACAATCCGTAATATTGCCTCGTGTTCTCTATTATAGATTAAACAAAGTCTAATTTCATCTATGGTTTTGCCACAAATTCAACAGTTTTGGGATTTTTAGCGAAGAGTTTAGGCAGGCAGGATTCAACAGATAATGCTTTCATCTCAAATACTCTTCTATCGTATTCCATGACAAAAATCGCGGTTACCACTTTTCCAACAGGAATTCTTCTTGAACCATGAAACCTAACGTGGTGATAATTTGTCACTATGCCAAAATTCTTCATGTTGTTTGCGTTCGTCGTCCAAGCAATATTTTAGATTGCAAAAATGACATTTTAATCCTTTAGGTTTTAACTCTAGTCCGGATTCAGTGATTGGACTAGTAGGTTTGGAGCGAGGCAAAAGGTAAGTGATCCCTTTTCGATTTGATAATACTTGTTCTTGTTGGAGTTTGGGATTCAGAATACTTGCTGTCTCTGAGATTTTTACCAGTACTTGATTACCAAAATGATAGTTGACCCATTGGGCAAGTGTATATTTCCAATCGTAATTATATCCTTGCATTAATGCTGATTCGTCAATCATCTTTGTAAAGTCGGTCTTTTCATTTGTTTTTATTACATAATGTGAATTCTTCAGCAGTATCGCAAATTCTGCCTGTGTTTCGTCTGTCCATAACTGTATCCTAGATTCAACCATTTCGTTAGTTTTTATCCTGTTTTTGTAATCATTTATTGGATTTAAGGATTGTTACTCGGCGGCCCTCTACTCCTAAAAAATCGAATCGCTTTTTACTTGGATATCTAACTAGTGCGTTGGAGCCAATAATAGATAGTGGCATACCTGCATGCGACATAAGCGTGACCGACTTATTTTCTGATTAGTCTTGTAAAAAAACTCGAGTAACTTGTCGGTCGTGATAAAGCCAAGAAAAATAGTGTGTACCGATACCGGAACTTTAAACTTTTGTACGACTACTATTATCGGGGAATGTTACAGACCAGTCAGGCACGTATTACGCAGAACTGAAACGATTAGAGCCGTCTTCCCAAAGAATAAATGTATATGAAAATCCTCTTTTATAGGGTGACTTCCCAGCTGATGTCACGCTTATAGTGGTTAAGAAGATATATGGCAATTCAATGTCAAAAGATAGATCGAGCAAATTTTGGTTATTATTGGAAGATGTTCTCTTGACGACAGTATTATGATAGATACGGACTTTTTCGTTTACTAGCACAATTAGTGCCAATCATCTTGAATAAGTGATTGAACCTTGGGAAAATTAAAGGCGAGCAAAGCAGTTAGAAATACAAAATTTACGTCTGCTCTAATCTATTCCTCGATTTTTTATTTTTGTGTTTAACCGTTTCTGGCAAAAAAAAAGAAAGTTGATTGGCTATCGTATGAGATAGATAATACTCACGGTTACAGAGATTTCCTGTTTTCCTGATATTATTGGTGTGGGTGATTCTGCTGCGCCATCAAAAGCCTTAGCACTGTAGATAGGCACAGGAGGAGGCGATCCCGCCTCTCCAACTGTTATTGATTTTACTCCTATCACTTTTAGACCTGCAGCACTCGCAGCAATGTCGGCCTTTATTTTCGCATTATCAATTGCGTCCTTTAGCAAAGAGTTCTTCATCATGTCGGACTTTTGATTTGATAAAGTGAAGTAAATGTTATTCACGTTATTGGCTCCCGCTGATACTGCCGCATCAATCCACTTTGATACACTTTTTATGTTACTGCTTTCAATTTGTATGGAATTGCTTACAGTAAACCCTATCAACCTGCCTTGATTGTTGTTAGATGAATAATTATAATTTGGAGTGATGCTAAAAGTGAAAGTACTTGTTTCATTTTCTTGAACCCCTGCCGCTTTCACTGATTCTACTACCTTGTTCATCCGGTTGGAGTTCGATGTCAACGCTGCTTGCGCTGTATTATCAGTTGTCTCTACGCCTAAAGAGACGACAACCTTGTCGGGTTTTGTCTGGTTTGATGCGGAACCTGATACAAACAGTGTACTATTTGTGAGGTCTGTCTGGGCACGTACATTGGTGAAGTTATGTTCCATTGCAGTCAGAATTGCGATGGAAAGAATAACGATTGCTGTTGTTAAAGCAAGATTTGCTTTGCTTTTAGTTTGGAAATATTCCATACAGTCCTTTAATTCACAGCGAAATAAGCGTTTTGAGAAATTAAATTAGATTTTTGTTCTGTATTTGACCGATTTTAGATTAGGAAATTTATTGGATCAAACGACAGAAATGTTCGAGCTTGTTTAGATAGATAGAACATAATGAGACATTAGACTCTTAAATACAGGTAAGAATCGATATCTTACCAATTTATTATTACAGACTGAAAAATATCTGGATGGATCTTCAAATGTTTCCCAGTTAGAAGATGCCATGTATAAGTTGCAAACGAACATAATGACCTTGAAACAAGGAGGAATGATATCAGGGATAAATTTAAGATCCCTTCCATCAGACTTTCTGGATCTCTCGAGACGTATTGACGAGGATTGGAGTATTTTCAAAACGTATATTACTGATAATTTACTGAAACGACACGAAGATGGACAAGTAACAGCAGCTAGATCAAATGCCACAGCCCAATCAACAACAGAAAGAAAAAATTTAGAGTTATTAGCATCTAACTTGATTGGCTCATCTGACGCCTTAGTTACCAAGCTCGGACGGCAAGCGGATACGTATTCACAGAATCTAATGCTATTGCAAATACTTTTTGGAATTCTCATTATCGGGATTCTCGTGCTCGTCTTATATTTTGTTGCAAGAATTCTAAGACCGATATCCGCTCTCACACAGGCAACATCTGAAATAGAAAAAGGAAACCTTGACGTTTTAGTAAAGCGGAAAGGTAATGATGAACTTTCGGTTCTAAGCGATTCTTTTAACTCGATGGTGAATTCTATTAAGAGATACAACGAAAGACAGAATGAATTAACAAAGGCACTTGAATTCAAAAATGATGAATTAACTGAAACAGAAAAAGACCTACGAAGGGCTAATGAAGAACTGGTGAATACAGAAACAGCAAAAGAAGAGTTCCTGTCCATGATCAGTCACGAATTAAAAACACCTCTTACTCCTTTAAAGATGTATGCTGAGATGTTACTCAAAATAAGAGCAGTTGGAGAGTTAAATGAAAAACAGTTAAAAGCTATGAAAATGATCCTCCGTAGTATATCCCAGCTGGAATTGTTGGTAAACGATATCTTCGACGTTTACAAACTTGACATAGGAAAATTGAAGCTGACCAAAAAAGTGGTTCAAGTAGCAAGCCTTGTTAAAGAGAATCTGTCGGAATTAGGACTACTAATGCAAGATAAACAGATTCAATTCAATGCAGAAATAATACCGCCATCTGAAAAAGTCAATGTGCTTTGTGATCCACGACGTATAGGACAAGTCCTAGCAAATCTGATAAAGAATTCTGTGGATTTCGTTCCCGACAAAGGGGGAAGGATTACGATAAGAACAGAAGCAGGCTATTCAAAACAAACTAATGATGGCAATTCAAATTATGTTGTATTTACCATAGAAGATAATGGTAGTGGTATACCTTTTGAATTCAAAAAGTTTTATCAAGTAGACACAAGCACGAAACGAAAACATGGAGGCACGGGACTCGGCTTGGCCATTTGCAAAGGCTTTGTAGAAGGTCATGGTGGAAAAATTTGGGTAGATACAAAGCATACACAAGGTACTATGATCAAGTTTACCTTGCCAATCGCGGATTCTAATGCTCCAGGTCAAAATGACAATTCATGAGCATCACAATCGACAATCATCATAAAAATTAGCTAGGACCAGTATGAGTACTAGACGATGGACAATTAACATGGATCATCGGAAACGAAATTCCTGATTTTACCATTTGTAGAAATAAATAACTAAATCAAACACAAAAAAATCCTTTGTAATCTTGTTGAGCTTTAAGGAGATCCATTACCTTGGAATATATATATTCTACTTTCTAGACCGTTGAAGTACAAGTCCTTCCATTAGCTCATAAGAATATAGGAATCGCAAGTTACGACTTTGATCTGGACCATTTTCTCATCCATTGAATTAGATTGATTACCGCCTCTACCAGCTCCTGACCCTTAGGGGTCAACTGGTATTCTACCCTAGGTGGAATTTCATTATATGCCTGCCTTCTAAGGATACCACCTTTTTCTAGCTCTTTTAATCTGAGAGCTAATGTTTTGCTGCTAAAACCTTTCAATAGCATTCTGAACTCTTTGTGTCTGACGGCTTCAGAGGTACAACAAAGCGGAACTAGCATTTCTAATGTCCCCCTTTTGGTGATTAGTTTTCTTAATTTTGCAGTCTCTAACATCAATGTGGCTGGATCATATCCTTTGAAATTACATCCGTTATTATACATCGGTAATTGCTTTGCTTCGCTTCTCTTTGTTTCCATTTTGACACCTAGTGTCACAGAGTCTACTTGACACCTTAAATAGTTTCAGT
>JBBRRH010000025.1:0-39889 GCA_038201105.1 Nitrososphaera sp. | reverse complement strand
GCACAATCTAGTTCAAAAATCTCCACCTCGCCATCCTCAGGGAGTATTAATAAATACAATGATCCAACCTTACCAGGATTTGATCCTAGTAAACCAGTAGGAACTGCACAATCTAGTTCGGAAGTTTCCACCTCGCGTGCCAGCTCCGAGCCTCAATATACTCCTACACCAAGGTCATCATTACCTCCTCACCTGAGAGGGTACTTTCGCGCTCCAAAACTATAGACGAAAGCCGTTAAACTCACTCCACATTTTATTGTCATTTAACCCATGAGAAAGGTTTTGGATGCTGATTGCCAATTGTTAACGATTAAGAAAAGTATCCAGGATAGTTCCTTACCTAGTTGTAGCTGAAATGAATAGCTATGGGAAATCAAAAACTATTAAGATATCTATCCATATGGTCCAGGGCTGTTAGGATAAGATTTCTTCTAGCTTCGATAATAGCAGTGGTAAATGGATTTGCCATTAGCATTTGGAAGAATAATCCATTTGATCCAGTTTACGCCATACTCACTATTTGTGGAGTTGTTTGCTTGCATACAAGCGTGGACTTGCTTAATGATTATTGGGATTACAAAAGAGGAATAGATACAACTACTACAAGAACAAAATTTAGTGGCGGTACAGGAGTATTGCCCGAAAAACTCCTAACACCAAAATCGGTATATTTTACAGGTATCTTGTTCTTAATATTGGGCACTATTATAGGTGTATATTTCGTTAGTGTTCGTGGAATTGTGATTCTACTGATTCTCTTATTCGCAACTCTTTCTATCTATTTTTATTCAACTAATATTGTTAATGCCGGATTAGGTGAAGTTTTCGTGACTGTGAAAGGAGCCATGATCGTATTAGGTTCTTTCTATGTTCAAACAGGAAACATCGACCCCATAGCATTTTTTGTTGGGACAATAATAGGTCTACTCTCTGCATGTGTCCTATTAGTCAATTCATTTCCTGATTATGAAGCAGATAAGAATAAAGGTAGACGTACCCTTTCAGTAATGTTGGGGAAAGATCGGGCGAGTAAGGTCTTACCCTTTCTAATTACACTCATCTATGGCATGATCATACTAGGCGTGGTCTTCAAGCTAATCCCATACTATGCCCTATTTTCTCTGCTGTCGTTACCGCTATCTATACGGGCAGTAATCCGCCTCATCAAGAACCAGGATAATCTGAATGAATTAGTCCTCTCCATGGCCGACACAGTATTATATTCTAGAATCATTGGGGCAGTTACCGCAGCCAGTTTCTTGCTATGATTTCTTAGTCCGATATTCAGGTGATTAGGCAGCATAAATTAACGATATCATACTAATTCACATCGATGACAAATACTTCTGTTGGCAGTCAAGTAAAGTAAGTCTAAGTGAATTTCTTTCTATTTTGCTGTTCGATCGTCGTACTTTTATATTCCATCTTAATTGTAGTTAGTTAGTGTAGTGCGTATATGGAAGTCGATTTGGCAAAACAATTACGCGGATCACTGAAAGTAAAGGAATTAGGTTTACATATTCATTTCTTCGATAAAATTGAATCGACCCAAGATTGCGCACTTTCGATGGCTCAAAATGATTCTCACTCAATGCATGGTACTGTAATAATTGCCGAGGAACAATCCGCGGGGAGAGGGAGAATGGGAAAGAAATGGATTTCTCCCAAAGGAGGTTTATGGATGTCAATCATATTGCAACCTAGATTTGCATCAAGAAAGATCTCCCTCATTCAGTTCATAGGTGCATTAGCAGTGGGAGATAGCATTTTGGAAATGGCTGGTATAGTATGTACGCACAAATGGCCCAATGATATATTGATTCAGGGGAAGAAGGTATGTGGCATTCTTGTTGACGCCAATTTCGAAGGCGACAAAGGTGGAACCGTAGTAGTGGGTATTGGTTTGAATGCTAACTTTACGACCCAAGAATTATTCAATTCGGCTACTTTGGAAGGATGTTCCGACGTTACTACTCTAAGAGAAGAACTAAAGCACGACATCGCATTGAAAGACATCACTAGATTGATAATTGAAAAATTAGAAAATTATTATCTGCTTTTGGAAGATGGCAAAACAGGGGAGATTTTAGAAAGCTGGAAACGGGGATCGGAAATTTTTGGCCAGAGAGTGACTGTTAAAGATGGGAACAATGTATTTAACGGGCGAGCTTTGGATTTAGATGATTCCGGTGCTTTATTAATTACTCTTGCAGATGGTTCCGTCAAGAAAATATTATTCGGAGAGGTTAGGGTAAGTTATGCTGTTTGATCAAAAATCGTGGATAATTCAAAAAGTATATGCGTGCATACGTTCAATTATTATATTACTTTGAATGGTACTTATTGTCATTATATATAATCAATTCTGCTGGAATAATCTTTAGCGTTAACTTATCTACTAGAACGAGAATGTTATTCCTAGTATCTTATTGCTAGGAACAGCATTCTCAAAAAATAATATCATACTCCTTCTCGTAATCGCTATAGTAGGTATTGGATTGGCTATTATTTCTTATCAATATTCTACTATTACAGCATCTGAAATTGCAGAAATTGCTGCGCAGGACGTAAAGTCAAATGCAAACATTGAGGTGTACGAGCTGGCCCGGATATTGGTAAGAAGTATAGAATCAATATCTATTAATCTTAGAACACTGAGTACAGCCATTTTGTTCTCGGAGAACGGGAATGTGGGCGCCTACAATCTCATGAATTCTGCGCAAAATGGAACTAGCGAACTCACAGAAGGATATTATTTGATAGATAAGGAAGGTAAGCTGCTAGCAACAAGTGATAATAACAACTTGGGCAGCAATAGTATAGGGCAAAATCTAAGTACTAAAGAGTACTTTTCCGTGCCGAAAATGACGAACAAACCATATTTTGGTACTGCTGTCGAGGCTAAGAATAAATTTTCCCATCTTTATATTTCCTTTCCAATCATCACCAAGTACAACGGATCTAACGACACCACTAATCTTAATAATAGAGAATCTGATTTCAAAGGGGTAGTAGTTGCTACCATAAGTCTTGGAGACTTGGGTCGTTTCTTGCAAAAAGAGCTTTCACCGAATTTCGAAAGCACCTTGGGTTTAATAGATAGAAATGGTGTCATATTGTATTCACGGAATGAAGAAGTAGTCGGTAGGAATTACCTTGCCCCAGAATTTCAATCTCTGATACCTGCAGAGATTAAAGATTCCTACAATAAAATATTGGAAAATGGTTTACAGGGCAAATCGGGGTCACAAGATTTTCTCCTTCGTGGTAACGTAACTACCTTAGCTTACCAGCCTGTTGTCATAGATGGAAGACACATCTGGACATTGTATTTAAGCGCACCTCACAACCTAGCTAGCAATGTTGGTTTTCTAATCAATCAACAAAAAAACTTTAGCACTATAGTAGTCATCGTAATTGGTTCATTAGCATTTGGTATTGCCTTTTTAATACTATCTTGGAATAAGCGATTGGAGGGAGCTGTAACCTCGAGGACATTAGAATTAAAAAAAGCAAATGAATCCTTAATAGAGTCTAATATGCTTCTTGCCTCAGCTAATAAACAACTCGAAATTCATGATAGAATGCAAAAGGAATTTATCAACGTGGCGGCCCACGAGCTTAGAACTCCTATAATGCCTATCTTAGGAGAAGCAGAACTTATTGAGGACAAATTCAACGGTAAGAGTTCTGCTGAAGTCGACAAGGATCAAATTGCTGTAATTATTCGTAATGCGAAGAGACTCGATCGACTTGCAGCAGACATACTTGATGTTACCCGCATTGAAGGAAAGTCATTACAGTTAAACAAAGAACGCTTTAACATCGATGAAATATTGTCACAGATTGTAAAAGAGACTCGACGCCTAATCGAAAAAGATCCAATGAGGAATGGAAAGGTCGATATCGAATACGAATCGATTAATATTGAAGTTAATGCTGACAAGAGCAGGATAACGCAAGTTGTTTCAAATCTTGTCAGCAACGCAATTAAGTTTACCCAGGAAGGGACAATTTCAATTTCTTGCAAAATAGAAGAAAAGGAGATATTGTTGCTAGTGAGGGATTCAGGAAGGGGAATAGATCCGGAAATTCATTCTCGTTTATTCTCTAAATTTGCTTCAAAATCTGAACAGGGAACAGGACTCGGGCTCTTCATCTCAAGAAGTATAGTAGAATCTCATGGAGGAAGAATATGGGCGTATAATAATGAAAGTTCAAAGGGTGCTACGTTCGTTTTCACTTTGCCAACATAGGCCTTAGTTTAGGGTCCACATTCTCTTGCGTGCTAAACCCTCCACCTTAGTTTCTATTTTCAATAAATATAGTGCATTACTATACTGTCTCTAGTTCTTAAAATGCAAGTGAGCAGTCCGCTATTTTACTCTACAAACTATTGATATGTCATTTACATTTGTTCCTGTCTTATGAGTAACAATTACTGATTTCAATTTCTTGAATAAAGTGTAACTGTCATGTCTGCGCAGATACGAGGATAGATCCAGATTTTTTTTGGAAATCTCTGACATAGTTTTAGGAGTAACTATTGCTCCTGCGGCATTCGAATTGCCATCAATTCCATCAGTGCCCAAGCATAAAATTGTGAAGTCCTTTTCGGCCCATGATTTAAATTTTACTGCAGCGGCAAGAGCAGCTTCGTGATTCCTACCACCCCATCCATTTATTTTGGTACCCAATTCTACTGTTGTTTCGCCTCCTAGTACGAATGCGTATGGTACTGATGGAGGCAAGAAGTCATCAACGAGTTTATGGAGAAAATAACCATGGTTCAACGCCTTTCCCACAAATGATGAACCTAGATACATAGTTTTAATGCCTTGGCTATTAAGATACGAAAACACACTTTTACAGGCAACTGCGTTACTCCCAATAAGAATATTATGTACTTTCTTGAAAACAGGATCAGCAGATTTTGGCGTATCTTCAATTTTTTTTCTGATTCCATCATCCATTATTTTCATAACAGATTTTGAAGCAACTTTCCAATTATTCCACAATTTGTATTTTTGAAGAACCAACTTTGCATCATGGAAAGTCGATTTGTCTGGGGCAGTTGGTCCAGAAGCAATTATGTCTATTCTATCATCTACTACATCAGACATTATCAAACTTATTAAAGTACTTCCTTTTCCAAGAATTTTAGCAAGCCGTCCTCCCTTTATTGCCGATAGGTGCTTTCTTATAACATTGATCTCATCAATTGACGCACCAGATGCTAATAATGTAGAAGTAATCTTTTGCTTTTCTGCCAGAGTGATTCCGTTCATTGGTAGCGGCATCAATGCGGAGCCGCCTCCTGAGATTAAGACAAATACTAAATCATTACTAGTTACGTTATCCAGTACTGACAGTATTTTCTTTGTGCCTGCTAGCCCATTTTTATCTGGCAACGGATGTCCTGCATGCGTAATAGACAGTATACTCCGTCTTGTACTTATATCATATGGGATAGTGATTGCACCACCACTAACTCTACCCCCAAGAATATGTATTACCGCCTCAGACATGCCGGCTGTCGCTTTACCAGCACCTACTATGTAAATCCTATCGAATAGCGACAGATCAAACCTTTTAGATCTACAGTCAACATCGTTTATGCATAATTCTGATCCAGTTAATTTCATACTATTCTTGATAAGCAAAAAAGGATCAACTGATTTTAAAGCCACTTCGACAGCCACAAGAGCAATTTTGAGGGATTGAACACCCGAATTTTGCTTCAACAGAAGACGTTTGTTGTGAATCGTCGCAGTAGACATACATCGACGTATTTAAGGAACGGTTTTATTAATGCGATGTAGCGGTAACGTAGATTGTGCCATAATCATCTTTTGCTGCTATAACTCCACTTTTCACTTTTCATAGGATACTTGATCAAACTTGGAAAAACATTCAAGATCTGGCAGGAAATCATAAAATGTATCTAACAAAATTACAACGAATAATCTAACAAACACGTATATATTATAAAAAGACATTAAATAATAAAAAAATAAATGGAAAAAATTAAGTAAAGCTCTAAAAATTTTCCTAAAAACATTAATCAATATTAGGAACATTATTCACGTAGTAAAATGAAATGGTGGTAGATCTTGTTCTAAGAGGTAAGGTTGGTAAGACAGGCTTAATGTACGTGCCATACTACGGAAAATCTCGTGCATTCATTTCTAACTACAAATCGTGGAAAAAATATGAAACAGAAGGGAAGACGTCAGCCATCGCTACTTCTATCATAAGTCATGAGTCAATTCATTTAACCCTAAATAAATTTTCACTTACGGCCTCAGCAAAATTAGATAACTTGTTTGGACGCTCTAATTCGTGGGAGAATTATTCACATGGACTGGGGGACCTAGGCAATTTTGTATCCAGATCACTAAGCAATTATGATGAACGAGAAAGCAAGAAAGCTAGGGTAAAAAGGAGATAATAATCTATAAATGGAGTTACAAAAAGATTTTACTGATATGGGTGTTTATTTTACACCACAAGATATTAATAAAATCCTCCCAGAAATACAAAAACAGTTTTCACAGATCATCCTCCTTAGGAACAAGGTAATTTCTTCACAGGAAGATTTACAAAAAATGGCCAATGAAGGATCAAAATTCAGTAACTTTATTGCAAAAAAACAAGAATTAAACAGGGCAGTATCCAGGCTTTATAAAGAGATAGAAGGACTTGAAAAACGAGGCATAATGATAAAAAGTGTTGATGACGGCTTATTGGACTTTCCGTCTCTGCGGTTCGATGAAGAGGTTTGGCTATGTTGGAAATATGGAGAAAGTGAGATAAAATTCTGGCACGGGAGAGACGAGGGATTTATGGGACGAAAACCACTCGCGAGCGCCAGCATTATAGAACCTTAACCATGTGTTTATAACGACAGCGTTGGTGTCGTGTGCACTTCATTTAATGTAACTTCCATAATGACAAAGCCATTATGTTCTTATTAGTAAGAACGTTTGAATATTGTATTAAAAGAGTATGATTGTCTCGATGTGCAAGCACAAACTAGTTATAGAATGGTTCTCAGTCTCGGTGATACTAAGCTAAAGTTAAAAATGATTGGCTTTCATTCACAAGATTTAAATCGTATATTAAGAGTTGATATAAAGATATTCATGGTAGTCAATATTAATGCATAATGACATCCTAAGATTTGATAAAGATCGAGATTATTCGATTCACTTAAAAAAGCTGGATACAAAAAAAAATCCATTTGATCTATTTAAAAAAATTTACAGAAAATATGCGTGTGCATTTATGCTGGAGTCATTGACAGGTCCTCGGGAATTATCTGAGTTTTCCATAGTTGGTTTCGACCCTGAGATAATAGTGGAATGTGATTTCCAAAAATTTTGGGCTATGGATCGAGAGGGATTATTGGTGTATGAATCTGAGGTTAACGATCCTTTAAAACAACTAAAAAGTATAATGCCAATAGTTACTAATGATAAATACAGGTTTATTGGCGGAGCAGTAGGCTATGTTAGCTACGATGCAATTCGGTTTTGGGAATTTCTACCACCGATAAAAAAATCGGCGACTCAGTTTCCTCTATTCAATTTTGGAATTTATAGTGATGGTTTATTATATAGTCAGAAGAAACGAGAAACATATTACTTCTATATTGGGAAAAAATCAAGACTACCTGAAATAGAAAGGGTCATATGTGACAATGAAAACGAAGAACAAGAACGGATTTCCTATTCCAAACCAATAAGTGAAATAGACAAGTACGGATTCATGAAAAAAGTAGAAAAAGCAAGAAAACATATCTATAATGGCGATATATTTCAGGTAGTTCTTTCAAGAAAATTTAGTTTTCTACTCCAAGGTGATCCATTGATCATCTACCAAGAGCTTCGAAAGCTGAATCCTTCACCCTATATGTATTTCCTAAAGCAAGACAAAAATTATATCATAGGTTCTAGTCCCGAAATGCTTCTACGCAGTAATTCCAGAAATGTTGAGACATTTCCTATAGCAGGAACAAGGCCCGTAACTAAAGACGAAAACATTAACAGGAGGTTACGATTTGATTTGTTAAACGATGAAAAAGAAATCGCAGAACATACGATGCTTGTTGATCTGGCCCGTAATGATTTAGGCAGGGTATGTAAGTTTGGATCTGTCATAGCGAAAAAGTTGATGATCGTAAAGAAATTTAGTCATGTCCAACATATTGTATCGCATTTGGAAGGTTCACTAGACGACGGGAAAGATTGTTTTGACGCCTTTAAGGCTCTTTTCCCAGCTGGAACTGTGACGGGAGCACCCAAAGTTAGGGCTATGGAAATTATAGATGATTTGGAACCATCCCGACGTGGTCCTTATTCGGGAGCTGTAGGATATTTCTCCTTCAATAAATCATGTGATTTCGCGATAACAATACGATCGTTATTCGTGAATAGTAATAACGCATATGTCCAAGCTGGGGCTGGTATTGTTATGGATTCTGTACCTAAAAAAGAATGGAAAGAAACTCTTCACAAGGCTAAGGTGATGTTTTCAGCACTTCACCTAGCTAGTATGGCGAGTGGCAGTAGGAAACGGGCCAGAACTTAGTAATCTTGGAAGACATAATTGGGAAAACATTCTTCTTACCGTTGATAACCATTTATGCTTAGTTTTTATACTATTTTGAGCTTTTCTGGATCAAATGAATGGGAATTATACCAATTGTAAAAGAAATAGTCATGAGACCATTCGTGGAAAAAATTTCCTGTTTCACCATAGCTACTGCAAAACATTTCGTTCATGTCAGTCTCTCCACGCGTAGACGGAAACATCACCAACGCTTCTCTTTCATTCAAGACCACCGCAACGGTAATCTTCTTGATCATTTTCCTTTCAATAAGCCCTCGCTTTAACAAATCACTGTAGCTAATATCTCCCAGTAGTTTCATGCCGGCTTTGGGAACCTGTGCATTTTCAGGCAAGATATATTTGAATACGACTTCATGCTCCCTAACCATCGGTATGACCGTTTCAATCAGATCATGCGTCACCTGAGGTAGCATACCATAAATATATTCACGTGATTGTCTGTACATTTCTTTTATACGCTCAATAACAGCAACCCAACCTCGAATGATTTCACCATTACTCAATGCTCCTATCCTTTGGATAAATTTCATTGGCATGTCGCCGAAGGTATGATCGGAGAAATAGAGTCTATTTTTCGATAAGAAATCAATTGAAGGGATCTGTCTAATAATAGTACTCCCAAACGTTGTCAGAGAAAATACACCACTTGATTTTTTTTCAATTAGTCCAGCTTCCATCAGTCTGTTCAAATTTCGATGAACTTCTTGCATAGTGACTCCCAATTCCTTTGAAAGGCCAGCTAAGTTCAGTTTTTGTCTATGCAAAGAATGTATTATCTCTAATCGCTGAGAGTTAGATAATTCAACGAATATCTGTTCTGCATCATCAAATGTTGATTCCAAATTAGTCACTGTCATTTAATCAGGATCTCTTTTATAAGTTAGATGTGATCATTGGTGATCTTAGAAACAAAAAATTACGAATGGAATTCATTCGCAATATCTATTAAACACAAAATTTTGATAATCCTCTCGATGACAATGAATTATGCTAAGGCAGGCGTGGACCTAAAGAAAATTAGGAATCTCCAGTCTCAAATAGCTAATGCGATATCTAGAACTCACATCACTAGTGCTGGATGGAAGGTATTGTCAGGTTTCGGACATTATGCGGCTCTAATAGAAATTGGTTCAAGGATTATGGCTCTTCATTCGGATGGAGTGGGTTCAAAAATACTAATTGCACATTTGATGAAAAAGTATGATACCATAGGGATTGATTGTATTGCGATGAATGTTAACGACATAATTTGCGTCGGTGCGATGCCTATAGGATTCTTAGATTATATTGCACTGAGTTCTCCTGACCCTCATTTAGTAAAAGAAGTATTTAGAGGTCTTTCGAAGGCTGCAAAGCAATGTGGTATGGCTATAATTGGTGGTGAAACGGCCATAGTTCCTGATCTACTGCATAAAATTGACTCTACTTCATTTGATCTGGTAGGTACAGTTTTTGGTATTGTTAATAAAAAATCGTTAGTGTTAGGCGAAAAAATCAAAGAAGGCGATATGATACTAGGTGTAGAAAGTAGTGGACTACATTCTAATGGGTACAGTCTAGCTAGGAAAGTACTTCTGTCAAAGTATAAAATGAACGACAGCGCACAATTTATCAAAGATTCAGTGGGAGAAGAGCTACTCCGGCCGACTAGAATCTATGTAAACCCGGTTAATGAACTTCTCAATACTGATAGGACATCTGTCCATGGCCTTGCTCATATAACAGGAGGCTCTTTTACAAAGCTTTCAAGACTTAGCAAAAAGGTAAATTATAAGTTGGATAATCTTCCAGAGCCCAAAGGAGTATTCAGGCAAATAATGGAAGATGGTCACATTCAGCAACGCGAGATGTACTCCACCTTTAACATGGGAATCGGCTTCTGCATAATACTCTCAAAATCTTCCGTAGACAATGCTAAAGACATATTTAAAAGAAATAAGATGAAATGCACACAAATAGGCTTAGTCGACAAAGGATCAGGCCAGGTCACCGCAGTCTTGGATGGTAAACTGCTAGCACTTGAATCTTGAACAAATAATACAAGGAATCTTTCAACAGTTATTGGAATACTTGAAGTGAATACATGCTTAGGCGGACTTGACGAGGAGGGAAGAATTCAAATAGCGTGATAATGCAATTATTCAGGCTGTAATACCTGAACCTATAAGGCGCCATCTATCACCGATTCTTCTGCTTATTGCAACTCTACTCTTCTCTAGCATACATACGGGCCTTTTCAATTTTATTTCAACTCTTTTGTCTTTTGTGTGCATCACGGTTCCAAGTGTAGCTGCAGTACCAATATTCAATCTCAGTGACTCCTTGTTTCTTATCGGATCTACCTTTATCATCTCATGAGTTCCTACAGCTGTCTCAAAAAGTTGGTAGTCTACAGTTATATCTTCAACATCTTCGGGCAGTTTTTCTGGAAGACCCACCACAGAACCAATTAAGGAATCGCTCTTTACGTAAGATGGATCTAGAAGAGTTCCTATAGCGACTAATCCCCCAGGTTTAACGTTCTCAACAAGGCCAGCCCCAGTTCCAAGTGTGGCAATTTTGGATCTGACGGGTTCATACTTATTCTTCTTTTCATCCCATAAACCGGGTCTGATCTCTACTTCAACACCAACATTCAATTCACCTTGGATCAAAGCACCACCCAAAACACCTCCTTTGATTTGTTCTAAGGATATTCCTGGCTTGTTGATGTCGAATGATCGTAAAACATGCATCATGGGTTCAGAGCCTTTCGAACGTGTAGGTGTTTTAATGGTCTCTTCTATAGAACCAATTAGTGCATCCATGTTCAACTTGTGTTGGGCAGAAATGGGAATTACAGGCGCATCTTGTACAGAGCTACCTTTGACAAAATCCTTAATCTGCATGTAATTATCTATGGATTCTTGATAGGTAGTCAAGTCAACTTTGTTTTGAACTAGGACTATTTGTTTAATTCCAAGAATTTGAAGTGCCAAGAAATGTTCTCTAGTTTGAGGTTGTGGCACCCTTTCATTTGCAGCTGTAACTAGAATCGCCCCATCCATCAGTGCTGCGCCAGAAAGCATATTAGCCATCAAGCTTTCATGGCCAGGTGAATCTACAAAACTTACTACTCTGCTAAGTTCAGATACTCCTCCACAATTATTACACTCCGGCTTAGTAGAATAGCATAAAGGCGGAGGACATTGAGCACACTTATAGAACGCTGCATCCGCATAACCTACCTTTATCGTAATTCCTCTCCTCAGTTCTTCACTATGGCCACTAGTCCACACTCCTGTAATGGCCTCGACCAAAGTAGTTTTTCCATGATCTACATGCCCTGAGGTTCCAATGTTTACACATGGTTGATATCCATATTCTTTGACATACCAATCAGGTAAAGTTTCTTTCCAATGCAACATTCATAGTGGAATTTTTCGGGGATATTAACCTAATTCCAGTATATACAACTTATGCCTTATCGCATTTGCATAATAAAGAGGTAAATTCCTAGTGTGCTATGCTTGTTGTGCGGAAGTTTCGGGCATACTACCCTCAACAAGCATACAATTCAGTTGATATATTTCTTCCGTAACTATATTTCCCCTGATTAACTTCCTTTTCCTAATACCTTCCCGATTACTTCTCATGCCAGTTCCTTTGGACAACAATATGTATTTCTTCACACCACCGTGAACATCCTTTCTCATAGGGGTACCGGATTTGTCACTTCCACCGGTTACCTGGAACTTACCATTTGATATTCCAAGAATTGAAGAATCCACAAGGTCGCCAATCCTCGAACCAAGTAATGGCTGTGCTTCTTTGTCTTTCAACTCTCTGCTAATACTCTTACCATGTTTATCAGAAACTATTACCTTAAATATTGCCATTTCTAATTGAACGAATAATACAGCTTTAATTAACCTTTCTCAATATCAAATTTAATACAGCATTGGGACAAACACAATCCATTGGATTCAAAAAAATAATCAAGGGCGGCCCATATCCCTCTCGCTGCGAAACACAATGGTTTGCGTGCAAGTACGTGTAGATATGCATTTGAATGTCTGAATCGCGCGGAGCTGACCTGTTCGGACAATTGATCATACTGGTAAAGTGATTATTCACTAAATATTATCGTACATCGATTCGACCTACAAAGAATGATTCACATCTCTTTCATGACAAACAATGGGATAATTTTTAATTTCTTTGATACCAGTTTGATTGAAAATCACTAGACATGTTTTCAGCCTTCTCTCTCATGGTCTCAATATAATTTTCATATGTATCATGGTAATCACAGTGCCTGCACTCGACAAATGATAAATCATCGTCGACTTCAGCACGGCCTAAACAGTGAGGACATTTGGCTTCTAACATTCTTTTTATTCTCCTGCGTATGTAGTATGGATCGGGAAGTTAACCTTATACTTTGCTGGGTCGACCTCCAACCCTTCAGGAAGTATTCTTTTCAGAATTCTTATTACAAGGTTTGCGATATGGGAGTCGCCCTAATTACAATGAGATCAGAATTGATATTTCTTTTTACTATATTATTAAAATCTGCCTTTGAACAAGCAATAACCATCATTGTTTTTTCGGTTGGGTAAAAATCAAAAGAGCCGTGCTGTGTTTCGACTTCTCCAATATAGTCCTTTAATCTGGCTTCAAGAATGGACAATAAATCGAGTTTATCCCCTCTCATTTCGTTTTGGTCCATCGTCCAGGCAATAGTCACCTTAGTTCTACTGGCCTTCAGTTCCCGTTTTTTCAACATCATTCGAGTTTCATCTATCAAGTGCTTAACGTAAGCCTCTATGCTCTTTATCGTTCCATTCACAAGGTACATTAGCGGCGACGATCCACCCAGTGAGGCACCTATCGCTCTTAAATCATATAGTCCACTGGCCACATCATCTAAGTATATCTCATTAAAAGAACCCTTTGTTATCTCGGTCGTTGTTTGACCTTCTCGAACGTAGCGACATATTTCTAGTATACTTGCCATCCCACTGTAATGTCCCAAAATTCGAATCGAATGCAAAATTTCTAATGAACCGATATCGACGAAGTTGATTTTTTTCCTTGAGTCATTTGTGCTTAAGAGTTTCGCTAACTGTGAATCTTGGCGGGCTTTGTAAGTACCGATATACAAGTCTGAATTCGATACGGGGATAGTATTCGCTGGCATATAATAATAAAAGATATCCTTTCCGATTGTCATCCCAGTTATATGTTCAATTAATGCGATATTTTCGCTGTTAGTTCCAAATCCTGTTGGAACTGTGTATATAATAGAAGAATTTTTTTTTACATGTTTTACCGCATCCTGAAATTTCGAAGCAACATCTATCTTTACGTCATGACCTGTTTTCCTTATTCTGGGAGCAAAAAAGATGTAAGCCGCGTTGTTTATTGCAAGATCTGTTGGTTCAACAGCAAGTAGAGGTCCGTCTTCTATTAATGCATTGACATCTGGGTACGTTCTTGCGAGGTCCGGCTTAAGTGAAATAGCCATACCTGCAGAATCATCGACCAAGGAGACTTTTGCACCTTTAAGTGCGATGGATGATGCAAGTTTGTATCCCTCAGTACTCAAGCCGTAGATCGTCGTAACTGGCAAAGATGATGACCCCGCACTCAACTCAGATGGGTCTCCATATTCATCATAGGTTATTTATTACCAAAGCTATGTAAAATAAGGGTTAAAGAAAAGTTTTTTCTATACCGGATTTTCAACATGGATCGTTTGAGAATCTGGTTTGATATTTTGACACCAAAACAGGTACTTTTCTTTAAGCCGATTGTGGACAACTTATTGTCAGCGGGAAAAAGTGTACTATGCACTTCAAGAAAATATAGGGAATGTACTGAATTAGCGCGAGAGAAATTACTTCAAATGGAGATAATAGGAAAATACGGCGGACCACTCAAGTATGACAAGCTTAGACAAAGTGCAAAAAGAACTTATGATTTAGCAGATACTGTAAAGGAATTTGGACCAGATGTTGCGATTAGTTTTTGTTCTCCAGAGGCTGCGAGAGTCGCGTTTGGACTGGGTATTAGACAGATAGTTTTTAACGATTCTCCTCATGCATACGCAGTAGGAAAACTTACCATTCCACTTGCCCAATTTCTATTGTGTCCTTGGGTTATTCCATACCATGCTTGGGAAAATTTCGGCATAAGAAGGAAGCAAATCATTCGTTATAGAGCGCTCGATCCCGCAGTATGGCTAAAAAGGCAACAGATAAAGGACGTTCCCGCTTCGGAAAATTTGAGGGCGAAGTATCGACTTACAAAGGAGAAGACTGTCGTTATAAGACCTGAGGAGACTAAAGCTGCTTACATGATATGCAAGAAAAATAAAACTACTATCTCTTTAATTCAATCGCTAATCGAAAATCTTCATAAGACGACCAATATTCTAATCCTATGTAGGTATGAAGAGCAAGTAGAAGAAATATCAAGAAGGTTTGGATCAAAAATTACCGTTTTAGACAAGATAGTAGATGGGTTGGAACTAATTTCAATCGCAGACATTTTTATAGGTGCCGGAGGCACAATGACTGCTGAAGCTGCTCTTTTGGGAAAACCGACGATCTCTATCTCACCAATCCAATTTTATGTTGAGGATTATCTTATCCGAACTGGATTAGTAAAAAAAGTAAGTGGACCAGATAGGCTTGTAGATTTAGTAAGAAAGATGATTAATGATGAACCATCACGGTTACGACAAAAGAAACTCGCTAGCAATATTCTTAATAAGATGGAAGATCCTATGGCTAAACTGAACAAACTGTTAGACAGTTACATAACATTATAAATATGGCAAGGCATACGAAATTCAGGCCCGGAAGCCCGGTAGAGAACTTCGATTCGCCGAATGTAGTGGCCAAGCATAGAGGCCTTTGGAGCCTTTGACCCCAGTTCGAATCTGGGCCGGGCTATTAAATTAAATTATCAGTCTTAAGTCATTTCTATTTTTAGAAAGTGTTCTGGATTTTTTCATAATACGTTACTAACCACTCTTATTTATGTACGATATCACGACCTGTCTTAGGTTATGTAATGCCCTACTCAATTGCATTTTTCTCTTTCTTATATCGTCACTGTATTCTTGGGCTCGAATTTTTGAAGATTTAATTATTTTTTTCTGTTCGTCGGGGTTAGAGGATCCTATTGATGAGCGCAACAGAATTACTTTCTCCGGTGTCACTTGTTCAAGAATTTCCTGTAAATCTTTAGCCTTAAGCGGAACAGATGTCCTTTTGATTACGGCTTCTATCTCATTTACACTCAAGGAGGAAAGTGATGCGTTGTTTTTGGAAAGGGCCATTTCAACCAGTGAACCTACTATCTTGTGAGCCGTTCTGAAAACCAGTCCTTTTTGCATGACAAGCTGCTCAGCTATGTCAATGGAATTGGCATAGCTGTTAATTACTGCATCCTTCATGCGATCTTTATGAATTATTAGAGAACCAATGACAATATCTGTGATGGTTAGGCAAGAAGATACGATCGACAATGAATTTAAAAAAACTAGCTTCAAATCCTGCAAATCTCTGCTATAACCAGAAGGCAAGGCTTTCAATAAGGCAAATGATGTTATAAGATTCCCTACAACAATTGTTGTTCTGGATCGTAGTAGCTCAAGAGGGTCAGGATTTTTTTTCTGTGGCATAGCGCTTGATGAAGAAGCACATTTGTCCGCCAGTTCCACATAATCGAATTCCTGGGTTGACCAAATTATGAGATCTTCCGCTATTCTACTCAATGTAATCATCAAAATAGACAATGATGACATTAATTCGACAATAGTATCTCTGGAGGAAGTAGCGTCGAGTGAATTTGTTACCAATCCATCGAAACCTAAGAGCATGGCTGTCCTTTCTCTGTCTATCGGAATAGTCGATCCTCCTACAGGACCTGAACCAAGTGGGGACTTATTGATTCTAGTATACGCCAAATAGAGTCTATCTAAATCTCTAAACAATTGGTCTGAATAAGATAAGAGATAGTGTGAAAGGTTTCCAATCTGTGCCTGCTGGAGATGGGTATATAACAGCATAATAGAGCCTAAATTCTGTTCTGCTTTCTGTAATATGCTATCAATTAAGGAGATAATTTTTGAGTAAATATTGTTTAATTCGTCCCTAGCTTTCATTCTAACATCGAGAATAACCTGATCATTTCTGGACCTACCTGTTTGAATCCTTCCGCCGATTTCGATACCTAATTTCTTAACCAAGTGAGTTTCTATTGCTTCATGTATATCCTCGTATCCGAGCCTATTTATCTTGCCTGGGTTTTGGAGCAATATTTCTAGCTCATTCAGAATCTTCTTGAGAGGCTTAACTTCTAAAAGACCTTTCTCATATAGCATTACAAGATGTGCTTGGGTCCCCAAGATGTCATACGATATTATTTCATTGTCCATATTCATGGAGGATAAGAAATTAAGGGTGTCTCGGTCTAGATCTCCCTTCGGCCTCGACCTATACATGCGGATTGAACAAACAGGGCTTTATTTAATACTATATTTGAGCATTGTATTGGGGATTTGTGGCCCACGCTCGAATATTTAATAACTATTTGTTTGAAAAAGAAAGTCCTTAAATTAATAGTTAAATAGGAATAAATTGGATCATAATAATATGAGTCAAGAAATTCAGCAACTTCGTAGATTGATATTTGATGAACTCTCCAAGATTGTAGACCCCGAAATAGGAGTTTCTATCTCGGAACTCGAACTTGTTGACAAAGTTGATATTAGTGAGGGAAACGTGGATATAGATTTGCATCTTACTAGCCCATTTTGTCCTGCCATATTTGGCTTCAAGATTGCACAAGATGTGCGTGATAACGTATATAAAATTCAAGGAATAGAGAACGTGAAAGTAAAAGTAAGCAACCATTTCATGGCAGATGCCATCACCAAACAAGTGAATGAGAGTAAATTACCAACAAAATGAGCAATAACTTTTAGTTTTTCTACGGGATTACTAAAGTTCGCGCCGGGTCAGATAACGGTTATGATTTTAGCCATTTCTTTTGTCCTTTGAAATTCCGAGCATATACGACCGTAACAATTGGATACCTAAAGCCGGATCTACTCCCTTAGGACAAACTTTGCTGCACGAACCGGCAAAATGACATCTCCATAAACCATGTCTGTCGTCCACTATATTCAATCTATCTTTTCCCGCATCCCTGGAATCAGCATAATATCTGTATAGCTGCGCAAGTGCTTGAGGACCTGGGAATTTAATATCCGTTGCCACTGTCGGGCATGCTGAATAACATAGCCCACATTTAATACAGTAGGAGAATTGTAAAAACTTGTCTACTTCTTCACGCGACTGACGATGAGAATTAGAAGACGATACTTCATCATTTTTTTCAGTCTTATCATCGCTCAAGTTCTGTATGTATGGATTAATACTCTTATGATGATTGAAAAATTGACTAAAATCAGTTACAAGATCCCTAATTACAGGGAAATTTGGTAAAGGTTCGCAAACTACGACAGGATCTTCTAATTCAGAAATTTTAGTATAACAGGCGAGTCTAGGAATTCCATTTATTTTCATTCCACACGATCCACAAGATGCCATTCTGCAAGAATATCGTATTCCTATACTGCTATCTATGTAACTTTTGGCATACAATAGCGAATCAAGTACCGTAGTCCATCGCTGCACCGGAACCTCTAATGAGTCAAAGTGTGAATCTTTACCCTGCGCAGTGTTAGTTCTGAACACTCTCAAGGTCGTTTTTTTGAGATCAAAATTATCTCCCTCTGGATCGTGGCGTGTTTTTTTATCGCTCTTTCTCGTTATATTGTCTAGTTCCCTCAATTGTCCAATATCACAACCCTAGGCCATTTGCAAGAATAATTGTTCTCGTTCCATAAGAGACTAAGACAATCATTGCAATAATTGTTGTTATAGTCACACTATTTTCCCAGATTTTGCTCTGTCTTAACTCCAAAAGAATTACCCTGACTCCGTTGAATCCATGAATTGAAATCAATACAAGGATAGATTCTAGTAATATTGCGTAGAAAAAATTATGGTAATTCGCAATCACGTGGGCATATTCAAGACTCGATGAATAAGGGAGTATTAATCGCATCAAGATATGTACAGCCACAACAAACAAAGCCAAGATACCCGTTATATAGTGGATCTTCATAATTTGACTCTCCTTCAAAGCTAGTTTACTGATGCCATTCAATTCTGTTTCTAATCGCCTCCTAGTAACACATTTGCTCCATATAGCATGGCAACTGCTGTCAAGATTAATGCAATCCATATGCCGGATCTTTGTCTTGTATTCAAAGAGGAAGGATAATATGGGTAATCTGGCCTTCCTGGTTTTCCCAATCCGATACCAACGTGGGTAAAGATAAGCCTAATTCCATTGGCCGAATGGAAAGTACTAGCACCAATCACCATGATTAGAAAAGAATGTCCCCACGTGGTCTGAGTCAATTCTAGCATTGCATTCCATGCGTCCCTTCCACTAACCAAAGAACTCGTCTCAAAAACATGACCTACAAAATAGACCAAAAGAAAAATCCCTGTAAGTCTTTGGAGCCAATAAGACACCCGTTCCCAGCCATATCTTAAAGGGTTTAGCCATCCTTTTAGCCCCTCTCGATTATCTCGATTGTTGTTTTGTCTTAGCATTTTCATTAATATTTCCTTTCCACCGGTGCATACTGAGTGAATTTTACGGGGTGCCATGCGAGATGTGGTTCGGCGTTATTATAGTAAGCCAAAGTATGCTTCAAGAAATTAATGTCATCACGATTAGGATAATCTGTACGGGAATGGGCTCCTCTTGATTCTTTACGATTAAGTGCTCCCATAAGTATTATCTCTGAAACCCGTAATATAGAGTCAAGCTCCATAACGTTTACAAAATTTGTATTGTATTCCTTAGCCTTATCGTCTACATGGTTCCAGGCAAGCTTGCTTAATTCTCTAGCTTTTTTCAATCCCTCCGTCAATCCATCTTCATTCCTGAAAACATAAGCATTTTTGTCCATCATGTCAGTTAACTCTTTCTTGATTTCGTACGGATTTACATTACCTCTGCCTCTGAAGATTCCATCGTAGATTCTTTTTTCTTCAAGTAGTATCTTGTCATTAGGTATGTCTATTGATCTGTTCAAATGAGTATAGGCATACACTGCTGCAAGCATTCCTGTGATTTTTCCCCATACTAAGCATTCCGAAGTTGAATTTGCTCCCAACCTGTTCGCACCATGAGTACTATTGCAGGCCGCTTCTCCAGCTGCCCATAGCCCGTCCATTTCAGTTCTTCCATCGATGTCCGTGTGGATACCCCCCATCATATAGTGACAAACTGGCCTTATCTCTATAGGTTCATTGACAATATCTACTCCAGAAAATTTAATACCAATTTCTCTAATTCCCGCAAGTCGTTCTTTGATACGATCTTCACTAATATGGGTTAAATCCAACTTTAGACACTCAACTCCCGTTTCATGCGCAAAGCCCCTTCCTTCTTGTATCTCCATTATCATCGACCTCGATACCACATCGCGTGGCGCAAGTTCCATGTTCTTTGGAGCATATCTCTTCATGAATCTCTCACCCTGATTATTTATCAAATAACCTCCCTCACCTCTTGCCCCTTCAGTTATGAGTATCCCTGATGGTATGATGCCTGTTGGATGAAATTGAACGAATTCCATATCCTTCAAAGCAAGACCTGCTCTATATGCCATATCTAAACCGTCTGGCGTTGAGGAGTACGCGTAGGTGGAGAAGCTATACATCCTTCCTGCACCGCCTGTGCAAATTATTCCGGCTAGAGCCTTAACAATGAGGAAATCCCCACTCTTCATTTCTATGACAGTCAGGCCTGCGAAATTGTTGTTACCATCATCAAGTATAGAGGTACAAAACCATTCATTATAAAAATGAATATTATCAAATTTTAAACAAGTATCATATAGTGTCTGCATTTCGTAGAACCCTACTTTATCTTGTGCATATGTTGCTCTTGGGAAGGAGTATCCGCCAAAGTGACGCTGATCAATCCTACCATCATTCTTTCTCGACCAAGGCATTCCCCAATCATCTAGTTTGTATATTTCATCGGGCATTTGACATACCAGTCGCTCGGCAACATCTTGATCTGCAAGAAAGTCACTTCCACGAATGGTGTCGTATATATGAGAAGCTTTGTTATCTCCTTCGTCTTCAAAAAGAACCGCGGCCGTCCCACCCTCCGCGGACACGGAATGCGATCTCATGACTTGCACTTTCGAAATAACTCCTATGCTTAATTTTTTATTAGTCTCTGCACATGATATAGCGGCACGTAAGCCTGCAAGCCCTGAGCCTATTATTACGACATCATGGTAAAGGTTGTCAGTCATGCAACATCATAGCCTTTTCTAACAACTTCACGGCTTAGCATACCCATAAATAGCTTTGCGGTTTACAAATAAGGAATATTGTTCATCGATCGGGATAATTTATGGGCACTCACTGATTAGTTCAACGTACTACTGATAACATTACAGTTATATCAATTAAATTGATTTATTAGTCGAATGCGCTAACAGGTTGAAAAAGTGCTATCACCGCATGTAGATAAGTCACGTATTTAATCCATCCTTCGAGTATTGATATTTAAGAGATTTTTAGAAGTGAGCACCTTCAGGCAAGAAATAAAGGGTAATTCGTATTTGAATCAACACATTTAGCAGAACATTAAAACCTCATCCATTTTTTTTATGAGGTCAGTTATTTTGTGTTTGCTTGTCTCTCCCTTATTATTTCTAATTGTTACTTTTTGTTTCTTAATTTCGTCTTGGTCAACTATGATGATTACTGATGCCCCTCTCGAGATAGCTTCATTAATCTGTTTGTCGATACGCCGACCTTGAAAATCATAATCCGTAGTGTATCCACTGGTCCTAAGATCGGAAACTATTCGAATGGCATGATTTTTTACATTTTCGGATGAGTAAGCCACATAAATCAGTGGTCTATTTTTGAGCTTCATCAGATTGTGGTTTCTCATTGCCGACAATATTCTTTCGACGCCTCCTGCAGCACCAGTCGTGCCAATATCCTTTCTTCCAAATATTTCGGTTAATTTGTCGTATCTACCTCCTCCAACGAGTGCACCTATAGCCGTTGATGGGTCAAATACTTCAAAGACCAACCCTGAATAGTAATCAAGTCCTCGTACGACACCAAGATTGAGTTGAACATTCTTGACTCCTCTTGACTTTAATGAGTCAAAAATTTCGAGTGTACTTTTCCATCCTTCAAAGTTCTCCAATAAAATAATTTCAGGGCAATCTTCAGGTTTACCTTTAAAATTTGAGAATTCTATTAGTTGTCGTAACTTTGACAAATCCAGTTTTCCCTCGTACTCTTCATATATCTGTTGGGGTTTTTTTTTAGATAACTTATCAACTGCTCGTAACATTTCAGCAATGGTGGACATGGCAGAAATTCCCAGTTTTTCCCTCACGAATCTTTCAATAATCTGCCTGTGGTTGATTTCAACAACTACTTCGAGGCCAAGGTTTTCAAGAAACTTGTAGACAAATTCGATAATTTCAGAGTCTGCTTCATTGCTAAATGAACCAAATATTTCTACGTCCCATTGGTGAAAGTATCTGTATCTGCCGAACTGAGGTTCATCATACCTCCATACCCCGCCAAAGGATGCGACTTTGGTAGGCATCTTCAATTCTCTTCTTTGTGAAACGAATCGAGAGAGCCCGACAGTTAGATCGAATCTAAGTCCTATCATGCGTCCGCCCTTGTCAGTAAAGCTATATGTTTCATTGCTAATCGAGGGTCCACTTTTAGCTTCGAGCGTAGAAAGCAACTCTAAAGGAGACGGTTCCATAAAGTTGAAATTAAATTTCTGGGCGGCATCTATAAATTTCTGCCTCATCAACTCCATGTATTTTGATTCTTCAAATTCTATGTCTCTCATTCCACGAGGGAGCTCGATCTTCACAATTGTGAGGACATACGGTTCTCATTTAGATTTTGCGATTAATTATATTATCATTCCCAGTAAACTTGCTTCTGTGGGTGGAGGGTTTAGATATCTAGAACACATTACCGATGCCTACGTAGAGGCATATGGTCATTCGATGGCAGAGGCCTTCGATTATTCAGCCAGAGGTCTTGTAAATTTGATGTTCGATACAGATAATGCCAACGGAGAGATTCCAATCGAGATAAAGGTAGAGGGCGACGATATAAGTCATCTGCTGTATAATTGGTTAGAGAAAGTACTTTTAATCGTTCTAGTTGAGGGACTTGTAATGTCAAAATTTACGGTATCGATCTCTCTAAAATCGACTTACAAGTTGGAGGCACATTCTAGGGCAGACTCTGTGGATTTAATAAAACATAATTACAAAACAGAGGTCAAAGGAATAACATATCACGCAATGGAAGTAATTCAAAAAGATGATTTGGTAAAGATACGCTATATTGCAGACTTGTAAATTTATTTACCTTTAATCCCTCAAATAGAAGAGAATAACCAACATCTTCATTCGTTATGCGAGAAAGTTTATTCCAAATATTCCATGGAATATCTTATGTTTATGAAAGACCTAGGTTAAATCTTAGGTGCTTTCTTACAAGATTTAAATATCAAATACAACTAATATTGAATATTATGAGTTCTCATAATAATAGTAGTCTTCCATTGATAGAGTTGTCAGAAAAAAATTTCGATGAAGTTATTAGTTCTGACAAGCCGGTATTAGTAGATTTCTGGGCTACATGGTGCGGACCCTGTCAATTTATGTTACCTATTTTTGATAAATTGGCGAAAAAATATGGTGATAAAGTTTCTTTTGGTAGGTTGAATGTAGATGACAACCAGGGGATTGCGATGAGGTTCGATGTTTATGCAATACCAACGTTCATCGTTTTCATGAACGGGAAAGCCGTAGACAAGGCCGTTGGTGCAGTGGGTGAAAAAGGACTTGAGGGTTTATTGGAAAAGTATCAATAAGATTATTTCAATACACATTATTTTTCAATTAAATGTACCCGAACGACGGATCGGCTTCGCGTTTTTTGGATAGAATGTGTTGGAAAACTTCTTGTTCCTCGGGACCCAGGCGATGGGAAAAAGATTCAATTAATAATTTAGCCTCTTTGCTTGTCAGGTCAGTATAAAAGATATCCCCCTCATTGATCTGTCTTCCAATGACAGGTTCTTTCATGGAAACTGCCACCTGGGTACCTATAGAAGCTTCAGATAGATTTTTTCCACCTTCTTGAATTTGATGTATTGACCCAATTTTCTTCCCATTTTCGTTGATTACTGGAACCTTTTGTCTAAGCCTCCCTATCAGAATCTCTGCTCCAAATACTGCAGGATCATTTCTTCTGAAAACATATCCCTTCAAGAATTGGAACTTACAAACAGGGGATATTTCGTTGAATAATATCGAATCTTCGTGTTCTTTCTGATAACTAACCCAATCGGTATAGCTGCGTACAAGATTATAAATGATCTTTTCGTTAAATATTTTTATCCCTCTTTCTGAGGCTTCTCTTTCTGCCTCATCTAATACTCTAACGTTGAACCCAAGAATCACTCCAATATATCTATCTTTTTCCTTAACTGCAGACGCCGCTAAGACATCCCTTCGCGTAATGTGCCCTATATCAGCAGATTGGATCGGAATTTTGTCCTTTCTCAGTAGGTCCACTGTAGCTTCTAAGGAACCAATTGTATCACACCTAAGGACTATCCCATTCGAATCGGTTCTTATTATTGCTGCTTTAATCTCAGATTCGACTAATGATCTGAGTCGTCCCTCGTCTTCACCGTCCTTCAGAACATACAACGGACTTCCTGCTAAAACGCCATCCAGCTCCGGCGAGGTAATTTTTAGTCCTGCTGCGGCTACGACATGGTCAACTGGTCTAAACTTATCACGGGGATCACGCATCTCATCTAGTGGTTTAGGTAAAAGAAGAGCCTTGACTTTAGTAACAATTGCATTGTCACGTTTAGCTACAACCACCCGGTCGCCCTGTTTTAGCACCCCGTCGATAAGAATGATATTTGCGGAAGGCCCTAAACCCAATTCGTCTTTCACTTCTAACACTATGCCCTTCGTCTCACCTTCATGACGCTCTAATTTCTTTGTCATGTATTGCTGCGCAAGTCCTACTAGAACAGCCATTAATTCAGGAATGCCAATATTTTTTGCAGCGCTAACCGGCACTATGGCGACCTCCTTGGTAAAATCCTTTATTCGCCAGAATGCTTCCGAATTATAACCCAATCTCGATAAGGAACCAACGACGGTGTAAATTTTTTCATCCAGGGTGGATATCATGTCATTTCCTTGTGCCTTTATCTGTTCACTAATAAAGATAGATTTAGTATTATTCCAACCAGGGATTTGATCAATCTTGTTTAGTGCAATAACGAACGGAACCTTTCGCTTTTCTAAGATCTGTATACTCTCAACAGTCTGTACTTCAAATCCTTTGTTTACGTCGGCAACAACAATTGCAATGTCTGCTGCAGAGCCGCCACGCATTCGAAGGTTGGCAAAGACCTCATGACCGGGAGTATCAATCACCAACAGACCTGGGATAGGCGAATCTGACTTCGCAAGCTGAGTATAGAGCGGTCCGGTTATGTCCTTTACTATTTCTATAGGAAAAAAACTCGCCCCGATGTGTTGTGTTATTCCTCCAACTTCCCTTGACTGTACAGCGGTTCCCCGCATCTGATCAAGAAGAGAAGTTTTTCCCGAGTCTACATGACCTAACACTACAACTATTGGCTGTCTAATCTTCACTTACCAAAAATGACTTTTGACTCTTTTATGAAGCTTTCAGCGGAATCAGAAGCGTGTATTATATTGTCCGTTAATCCAAGTCCAAAATCTCCCCGTATAGTACCAGCACCGGCTTCAGAAGATTTAGTGCTTCCAATCATTAGTCTTGTTGTGGTGACTGCATGGTTTCCCTCCATTATACATGCTACAACTATCCCCGAAGTTATGAATGAGACTAACTCATTAAAGAATGGCTTGTCTCTATGAATATTATAGAATTCTTCAGCTTCCATTTTTTCAAATTGGAACGATTTTATCTTCTTTATTTGAAATCCTTTATCTTCAAACCTGGAAATAATTTTTCCAGTCAGTCCACGCTTGAAGCCATCAGGTTTTATAACGATGAGAGTTTCTTCATTTGATTGCAATTTATTCTTATTTTCCAATTCATTTCTTGACTCTAATTCCGCCCTTTACGTATTTGTCGGTCCATTTCATCTTTCTTGGATCTCGTTTCAATTTACGAAGATTCTTTTTACATTTATTTGAACAGGTCCACTGTATCGCCCCATCATTTTTAACCAACATTATCCCGTTACCAGCAAGTATTTGTCTGCCACAGAAGAAACAACTACGAAGCGAACGGACCAGTTTACTCAAAAGTCTAACTCACACCAATAATAATTACTTGATTTTTCGTGCCTCTCTTTCTGTCTCTCTCAGCATTAGAATATCACTAACTCTAATCGATCCCTTTACATTTCTAGTTAATATACGGCCCTTGTCCTTCCCTTCTAAAACCTTAACACGAACCTGAATTACCTCACCCGCAATGCCTGTTCGACCCACGATTTGAATTACCTCAGCAGGTGTGACTTTATCTTCCACAGTCTTACTCATAGATTATTTATTGCTCCTTCTTGTTCTTCAAATTAGAAATAGAATTTATGACCTGATCAACAATGTGTTGAGCATCCCCTGCATCCACAATGGTAGCCGCTGCTGAACCAACATCTATTCCTAATGACTCACCCAATTGTTGTTTACTTGGTACGAAAACATATGCAGCGTTTCTCTCTTCACAAAGAATGGGAAGATGCGCTACTACTTCGGGAGGTTGTACGTCTTCCGCAATGACCACCAACTTACTAACTCCTCTTTCTATAGCCTTTGTTGTCTCATTAGTACCCTTTCGAACTTTGCCGCTTTGTCTTGCAAGTCTTACGGCCTCATATACTTCATTCACTAAGTCTTTAGGCGTTTCGAATTTGACATAGTACTCCTTACTCAATCTGATTTATCACCCATCGGGATCATCTTATCGAATATGATGTAGAAAATAAGAGTATTAAAAACGTTGTCAATATATTATTTGGTTAACTCTTTTCCAATATTTCGTTGATAAGTCTGGTATACTCCTTAACTTTGGAATCTATGAGATCTCTGTCAGTCGATTCTGCGTACATTCTAAGAAGGGGTTCGGTTCCGCTGGGTCTTATCATAATCCAGGTCTCATCGTCAATCCAGATCTTTATTCCATCTAAAGTCTCAACTCTGACAGGATTCCCATGATGCAAACAACATTGAATGACTTCTTCAACTAATTTATGGTTAGAACAACGAAATTTTGTTTTATGCTGGTAAACCACGGGTAGCTTAGAAAACATTCCTGATAGCGAATTATCTTCAGAAGCCAACATGTCCAAAATCAATGCCGTTGTGAGCGCTCCATCTCTTACTTCATTTAGTACTCCATACATAAAACCTCCATTTTCTTCCAATCCAATTATAGCCTTTCTCTTCAACATTTCCCTTGACACTTCCACACTTCCAACTTTGGTATATATGACGTCAGATCCAAGTTCTGCTACTATCTTGGCAAGAACAGATGTAGTGTTAATCGGACATACCACCTGAGCTTTTCTATGCCTCAATGATAGGAGATGTTTGACCAATAGTGTTCCTGTTCTATCTCCCCAATGCACTACGCCTTCATTGTCACAAAATATGCTTCTGTCGCCATCCCCGTCATAAGCAACACCCAGATTGGCTCCCAATTCTTTTACCATGAAACTCAGATCATAGAGATTTTCAGGGGTAGGTTCAGAGCCCCTTGCCAGAAAATCACCGTCTATCTGTCCATTTATAGCGATAACTTGACATCCCAGTTTCTTGGCTAGTATCGGTGCAACTAATGCCTGGACGCCATTTCCGAAGTCCATTACTATCTTAAATTGATGTTTCCTAATTTTTTCAACATCTACCAAATTCAGAACATCACTAATGTAGAACTTCAACAATTCCTGCTGACGGGTAACGCCATAATCCAAAGTCTTTGCAAAATTCTTCTCGCGGTATATGCGTTCTATCTTCAGTTCATCTTTCCTGGAAATTTCTACACCATCGTCTGCTGACGGTTTTATGCCGTTATATTCTGGAGGATTGTGAGATGCAGTTATCATAATACCACCTGTGAAAGCGCCTTTCTTTGTAAAATACTGTAAGCAAGGGGTAGGTATAATACCAGCATCAACCACGTCATGCCCATCTGAGTTTAGGGTGGCTTGAACAATCCGAGTTAGAATAGGACTGGATTTCCTTCCATCACACCCAACAATTATGTCCCCATCACTATAATATGACCCCAGGGAATGGATCAGATCTATCACGACTTCAAAACTCAGCTGGTCATCAAAGATTCCCCTAACCCCATTAGTCCCAAATAACCTTGAATGATTTACCGTGGATTGACTCATTTTAGGTATTAATTGAGAATAGATAAATTTGGCTGTTTGTTTTTAATTGAAAGGAAAAACAAGAGCGGGGGTTGCCAAGCCTGGTCAACGGCGCAGGTCTCGTTTTATTTACCAATAGGCGAGTGCGAGGCTTAGAATGAGCTTGAGCTATTTAGCAAGCTCATACATCCCTGTTCCTAAGGGATTCGTGGGTTCAAATCCCACCCCCCGCATCATTTCTATATAGTTCTAAAAATATGAATAGTCATCACCTACCACTTTTGATGTGACCTAATAAAAAAGATCATAGCTACAAAAATTGCTGGCAATATGACAAGAGTAAAAAGATCAAGATACGAATGTTTAGAATCGTAGCATGCGAATACGGTTGCGAAGTGACCATCCGACTTATATATTAGACCTCTCGGCTCGAGTACAACCTGCATGCGCTTAAATCTGCTTGATGAGTGCTATAACCTACACATTTTTCTGTGGCTGTCATCATGAAAGTGTTTCTCACAAAAATCGGTATTGCATTCATAGCAATGCCAACTTGACAATGTATAACAGACTACACACTTACGCGTGGGATTGTTGTAATCAAAATCCTTCCTTAGACGGGTAGTTCTAGATTGTTTCTGTTCTGTTCTCATCTAGTGTCATCTAGCTTGTGATTAAGATAAGAAAAATCTATATCCCAATAATCAATACACTTTCTGGTGTAAGCAGGACCATTACAATCTCGGATCATACTTAACTTATATAAGTCTTGACCAGTCTGATTAAATCAGAATGATTTAATTTATTCTATTAATGACTATTGACAGAGTCGAACTATGAAGTCGGACGTGAAAACAATTGTCGAAGTAACAGTCATAGGGAAGGACAGAAAAGGTGTTGTAGCTGATATTACTAATTTCATATTCAAAAACAATGGTAACATAGAACAACTTAATCAAAATGTTGTGAGGGAATTGTTTGGAATGCAACTTGAAGCTTCATTCAATCATGTAAACAAAGAAGATCTTTCTTCTGGACTCAGACAATTGGCGCACAAACTGAATATGGAAGTAAAGGTTCATTTTCAAGAGCCGAATCGCTCGAGAAACGTAGCAATACTGGTAAGTAAAGAACCTCATTGTTTAACTAAATTACTGGAGGCAAAAAGTAAAACAGAGATAGATGCAAATATTGCTGTAATAATTGGCAGCGAGAAAACATTGGAGTATATGGTTAAAGAATTCAGTGTGCCTTTCTATCATGTCGACCACACTGACCATACGATGGCCGAATTAGAAATTTTAAAAATAATTGAACAACATAATATAGATTTGATCTTGCTTGGTAGGTATATGAGAATTCTGACGCCAAACTTTGTGTGGAGATATCGAAACAGGATAATCAATATTCACCCCTCTCTCTTGCCAGCCTTTCCCGGTGCCTATGCATATGTCCAAGCATACGAACGAGGTGCAAAAATAGTTGGTTGCACCGCACATTTTGTGACAGAAGATCTAGACCAGGGACCAATTATTTGTCAGAAGGCATTTCAGGTTTCCCCAAATGATAATGTTGACACAATTCGTGAGAGAGGACAAAGTTTGGAAGCAATAACATTACTCGAAGCGGTAAAGTTATACCTGGAGGGTCGACTTGAAGTCAATTGGGGACGAGTATATCTAAAAGATCCGAAATAGAAAGAAACGAAGATAATGGCGGCATAAATATTTCGATGGAAATCGATATAACTAGAGATCGTTTGAACTAATAAATCAGAGGCCATTGATAGTTTATAACCCAATTTATATATTGAACTCTTGTCGACAATGAAGATTTTTGAGATGAGTGATCCCGATATAAGATCATTCCGAGATAAAGTTGAACAAGTTCTAATTCCAGTCGGTTCTCTGGAACAGCATGGAGAACATTTGCCTGTTTCTACAGACTCTATCATTGTGGAATATATCGCAAATACGATATCGAAGGAAATTCCATCTTTAGTACTTCCTGCAATTGTCTACGGAGTATCATATGAACATAAACCACTGTTTAACATATCCATAAGTAGCTCTGCATTGTCAGACATTTTGAGCGAGGTATGTATTTCCTTAATTGAAAATGGTCTCAATAATGTAATCATTCTCAATGGCCATCATGGAAACGCGGGACTATTACAGTACATACCTCAAATAGTTGAACGGATTAAATTTCAGGATTCAAATATAAACTCTATAAATTATTGGCAATTACTGGGTAGGGATTTCGATCATGCAGGATTTGTTGAAACCTCTCTTGTGCTGGCTATAAGACCAGAACTAGTCAACATGAAAAAGGCAAAAAAAGGAGCAGAAGATCACACACTATTACGGGAAGTAACTTCATCCTATCTAAATAGACCATCTTCGTTTACGAAAATTACTAAGAATGGTGTATGGGGTGACCCCTCATATGCATCACCGAATGAGGGAAAAAAAATGTTGAACCATGTAATAAATAACATTTTAACGGTTATACGTCAATTTAATGACCTTTCTAAAAGATCATGACTTGATCCAGATTGTCACTATGGTCATGTCAAAAATAGTTCTCGCAATTCATAGAAATTGCGAAAACGAAATTGTGACTCTGAATATAACGATGTTGTCTAATTCATCAAACTAAATATTAGAAGTGGAATAAGTCCAAATTAACTTTAATATAGACCTTCATTAACCAATATTCTTGGTAGAGTAGTAATTGTCTGTTGACATGGCTGTTAAAGTGCTTGACGAAAGTCTAGGAAAAGTTGTTCTGATTAAATTGAAGGGCGGAAAAGTGATTAGAGGAAATCTTCATGGATTTGACCAACACATGAATTTGTTGTTGCAAGATTCTGTCGAATTGTCGGATGACAAGGCTAACGAGTTGGGAACAATTGTGGTAAGAGGCGATAATGTGGTAATTATTTCGCCACCTCGAGCATAATAATTTCTGGCCTCTTGTTGGATAGTGGAACAAAATGACTAAAGGAACAACATCAATGGGGAATTTCACGAGAAAAAAAACTCACATAAGGTGTAGAAGGTGTGGGCATAATTCCTTTCATAAAACGGGTATGAGATGCGCAAAATGCGGATATCCTGATGCACGCCTACGCAAGTATGACTGGATCAAACGCCAAGTCATGTAGTAAGAAGATTAGCCGACCATCAATGGTCTTAAAACGAAGGCGGTATGGGACAATATTTATCATACTCATTATATAATTGAAGATAAACATTGGACTTTACTCTAATTACAGCGTCGATGGTTATAGGAGTAATTACGTCAATCATATTTAATGGACTAATGGGACTTGGGCAGGATAAGTCAAAGGGAAGATCAGAAATTTCGCAGTTGTCGAGTTCTGCGGCGAACATGCAGGTACTTAAATCTCTCAAAATTGAAAACGACATTATCAGGGAAGGCATAGCCAAAATATACGAGGCCTTTAACGGTGATAAGATATCTAAGTTAGAGTATGACAGACTGATGGTGAAATATACAGAAGATTTGCGGATTTGCGATGAAAGGATCAGAGATCTTCAGCCAATTATAGATATTTTCGAGTTGAAGGATCTACGAAATGGTCTTGTTTCATTGATAGAAAACAAGATAAAGAATATCGACGAAAAATTGGATAAGTTGTCATCCACTGCCATCATGAAATCTTATGGAATACGAACCAGTGGTATAGACCCCATTTCCAAAGGATCACGACATGTCGAACCGGATGCAATCAAATCCCAGAAGTTTGGAGTTCAAATTCTACAATCAGCTACGCTAGAACAAATAAGAATAGAAAGACTCCAAAAAGAGGTATTAGCCGCACTATCTAAATTGGATAAGCCCAGCGAAAATCATTCATCCGATTCTTCTGATGCGAACAAAGATTTGCCGGTTCGCGGAGATGGAGAATTAGAATCTATAACTTTTAGCGAAAAACAAAAGAGAGATGCATTGTGCAACTTCAGTTAACATCATCAGGTTCAGGTGTCTGGTTCGTGGAAGGTAAAACAAACAGGGAACCTTTGTACATATTAAGAAAACAACGACTAAATTGCACATGTGATACTATTCTTCTATTTGCCTATTCTAAACATCTTTGTACCACATACTGAACAAATTCCTTGGGTTGCAGGTTTTCCGTTTTTCATCGTTACCTTCTTTTCTTCATTCATTGACCTTTTTGACTTACATTTTACACAATATCCTTCCATAGCAGCTCAAATATCTTTACCGCATAAAAAATGTTGTGTGCAAAATCATTGTCAGAATGAACGATGGTTATTGCCTTTAGTACAAAGGATTTGCTCCCGAGTAATTTGGTCGAATATTTCCGGAAATTGTAAAAAATTAGAAGAATTTAGAAAAAGATGGAAGTTGTTATAATAGGTGAGATCTGCTGATTGTATCCGATCCAGGTAAAACCAAGGAACAAATCAGAGACAATCTATAACTACTGTCTCTGACTAACCAATGTGGTAGAATTGGTATCGGTAGCGGAGATATTGGATGCAATTTGTGATGATAAATCATTAAAATTGTTTAACGCTATCGCGACAAAGGGGGGAAACAGTGGAGATCTCTCGGTTCAACTTAAGCTATCACGAAAGGAATATTATTCAAGAATGTCACGACTAATGAAGACAGGCATTGTTAAACGTAAAAATGGAAAACACTTTCTTACGGCATTTGGGAAAGTAGTTTATGACGCCCAAGCCACAATTAGAAAAGCAGTCGAGAGTTACTGGAAGCTAAAGGCAATTGATTCCATCGACTTATCCGATGATATCACGGTAAATGAGCGCAATAATCTGATTGATACACTGCTCGATGATCTGGAAATAAAAGAAATCCTTTCAAAGCACGCCTCTTGAATTAAGAATATTACTTTTTACAAGATATTTGAAAATTAGTATCGTAGAGGCCGGTAATTCTGCTCATCTGTGTATAGGACTAGCCCATAGGACGTTGAGGCGGTATGACTTTTTTTTACCATTCCAATCGCGATTCTGATAGGAAATTGGAATTTACTCACAACAAACAGAAAAGCTAGAGCTCGGGCGTTGACCATGTGAATAATAAAATTGTAATGAGATCGGAATACAAGGTCCAGTATCAATTCGGCCAAAAACGAGATGCAAGGTCACTCCCACATCATTTCTAATCATATCATAATTTTATGATTTTACATAATAAGCATATTATGATAATTTACTGTAATATTTAATTTGTGAGAAAACATAAATTATCACATAAAACTACGATGCTAAATTGTAATATCTTTTATACCTCCCCAAAATATTTCTGGATAATGTCAAGGACACGTACTACCACATTGATAATTCTTGTTGGCTTACTGGCGGGAATAATAACTATGATGTCAAGCACTTTGACTAGTGCATCAGCATACAAACCTGATGATCCCGCAGCTAAATATCACTGTTTTGCAACTGATGCCGACGGAAAGTATAATCTTACAGCCGAAGGGGATCTTATACCATGTCCAATTGATCATGGTGACAACGCATGGATGCTGACTTCATCTGCACTCGTACTTATGATGACTCCGGGAGGCTTGGCGATCTTTTACGGAGGCTTAACGAGACAGAAGAACGCAGTAAACACCCTTCACATGGTGTTTATAACTACTGGTATCATTGCCATCCAATTTGTATTATTCGGATACAGTTTGGCTTTTGGACCTGATGCTGGAGGCTATGGATTTATTGGAACATTAGACTGGGCAGGACTAAATAACGTATTACACGACGTCCCGTCAAATGCATATGGTGGGATAGATGGATACACGATCCCGCACCAGACTTACATGGTTTTCCAGATGATGTTCGCCATTATTACACCGGCGTTAATCGTGGCTGCATTGGCGGAGAGAATGAAATTCAGTGCATTCGTGATCTTTATCATCCTTTGGTCAACGTTTGTCTATGACTTCGCTGCACATTGGACATGGGAGATTACAGCAGCAGACAATTATGGCATGACTCCAGGATATTGCGGTTTCGGATGGACCGGATGCTTTGGTTCTCTCGATTTTGCCGGGGGGACTGTAATTCATATCACTTCTGGTTGGGCAGGCCTCATGGTGGCCCTAATGTTAGGTAGGAGAATTGGATACGGAAAGGTACCGATGGAACCTCATAACATATCACTAGTAGTATTAGGAGCTGCATTGCTATGGGTTGGATGGTTTGGATTTAACGCTGGTTCAGCCGGAGCAGCTGCTACAAATGCAACAAGCGCTTTTGTTGCAACACAAGTTGCAACAGGTATGGCAGCCGTTACTTGGGCAGTGATATCGTGGGCACATACTGGTAGACCCTCAACTGTGGGTGCAGCATCGGGAGCAGTAGCGGGCCTTGTGGCCATAACTCCAGCTTCTGGATTCGTTTCACCCATGTCTGCAATAGTAATTGGAATCCTGGCTTCGGTCGTATGTTATGCTGCTGTTATGTTCAAGAACAGAAGAAAATGGGACGATGCTTTAGATACGTGGGGCGTTCACGGAATGGGTGGTCTTACGGGCGCATTATTAACGGGGATGCTTGCGGAACAAAGGTTTACTCCATGGGGACACAATGGCTTAGTATTTGGAAATCCATTTGCATTGGTGCAGAATGCCGTCGGAGCATTCGCAGCACTTGCCTGGGCCGTGGGTATCACAGCTTTGATAATAAAGATCATGGATAAAGTATGGCCTGGAGGAATAAGAGTAACTCCGAAGGAAGAAGAAATCGGACTTGATCTAGCACAACATGGCGAACGAGCATATGTCAACGAATAGGAAGGATTTACTACCTTCCTCCCCTGATTTAGGGTTCAAATATTAGATACAATTAATTGTTGAAGCATCTCGGGGTTCAGTAAAGTAACGACAGATACACAAATTAGCTGACAACCTTATATATATACAGTACAATTTCCTACCATTGCCCATGGTAGATACAAAGGTTACTACTGCACGTCTCACCATAACTTCTGACAAGTTCGAAATTCTTGTTAAGCCAGATCCTGCGCTTGATTATAAGTTAGGCAAGAATACTGATTTAGGGTCAGTGCTAGTTGCAGAAGAAATTTATTCCGATGCAAATAAAGGATCGCGAGCATCTTCGGAGAAGCTTCTCAAGCACTTTAAAACTACAGACTCGACGGAGATAGCCAAGCAGATCCTACTAAAAGGTGATCTGAGTTTAACAACTGACCAGCGACGTAGAATGATTGAGGAAAAAAGGAAACAGATCGTGCAGTATATCAACAAAAGTTTTGTAGATCCGAAGACTCACACTCCCCATCCACCAACACGAATCGAGTTTGCCATGGAAGAAGCAAGAATAACTCTGGACCCCTTCAGACGCGCCGAAGATCAAGCCAAAAATGTGGTAGACGCGATAAGAAAAATTTTGCCTCTGAAGTCTGAAACCCTGGAGCTCACTGTGACTGTGCCAGCAGCGTATTCAGCCCAGTCATATAATGTTTTTAGGAGCATGGGCGAATGTAAATCGGAGCAATGGCTTTCAGATGGTTCACTTAGGGTTCTGCTTGCCATTAACGCTGGCTTGAAAGCTGCACTTTTGGACCGTTTAGGTGCAGCTACAAAGGGATCGGCTCAAGTAGTTGAGTGATAGGATCCTTTCTGTCACATTTAGAATATAAGTCGGATGGAATTGACAGAATTAGGTTGAAAGAAATGGATAATGTACTTTTGTTAAATGATATAGTTAAGGAGTGTTATTATTCAAATGCAGGAAGTTAGGAGAAAATTTGTAATCCCTGGGGACATAGTAGTCGAAGGAAACTCTAGACCCCTGGTTAATGTGCATAAATCTGGAAATAATATAATAGCTAGCAGAATTGGGATTGCGGAGGTAGGGAGAGATGGAGCTAAAGTAATTCCATTATCGGGTGTTTATATTCCAAGGGCAAACGACATAGTTATAGGGATAATTAAGGATCATTCTTCTCTATCTTGGGACGTGGATATAAATTCCTGTTTCCCAGCACACCTCCCTGCTCAGGATCTATTTGGAAGAGATTTTTCTCCTGCGAGAGATGACATGAGTCGTGAATTGTCTTCAGGGGATGTTGTTAGCGCAAGAATTGCGACCTTTGATAGGACAAGAGATCCGATCCTCACAGTCCAGGACAAGGATCTAGGAAAAATACCATTTGGGGAACTGCTCAAAATTTCTGCAACTAGGGTTCCTAGACTTATTGGAAAACGGGGATCTATGATTCAGACAATAGAGCATGCAACTAGTACCAGAATAACAATAGGACAGAACGGTTTGATTGTCGTATCGGGCAAGAACAAGGATGGAACTCAGCTTGCTATCAAAGCTATACGAATGGTAGAGGAAGAAGCTCACACGTCTAACTTGACCCAAAGAATAAAACAACTGCTTGGGGTTGAGGATAATGTGCAGATAGATTCAAAAAGCAGAAGTGGTGCCCCCATTGATAATGACGAAGGACATGATGATTCTATGCTAGGCGACAAGAACTCAGTATTGCAGAGTGAATCGGAGTCACTGTCAAGAGATCAATAGATATGACTCAAACACGAAGTTTGATAGACGAGAACGGTATAAGAACCGACGGTCGTACTGGGAATCAATTAAGAGACATTCAGATTAAGGTTGGAGTCATAAAGAATGCAGACGGCTCTGCTTTAATAGAATTCGGGAAAAACAAGATAATCGCCGCTGTATATGGTCCTCGTGAAGTGCATCCGAAGCATATGGCACTGACTGATCGATGCCTGCTGCGATGTCGATATCATATGTCTCCTTTTTCTACAGATACCCGTAAGAACCCAGCTCCTTCGAGAAGAGAAGTAGAAATTTCAAAAGTCATCAGAGAAGCTTTGCAGCCAGCACTGATGTTAGAGGATTATCCAAGAGCAACTATAGATGTATACATCGAGGTGCTCCAGGCTGATGGTGGTTCAAGATGTGCAGGAATAGCTGCTGCTTCAGTAGCTCTGGCAGATGCAGGCATTAATATGCGTGACTTAGTCTCGGCTTGTGCGGCTGGAAAAGTTGACGACAAGATAGTTCTTGATATAAATGATACCGAGGACAAGGAAGGAGGAGCTGATATGCCTGTTGCCTTTATGCCGAATCATAAACAAATCACTCTTCTTCAACTTGACGGTAAGCTAAATAGCGAGGAGTTTATCGCGTGTCTGAATGAGGGTATTACCGGATGCATGAAGGTCTATGAAGTTCAGCGTTCAGCTCTTATGCAAAAGTATTTTGGCAATGAAACGGAGTTGAAGGAATAGCAATTGAGCTCCTCAAGAAGATCTACCATAATTTTAGAGAATCTTCGCAAGAACCAAATAAGGGAATTAATTGCTAGCGGAAAAAGACTTGATGGGAGATCTCCGGATGAACTTAGACCTCTAAACATCGAGATAGGCGTAATCAAAAAGGCGAATGGTTCAGCATGGGTAAAATTGGGTAACACAGAAGTGGTTGCAGGTGTGAAAGTCGAAACCGGTGAACCATTTGAAGGGCTAGAAAATAAAGGTGCCTTGATAGTTTCCGCAGAGGTGCTTCCTACTGCGGCTTCCTACATAGAGCCAGGTCCACCTGATGAGGAAACCATTGAATTAGCTCGAGTAGTTGATAGAGGTGTGAGAGAATCGGAAATGTTGGCCTTAGACAAACTTGCGTTGATTCCAGGTAAAATAGTTTACACTATATTTGTTGATTGTAGCATTATAAACATGGGCGGAAATCTTTTTGATGCCACCTCGTATGCAGTGGTGTTAGCGTTAGCCACTTCCAAGATCCCAGTCTTTGAAATCATAGATGAAAAGGTGGTCGACACAGGAAAGATTCAAGATCCTCCTATCAATACGATACCTGTTTCAGTTACATTTGCCCGGATCGGAGATTCATTGGTATTGGATCCTAGTACGGAGGAAGAAGCCTGTATGGATGCTAGAATAACTCTTACCACCAACTCTAATGGGGAATATACTGCTGTTCAAAAAGGTTCAAACGGGTTCCTAACGATAGAGCAGGTAAAATCTGCAGCAGAGACAGCAAAGATTAAAGGACAAGAACTCAGACTCAAATTCCAGGAGTTGACAACCACTGGTCAGTAGACGGAAACACAAACTGACAGGACTAAAAGGACTGGGAATAAAATATGGTGCATCGGTGAGGAAACGATATGGAGTGATCTATAGGACTCTAAAGAAGAAGAGGAGATGTCCCATGTGCGGGTCCCTCCACTTTGGACGAATGGCGGTAGGAATTTGGCATTGCCCAAAATGTAAATACAAGTTAGCAGGTGGTGCATACGACGTCAATCTCGAAAAAATACGAAGCTCACGCTGAAATTAAGATCAAGATACATTCAGTACCTTTTGATTTATCTTGCAAAATAGCTGAATCTGTGTGCGCAGCCATGAAGCCAGAAGTAAAATTACTAAATTGTGGTGAAAAAATAGAAATCAAATCTTTAGGCACCATTGTTGATATAGTAATTCACGCAAAAGATATTGTGTCATTGAGGGCCGTAGTTGGTTCGTATATGCGGCTCGTGCAAACAGCCTATGGCTGTTTATGTGCATAGGTTGTTGTGGTATCAATTAACGGTATGAATTTATCCTGGTATATTGTTATCTCAGGCAAATGAGCGAACAAGAAATTCCTCCGTGGCTTAGGGAGCAGCTATCTAGATTACAACAACTTCAACAAAATTTGCAGGCAATCTTGATGCAAAAGCAGCAAATAGAAGTCGAATCTATTGAAACTACTAAAGCGCTTGAAGAGCTAATGAAATTAGGTGAAGAAGACGTAGTGTACAAAAGCGCAGGCCCCCTTTTAATAAAAACAAAGAAAAATGATGCCTTAAAGGAGCTAGAGGAGAAGAAAGAACTATCAAATACAAGATTGATGGTACTGGGAAAGCAAGAAGCCAGAGTAAAAGAGAATCTAAAAGAGGTGGAAAACAAGATTAATGAAATGATCCGCATAGGCCAGGGCCAAACAGGCAGTGACCTAGGTTCAGGTGGAACTCCAGTTTCGGGCAGTTGATATCATTACGGACTTTACCAAGCTACTGAACCATTATGCCATTGCTTAGAACATTTAAGGAATTGAAACACGCATCTAATCCTCATTTGTTCTGAATAACTTTGGAGTAACTCCATCAAATTATTTTTATTGATTAATCGAGATAATTATACAAATTATCTTCTCAGCCTTTCTTCTTTTGAGGGATATGCAACTTTTTATTAGTAAACATCTCAACACGAGTATTCAAAACATGAGAATTAGTGATTTCTCGGACTTTTTGAACTGTATGTTTCCTCGCATGACTCACGTTACCCGGGACAGTAATAGAGTAAATTTTTCTAATCATCTTCATATTTGAGAAATACATCGTCTTGTTCGTCTTGTTCGTCCTGCTTCTATTCTACATTGAAAACATTATTGTAAGGACACAATTTCCTTCCTCAATCTCTATTTAGCTTTAATTTCAATTTCATAAGCTTCAAAATTATATCTCGCACATTAGTCGTTTGTTATTCCGAATAGTATTAATGATTGAAGGCCGGTTTTCTGAATGTTGTACCTGATTGCTAGAAGAATTAACGTACCAAGATAGTAGTCCATGACGTGGATTTTTTAACATG
>JBBRRH010000024.1:0-40128 GCA_038201105.1 Nitrososphaera sp. | reverse complement strand
TGGAGGCACACCTGTTTCGAGCATCACTACCAATTACTTCACAAAAATAGGCGAGCCAACGCCTCCTTCTAAAGCGGGTTATACGTTCGATGGATGGTACCAGAATTTATCGGATGCCTTCAGCTTCAATTTCAGCTTCTTTGTTACTTTTTTTACTGTTACTATGTTTCTTGTGTTTTTTCTTGTATGCGTCAGCCATGTGATTATCGAAGGCCAGCGGGAGAGTTAAAGCTCCTGCGACCAAGATCACAGCTATGGCTGTTGCAAAGACAAATTTTGCATTTGAATTCAACGTAACTTAGTTAGTGAGGCGACGTTTATTTAAGTCTCACTGAAAAATCTACCATAACAGAATATTCGGAATTTTTGGAATTACAATGGCTTACTCTTTCTCTTTTTGACCAATTTCTGACAATTCTAAACTGTGACTCGAAAGAAAAAAAGACGATCAAAAAGGAGGTCTGTTTTGTCCGTCATTTTGTTGTTATTGGCGGCTAAGATTCTTTTTTAGCCACTACGGGTATATTGTTAAAGAGCACTTCCCAGTTCTTCGACAATTGCCTTGCGCTCAGGATTATGATATCAGGTGTAATTGTGCTGATTTTAGATTGACAAATTAGAAGACTGCCGAGAGAGAAGAAAGTAGGCAGCGAACTTGAGATTAGAAAACAACAGACATAAGACCTGGATGCAAAAGTACCGCTACAGAAAGAATAATGACAATTCGATAGAATAAAAATCTTCAAATATTATAGTTGTGACACAGAAAAATATCGTTGACAACTAAGGTCCAGAAAAAACAGTAAAGATAAATGTACTCCGGTCATTTAGCCCATTGTCACCATGTCACCATGCTTGTTACTCGTTCAGGAAACTAAAACTGTTTCAATTTTTGAATTAGTCAGATTATAAATACGTACAGGACTTAGTTTGAAAGTCACTCACCCATGAATTTTATTCTTTACAGTAACGGCTCGACGAGGATAATTCTCTCTCCTTAGTTGGAGGTTCAGTTTAGAAATTAGACGACAGAGCATTGTTCAGGCAAGTTTCTTAATTCTGCAGAGTGTAGAAATGCAATATGATTATAACTTGCATTTCCACAATAAAAACAGTTTTGAATAAGACTGTCTCTATTTCTATATCTTTTATAGTATCATATTCTAATACAAGTTTATTTATGTGAATTCGGTATCTAGTCAATGTACTAATGTCGTTTTATTTTTTATAAGCTACTGTACGGCACTGTAAATATATTATGTCGATGATGGGATTTTGAATATAAAATGGAATTCCGAAGTAGAGGGAGCAATATGGCCTTCTTTGTCATGGTCGCCGCTGGTTTATTGACAACTATAGGGGTATTTTCAATACCTTCGGTATTTGCAGACAAATGTGACAATAATGAAGATAATAACTGCAATCAGGCTGATGTAAACCAGAAAAGTTCGACCGATAATAAATGCAAATTAGATAATTTGAGCAACGATCATAGTAATAAGAATTTTGATGACAACCTTCTAGAATGCGTAAACACTGTAACAAATTTGAAGGACTTTGCGACAATACCTGATCAGTTTGCCGCAATTTCTTAAATTTTTTTCCGCTATCTAAATATCGCCTGTTTATAACTAAACTACAATTTTGTATCAAGCTATCATGCTGGGGCTCTTATAATTACCTTCATTAGTATGCATTATCGTCCAGTTTTTTTCGTTATCAACTGATTATGACCTAATCAATTAAGACTTTTACCTAGAAGGTTTTTTATCTGGCGGATTTTGTACACCAGCATAAAGAAAAGACATGCCAAGAACTAAAAGTCAAGTTTCAGGTGGGACAACTAAAACCAAGACACCTGAAGAAGAACCATTTCCAGAGTGGGCAGAAGAAGAAATAAAATCCGTAAAGTTAGGTGAGCCAGAGATAGTAACACGGTCCGGTTACTTTCTTGATATATACGAAAATGATTATAAAGTGGACATTCAAGTCTACGAAGCACTTCCTGATGGCAGGACAATAGTCGAGGGATTGGATGTACCCAAGAGTATGAAGATAACTGATTTTCTGAAGGGCACTGTCTATGAATTCAAAATGAATGTCTCCAAAGGCAGTCTTAGTCCACAATTGACGGAACTTCTTAAATCCAAATATGATCTGGATATGAATTCCATTTATAGATTTGAATTACAGGAGCTCCAAATAATGGACGTAGAGTCAGATCTTCCCTCATCATCATTTTCTTCTTCCGAAGGGAATGAACAGGAGGAAGAAGAAGAATAATCATTATATCTAACAATTCAAAAATTATTCGTTATCTTTTATTACCTGATAGTTAATTCAGCTGACTAACATTTATTCATTTTTCATTTTAGTACGCTGCTTTCGCTCTTTTGTTCAATTTATCTTTCTTCTTTCTATCCTCCTTTACTTGTTAGTTTGTTTTCTAGCTTTCTTGATTGTCCTACTTTTCAATTATTTCAGATCTCATTATCAGTATCGTTATCTAGGTCCATCATTTTTCTAAATGACTTACCAACAATGGGATTTGTAACATAAGGAATAGTATGCTTTAACCATATAGCTCCCCGCATGAAAAATGGGACCACTATTTCAAACCTATGGGAAGTCGACGCCTTGAGCACAGATTTTGACACTGTAGTAATATCTAAGGAATACCGCATATTCCAGCTCTTATTTTTTTTCTTAAATGAAGGATGATCAAAAAAATTTGTTCTCACACCAATTGGAGATACCACCGTGATTCCAACCCCAGTTCCACGCAGCTCATGGGATAATGACTCTGAGAAACCCAGCACTGCAAATTTTGAACCACAGTAAGCAGCCAGTCCTGGTATTCCAAAACTTGCCGCTAAAGATGCAACATTTACTATATGGCCATTTTTTCTTGCCAGCATCGAGCTAAGAAAGGCCTTTGTACAATAGATCATACCCAGATAGTTGGTAGCAGTAACGGCTTCTATCTCCTCTACGGACTGCACATCCACCTTTCCAAGAATTCCGTACCCAGCATTGTTGACTAGCACATCTATTTTACCAAACTTTTCTAGAACATTTCCGGCCATAGATACAACTGCAGATTTGTCAGACACGTCGCAAGGACATACTAAGCATTCACACTTATCTTGAATTTCCATAGCCAGTTCATTTAATCGGTCCCTGTTTCTAGCAACAATAGCAACCCCTTTCACACCTTCTTTGGCAAAATCAATTGCTACCTGTTTTCCTATTCCAGATGATGCACCTGTAATAACTATTACTTTGTCCTGGTGTCGTCCTTGTTGTCCTGTCATTTTTCAGGTTCTAATACGCAGAGATAGTTTAATTGTTATATTTGTTCTGTTTATTTATTGATGTTCCTTAATTTTTTCCTTACTTTACTTTCTAAATTTTGTATTTACTCCTTATGTAAGCAGTGTCACACTCTATTTTGTCGTTGATAGTTACGATTCCACAAGATTGACTTGAACTTTAGCTCTGAAGGTGCCTACTTTATTAATCATACACTTTATTTAATGGCCATATCCGTACATACATTAATCGCTTTATTCAACCTTTACTATTTTCAGAATCATCAGTTTTGTCATTCTTTTTTAAATTTTCCTGTTTGTGATCATTTTTAATACTGTCCACAGTATCCTTCTTCGAAACAGTATCCAAGTGCTGCGGAGTATCTGAAGGGGTTCTAGGGGGATGACCCGAAGAAAACGAATGCTTGTCAGAGCCAGGTTTGTGTGGCGGATCGTCGTTTGACTGTGAATATGAAGATGAAGGTGACAAAGAAGAAGGAGAGGAGTTTTCAGGCGATTCATTTGAAGAATAAATTTTTGGCGACTCAGTTTCGTTTTCATCATTAGTACCGATATTATTACCATCTTCGCTAGTATTGCCATCTTTAGAATTGCTGGGTCTTATTGTGATTGATCCCTTTCCGATTGTTATCTTCATAAGACATATCCACATTATTACAAGTGGAATATGGTATGTTGCTATTCTCCATGCTATCACTACAGATAGCTGTGAATCATTCAGAATATCGGCGAAGTGTGGGATACCTCCAAGATTGGATATGTATGCCCAAATCCCAAGTTCGGCTAAACCAGAGCCACCTATAGTGATGGGCAGTGTAGCCAGAGCAGTTGAAGCAGAAGTTGCCATGAACGATTCAAGCAGGCCTATGTGTTCATGTACTGCGGCTGCGAGTACGAAAAAGGATAAGCCTTGAAATAGAAATGCGACAAAGGTCATCGCTAAGCCGACAGAGAACACCTTGACTGACTTTCTTGATTTGAAATGGGTTCTGCTCATTTTACACAAGTCTGAGAGTGCGATATTGGTCGAAGTCACTATTCGCAAGGATCTCTCTGTTGAAAGAAATCTTTGAAGTAATCTTGTTGCAAAATGTGGCAGTTGAATGTTCCTGTGAGCCGAAAAAAGTACCACCAAAAACCAAAAACTGAATGTTGGAATAGTCACAAGAATAACGACTATCCCTATGAATGTGCCTCCATGGAATAGTGCAAGCGCTCCTGCGATGAAAGCCAATATGGTACCAGCAAAGACATCTGCAATGATCTCCGTGGTTGCAACCCATGCGGCGTCACCGGTAGAAACGCCGTTCTTAATGAGCCAGGCAATTCTAACTATTTCACCACCCACATAGGAAGGAGTGGTTTGTGTCACAAATTCACCGGCCATGCGGGCTTCCATTATTTTCCCAGTCGAACTCAAATTAGGGCCGATAAAGTGTTTAATAAAGTATCTAAAGCGGTACGCCTGCAGAAGGATTCTTACCATAACTGCTCCTACAGAACAGATGAAAGGGATAACTCCAACTGAAAATACATCCTCAGGAGAGACAGGAGTTAATATAAATAAGAACAGGAAAGGAACTACGCTGGCCGCAATTGCCACTAACCTCCATTTCAAAAGTTGTCATTGGATTCATGAATATTAGGCATATAATAATTAATAGAAACTAAATATAATCAGCCTGTTAATTCGAATTGAACACTTTTGGACGCCATTTTTGTTACAGGTACTGCAGGTTCAGGTAAATCGTCACTTACTTCTAAAATCGTTGAATGGTATAGTGATAATGGAGCGTTCGCTATCACGCTGAACCTGGATCCAGGTGTCATGCATTTACCCTACAAACCGGATGTGGATATTAGAAATTATGTAGATATTGAAAAACTCATGACTGAATTTAACTTGGGGCCTAATGGGGCACTGATAATGGCTGCCGACCTTGTCGCAACAAAGCTGGACGAAATACAATCTGAAGTGGATGGTCTAAATCCTGATCACGTGATTATTGACACTCCTGGCCAGATTGAGTTGTTTGTCTATCGGGCGAGTGGTCCTTACTTTGTAACGAATTTTCGATCCGATAATAAGGTTAACGTCTTTACACTTGACGGCATGCTTGTATCCACCCCCATAAACTACGTTTCTATTGCACTAATTGCGGCATCAGTAAGAATGAGATTGAAGATAGCACAGATAGACGTAATGACAAAGAGGGACCTTATTGCAGATAGAATTCAAGATATCATGAGATGGGCATCATCCAGAGTGTTACTGGAAAAAGCAATCGACTCCGATACTGGCCAGCAACAGACTAGCACAGATTACAAGCTCCTCACCAGGGACATTTTACAGAGTATGTACAGGAACGGGGTCATGCAAACTCCAATTCCATTTTCCAATCTGACGATGAACGGCATGTTAAACCTGACTGGTTCCCTTTCAAGAGTGTTAAGTCAAGGAGAGGAAAAATTTGACTGATAGTCAGGATAGTGCGAGTATTCAATCGTGTGAAGCTGTCGCACCATCTTCAACTGCGAACATTGGACCGGGTTTTGATGTCTTTGGGCTTGCCCTAGATTTATTCCACGACAGGGTAACTGTTCGAAAACATGAAACAAAGACTGGAAAAATAAACATAATTTTATCCGACAAATCAAATTTTAATTTAAAAATTCCATCAAATGTCAATTCGAACTCGGCTGGTTTAGCCGTCAAGAAATTGTGTATAGAAAGTGGGATTGAAAATGACATAGAACTTTCTGTATTGAAGGGGGTACCACCTGGATACGGACTTGGAAGTAGCGCAGCCTCTGCAGCAGCTGCTGTGATGGGAGTAAACCATTTGTTTAAGATCGGATTTGAAAGGAAAAAACTTGTGGAGTTTGCAGCTGAAGGCGAGATTGCAAGCGCTGGAGTGAGGCATTACGACAATGTGGCTGCATCACTACTGGGTGGTTTTGTGATAGCAAGATCTTCACCTAGGCTGGAATTCACTAGAATTCAGCCGCCTGGGAACCTTATACTTGTGGTGGCAATTCCAAAGCTTCCAGTCCCTGAAAAGAAAACTGAAATCGCCAGAAGTGTATTGCCAAAACAAGTACCACTGAATAGAGTTGTAGAAAACATCGCCAATGCGAGTATGGTAGTGAGTGGATTCCTCCTAAATGACGTAAAAATGATTGCCAATGGAATTGAGGATGCCATTGTAGAGCCAACTAGGAAGGGTTTGATTAAAGGTTTTGATAAGGTAAAAGAATATGCCCTAAATAATGGTGCTCTTGCCGTTACGATTAGCGGCGCAGGGCCTTCCATAATTGCTTTTAGTCAGTCAGGGGAGGGTGTGGACGCTTCTCGAATAGCAGATTCCATGCGGAAGGGTTTTCTAGATTCTGATATAGAAGCAAATGCGTATGTGTGTGGCCCAAGCAATGGAGCGTATATTATTTCAGAACCTGCCTGAATGTGACTAACCCTGTCTTTGAAGACCATTTACGCATATCTACTGTGGCTGCAGATTTCTATAAAGTACAGAAATAGAAAATTGACAAGGTGACCTTAGCTTCCTCCATTATAACTTGTCGTTCACTTTTTTCCTTTGTTCAAAAAGGTAGTCATCATCTTCTTCCTGTCTTCATGAGCAAAGCACAACGCCCATCCATAAATCTCTAGACGCAAACCTGTGTCAAGATCTGTATCCATTCCTCTGTTAATCAACATCTTGCTTACCTTTACAGCATTGGAGCTGTTCTTGGCAATCTCCTTGGCCATAGCTATACACTCGACCATTAACTTCTTGTTTAGTTGTTTTGCAATGCTTTTTGCTCTTACTTTCTCATTTTCTTTGTCGTTTTCTCCAGCAGGTATTTCAGCCGACGATTCATCTTCTGAATTCAAGCTGACGATGTTATTAACCAACCCAATCTGAAATGCTTCGTCTGCTGTTATCATCTTACCTGTAAATACAAGTTCCTTAGCCTTAGCGGGGCCTACAATTCTCATCAACCTCTGAGTTCCTCCCCATCCTGGTGGTATTCCTATGGTCACTTCTGGCTGACCCAATTTGGCATTGCTTGACGCTATTCTCAAATCACAGACCATTGCCAATTCGCAACCACCACCTAATGCAAATCCATTGACCGCAGCGATGACTGGCTTTTCTAATTTTTCAATCTTATTTAGGACTGATTGAGCAGAAGAAGCGTATCTCTCCGCAGTCATCGGATCAATATCTACCATGTATGAAATATCGGCGCCAGCACAAAATGATCTATCTCCCGCACCCGTGATAATTACAACTTTAATTCCATCGTCGACGCCTACTATGTCTATTGCCCTTGACAGCTCTGAAATCACGTCTGTATTCATTGCGTTAAGAGCTTCTGGTCTGTTGATTCGTATAATTGCAACATCTTCCTGCGGTTCTACCTGGATATACTTCATGTTAGACATAGAGGAGTGGCAACCTCACAATCAATTAAATCTTATTAAGAACAATTCCAAAAACATTGTACCACTATCTCATGAAGAGGAACTGATTCACCTGTTCCGAGAAATGCTCCTTTTACAATTCGTCCTCTCAACGATAATAATGAGAAAAATGAGAATACCGATTAGTCCGTGTCCCGCAATGAGTACTAATCAAAATAAAATTTTAGGACTTTTTAATATGGGAATAATTTGCAATTACCCAGAAAAACGTCTATCGGTTTCTTCCTTTTAGCCGTCAGATTTGAACTCTAAAGATAAGGAGAAAAATAAAGAAATCTCTATTCTGCTATGTTAGTCACTTTACCGTCTGAACTTGTCCTAACGAGATAGTTGTGCTATGCGCCAGCCATTCCGTTCCTAAGTTCGACTCCTTTGTGATCTGCATCTTCTGCAGCCGTAGCTTCAGATGCTGCTTTGTGCATCTCAGACATTGCACATCCCATTTGTGCCTCTGATTTTCCTCTCCTCATAAGGCCTCTATACAGTCCTGCTTCAAGAGTTTGTCCGTGAGCCTTTTCCCACTCCTCAACTGGTATACTGTATTTCTTTTGTATTCTATCTCTGTACCACTCAGGAATAACATTGAACGCGCAGAATGGAATAATCCTCAGATCTGGTGTGAGATAATGGATATCGCACCTCTGCAATCTTTCCAAATCTTCGTTGTACTTGTCCTGGAAGTGCATCATCCCTAGGAACAGGGATCTTATATGCCAGGATCCAACAGAATCAAAGCTTCGTTTCAGCAAAATACTCGAGAACATTTTTGCCAAATTAAGACCATGTGGTTGCTTTTCTCTGTCAACAAATTGATTCAACTTCCGCACAACTTCCAATATGGCCCAATAACGGTTTGCGCCTGACCTGATTTCATCTGTTTTTTCTTCAAAGTACTCCAATACTCCTTTAAGATCCACGAATGATGTTAGAGGAACTAGTTTTTTTGTATCCACATCTTCGAAGACATAGGTTCCAGCACCACAAGCGAAATGAATAGAAAGTTCGTATTTCGGTTTCTTACTAAACGCTTCAATGACATTGGTCATAGGCATGCATGAGGGTACTGGGAACCAGGCATCGCTAGAAATTTCTCCATTTGACTGTTCTTCAATTCTCTCTATACAGTCAGGAATGGTTATTCTATATTTTTCTCGTTCCTTTTTAGTCATTCTTCCTGTCAAGGAAACTGGCTGGAAGTTAACGGCATGAACCACATCCAAGTTCCTTTGAGCATATCGGATAATTCCACCCAGCTCGTGATCATTAATTGACTTTATTACAGTAGGGACGAATACCACAGTCATACCGCATTTTCGGGCAGACTCTAAAGTGGAGGGAACTTCCCAATGATTCTTGGGGTTAGTTCTTGGTGTTACACCGTCGAATGATAAATATAGATTATTTATACCAGCCTCTCTTACCTGTCGCATAGTTTCTGGTGATAATGCCAATTTTATGCCGTTAGTGTTAAGTTGTATGTGATCGACTCCTTCTTCCTTCATAATTTTGATAAGATCGTAGAGGTCATCTCTTAACATCGGCTCCCCACCAGTAATCTGTATCGAGTTACCCGCAATGGGTTTTTGTGCTTTGAGAGTCTTCATCATGGCCCTTACCTGTTCATGATTAGGTTCGTACAGATAGGCACCTTCCAAGCCCTTCTTTACGTAAAAGAAACAGTACCAACATGTGAGGTCACATCTGTTAGTTACAATGATGTTAGCAAGTCCTGAGTGAGATAAGTGATTGGTACACAGTCCACAATTAGTTGGACAAGCACACTTGTCGACCATTACATTTGGTGCATGTGCACCTTTGCCGTCCATCCAATATGTGCTGAATTTGTTATACATCTTGTATGATCCAAAGTATAGCTCCTCACATTCACCGTGTGTTGGACATGTCTTTGTCATGAAGACTTTGCCATCTCTTTCAAAGACCTCAGCATCCAAGATCATGTTACAGTCAGGACAGATACTTTGAGTATGTCGTATAGTTGTCTTTTGTGTACTTAATTTGTTACTACTCGTCATATTTGATATTTGAATTAATTCCATTGAATTCTACCTACCCTTACCTTTACATGGGGAGCTCTGTCAATTTCGTATTTAAATATACTGTCAGGAATAATAAGGTGAATAGGTTTATTCCATCAATTATTGATAGTTTATTACTAGTTCATCAATTTAGTGGATAAATAAGTATATTATCTTGTTTCCGGCACTGTCTACGAGCTTGATGGACCTTAGCGACAAATCAAGAAAAGCGATGGAAGACCTTGGTCTAACAAGTTATGAGATCAAGGTGTACGTGGCGCTATTGGAGTCTGGTTCGATGAATGCATCGGAGATGAGTAAAAAATCTTCTGTCCCATATTCTAAAATTTATGATGTCCTGAATTCGCTGGAAGAAAAAGGATGGATTGAGTCAAATAGCTCGAGACCACAGAAATTCTTTCCCAAATCACCCCATACGGCCATAGAAACAACAAAGATGCTAATAGAGAGTCGACTGAAAGCAAGTGAGACTCTAGTAATCGCAGAACTTACCCCTCTTTACGAAAAAACAGGTATAAAAGAAAGACCTGAAATATGGGTCGTCAGGGGGCTGTACAATATAGCAACCAAAGTGATGGAAATTATCGAAACTTGTCAGAAGGAGCTATTAATAGCACTTCCCCAAATATCAGACAACATAGCACGAACGATGCAGCCGTCATTAAGAGTGTTATCGGAAAAAGGAGTCAAGATCACAGTTTTGGCGTCAGGGAAGACAAACTCGGACACTCTGCGGGCAATTTCGAGAATAGCCGATGTTAGGGTAAAGGATAGCATGTTTGGTGGAGGAGTCATAGGGGATACTAGTCAGGTTATAATTCTCTTGGGCGAGGGCAAAAGTGGGCAGGGTAATCTTGAGCCCATTGCCATATGGGCAGATCATATTGGCCTTGCTAAATTTGCAAAAGACTATTTTCAGTATCTCTGGCATGATGCCACTCTTCCCAACAGTGTTCAGGAATAATTACACATATTTTTTCCAAACACAAAGTTTTAGGTTTCGAATTGTTATGACTATCTTATCTTTACGGGGGAATGAATATGATTGGAATGACATATCCATGGCCATGACGTTGTTTTTATGCCGGCTTATGGCTCAATAGCATTGGACAAACGATGACGAAAGTAGCCCTACTGACAAAAAATGAATTAGATCTTGAGTTTGGAGTTTGTCCGCTGGATACTTAACTAAAGTGAGAACCTAAAAATCGAATAATATTCTCATGGCCTCCTTGGTATTTTCCTGTTTGTTATCTTTTATCAACTCAATATCGCCATACTCTAGATTTACTGCGGTAATTACCTGTATGTCAGAACCTTGATAAATGGCGCAATACTTCTCATAATGAGATTGGTTCGGATAGAAGCGACCTGTTCTCTCGAGGGCTTTAGGAAGTATATCATATTTAGTACTTGCAAATCATTTATACCAGAATCATATCTGCAAGACTTTGAAGTATTCCCCGAACGCGAAGAAGGACCTGGAGCTATTTATATCGAAGCGGCTGACAAGGTTACCCTCAAAAAAATGCGCGAAATAACATTCGTTAATGCAAAGGAGATTCTTGGAATCATTTACTCATCTAAGAGCGGCAATACGCAATTGAGATGGCGACAAACTAGAAGAAAAACGGGAAAAGTGAGCGGAAACGCGTCACCTAACGCGCTAGTTAATCTTGTAGAATCCGGTGTAATTACTCAGGAGTGGACAGAGGAGTATTTGAAATCATCCCAGGTTAAAAAAGATGGGACAACGAGTTCGGATGGAGTTGGTAGTAAGAAGGTTGAGACAGCTGGACAAGAATTACCCGAATGAGTCAATGTTGATTTAAACGGTGAACGAGTAAATGAATGTGACGGAGTGAATATTTTAATCCAATCCCCTATTGATAATTGAAGAATTTCTATGATTATTAGAGAGGCCAAAGGTTCTTCAGGTAAAGCCCAGATAATTATTCCTCATGACCCTGATGATCTTTTCACGCTTAGAAGAATAATTGACATTGAAGATACGTTAATTGCTGATACCACTCGGGTTATTAAGCAAGTCAAGGAATATTCAAGACCCGACAAAGGAGAACGCATCAGAGTTAGAATTTTGATAAAAGTTCAGACTGTTAGTTTTGATGGTTCCGTTGGCAGATTAAGAGTCGGAGGCGTCATAATAAACACGGATAATGAACTAGTGCCCAAAGGACAGCATCATTCTGTAGCAATATCAGTAGGGGACATGGTAACGCTCGATAAGAACAGGCTCTGGAAGGAATCCGAACTCGAGATAGTCAATAAGTCAATCGAAAATTCAACTTTCATTCTAGTTGCGATTGACACACAAGAGGCAGCTGTAGCATTAGTAACAGGAACCCATCTGAAGATTTTGCCAAATATATATTCTGGTCAGAGTGGCAAGAGATATAGTGGCTCAAAAAAGCTCAATCCAAACATCGAAACATTCTTTGGAGAAGTTGTGGCCGCCGTCCAAACCATTTTGACAAATAATATAACAAATCAGAATGTGATCATGTTTGGACCAGGAGAGACGAAACGGAGATTTCATAATTTTTTCTCTAATCAGATGGAGAATAGTGGTAGCAACAAAGTAAGAACTAAAATTATAGAGGGGATCGATGTTGCAGGGGAGGATGGCATTCATGTCTCACTTCGATCCGATTCTTTAAGGGAAGTAATGAAGGATACCAAACTTGGTACCGTCTCCACTGTCCTTGATCAAGTATTTTATCTTGTGAGTAAGGGGGAACCAAAATTTGCAATAGGGATGAAGGAGGTAAATCAAGCAAGCAAGATGAAAGCAATACAATATCTTTTGTACTCGGACACAGTTTTTCAGAATGCTACCGAGGAGGAGATTGTACTTCTATTGAACACGACAGAGGCTTTGGGAGCGAAAGCTTATGGAATGGACTCCTCCACTGATATTGGCCTCAGGATATCTTCTCTTGGGGGAATTGTTGCCCTGTTAAGATTTGCTATAAGGTAAAGAAAGGGAAAACCCAGGATAACTTACAAAAATATATTGGAAGTTTTATGGCGAAGACAATGTGGCGTCGACCATCCAGCTCAAGTAATCGCTGGACGCAGATTTCATTTCAAGTTCGACTATTTCAGGAACCTCATACGGATGCACCTTCCTGATCTCTTCCTTGAGTTGTCTTAATTTGATAGTAGTTGTTTTGAAGAAACAAAGAAATTCTTGTTCGTCCTCTATCTTTCCCTTCCAGCTGTACATTGAACTTACCTTCATAATGTTCACACAAGCGCATAATTTTCTTTCTAACAATCCCTGTGCGACTTTTTTTGCAAGGTCCTCAGATGGAAAGGTCGACAGTACTATGACACCGCTTACAAGGCCGCTATTTTCACAGTGTTCTTGTGAATCCGTTTGCTCCCCCCCATCCTGATATCGGCCGCACCATTAAATTATTTACTGTCCAATTAATCATGCTTTAGGCCCTTTAATTCTGGCTTTCAGCTGCCATCATTAGACTATTTTGAGACTCACTTTATCAGCGGTCATTTTTCTTGCCCAATTTTACTAAACTTGCTGAGAGTATCAATGTGCTTACCTAGATCTCGTATTTGGAAACGTCTGTGTGATTGCTATCAAAAATTGTCATGTAGATAATTTTAGGGGGACTATCCAGAAGAAAAAGGAGTATGAAAAACGGTTCGTATTGCAGAAACTCTTCGTAAAGCTACGATCATGCATCTCAATTAGGGGCTCTATTGCGAATGTTCCCCAATTGAAGACCTAGAGTTGTTGAATGATCCGCTGCCGAATGATCCAAGTGGCACATCCGGAAAGTTATCAGTCACTCTCTGTTCTGCAATAGCACTTGCTTCTGAAAGAATATTATCAACGTCTTCACCGGCTCCCGGGTTTAATGCAAACCCTACTTCACCTGCTGTATTTGCATTCATCATTATATCACCAAATATGTCGTTTATTTCCCCTAATTCTGTATCAACATTTGGCATCACACCACTCAACCCTGTTTTTACTGTAGATAAGGTACCTACCGCAGGTTTCAATGCTGCCATAGCATCACCCAAGTTTATGGTTGATTCAAGCCTCATATGGACCTGCTCAAGGGACAATTTGAGTTGCGATACGGTTTTGATTGTTCTTCTAACTTGAGATAATTCGTTTGAAAGCATCTTACTGTGGGGACCCTCATGATGCTGTAATTGAGTAACAATCTGAGTAAAGAGAGAACGATCTTTTGCTTTCAATTTTTCCAATAAAGCATCCAATTTTTGTGTTTGTATTCCTAATCTATTCTTTGCCGATTCCATGGTAGGCTTTAGTGGTTTTGCTGAACGCAACGTGTCCCTAATTTTACCTGAAGTATCCTTCTTCGACTCCTTAATCCAATGATTAGTAAAATTCGCCATCAAAAATTCTGTCAAGTACAGCACGTTAAATCATACTGTCATAATTGAATAACCTTGTAGTAATATTTTCTAAACATTGTATCATTGCTTTCTAGTACTTTATTCCATCTTCCTTCATGGAGACTAGAAGGAAAAATCAATGTACTTTAAATTGAGTCGAGTTGATTTTGTGGCTATTTCAATTCATCACGGTCTTGGGCCAAAAAATAATTCCGAATTGTGAGAGAAAAGTCATTGTCGGGAGATATGTTTGGAATTATAATTACAATAATTCAGGCGACAAGTATCCTAACGCATTTCACATCATAAGAATAATTATTATACATCTGGAAATGTTAATAGTGATAAAGTTGATTTGTGCGTGAATATAGACAATTGGTGTGTGATAGATGAGGCTATTTCCGTTGCCATTTCCGATGAAACATTCAGGCAATACGCTGGCCTTAGTCACAGCGAAAAGGTTCTAAAGCGACTCTCTTCGATGGCTATGCAAAACGCCGAGGTTTTCGTCGAATTCTTCTCTGAACCTCGTTTACTTTATTTATCAGCTATCGAGACGATAGCGGATGCTAAGACAAAAAATCTTGAACTTAGGCTGCACCGATTGAGACGGGAAAAGATAATCAGCACTAATGGGAAATACAGAATTAAGAATGCACGAGTTAACTGGAATACGTGGAGACAATTTAACAGTGCAGAGGACGACATCAAGGCAAGAAAATCTGTTTTCGATGAATTCATCGCAAAAACCCATTTTATTGCACCTACAATTGAAAAAAGATTCAACATAATACGAAATTTATTTTCCTGGTTTTCAAAAAAGGATAATCCTTTAGTTAAAAATAGTTATCGCTCAAACCTTGATCCATTATCGAGCTACCTTGAAAGTGAGCAAGTCACGTATTCCCAATTAAAGGGACTTGTGACTAAGATGGGAGAGGGTGCAAGACGGCCCTTCGCTCGCTCTCTGTCACTAGCCTCACAGATTATTGGAAGAACACCAGAGTATTACGACGATTTTTATTATTTCCGAAACAGAATTTTTAGAGACGTGGAAAAACCCTTTGCGAAAGTTGACCCAGTAACGGCTGTTAAAAGGACACTAAAGTCAATGGGTTTTGATTTGTCTGCGATATCATTTGATGTGGAGGATCGACCAACAAAATACCCTTCACCTATATGCTTCTTCGTCAAAATCCCGAATGACATTAGGGTTTTGTACAAGAGTGAAAGTCCATACTTTGATCTTCAAGGCTGTTACCATGAGACAGGACACGCAGTTCATGCCGCAACCATAGACACTAATCTAAGCTATGCTAACAAATACAAATTTCCGATGGGAATCGCAGAGATATTTTCAATATTCCTTGAACGACTAACAATGAACCCATTGTATCTGAATTCTGCGGTAGGCTTACGGGACGAGAAGCTTTTAGATAAACTCGTCGAAAGGAACAAATTTATGGAATTATTTTTTGTCACGTTTTATTCGGCCAATTCCCTTATGAAAATGGAATATTGGAGGAAGGACTTGTCTATTGACCAAGCTAGTCAACTTTATGAGCGATTGATCAAGAAGTATACTGGATTTAAAATTCCTGGCCAGTATTGGATGTTACATCATATTCTTCCCGAAGCTATCATGTACGTGCCAAGTTATCTAATGGCCGCGTCTAGAGCCGCCGAGTTAGAAACTTATCTAAAAGATAGATTTGGTGAGCGCTGGTGGAAAGAACAAGGCGCAGCAAAGCTACTGAAAGAAGTTATGTCTCAAGGTGGAAAGATAGATCTTAGTATTTTTTCTAGCATGGATCCGAATATTTTTATGAAGGAGATCATTGATCTTTAATTCCGTGTTTCTTCTCGTTAAGACATAGGGGCGAGTTCAGCCAATTTAGGAGAAAATAATTGGTCGCCGGCTCCAAAAAGGCAGTTTACGCTGCGCTTTTCGGCAACCTTGGAATAGCCATAGCTAAGATGATTGCTGCCATAATGACTGGGAGCAGCGCTATGTGGTCTGAGACCTATCACTCCTTTTCTGATACATTTAATCAGGTATTATTGTTAATTGGCATTAGAACAAGCACAAAGGTTCCAAGCGAGAGGCACCCTTTCGGATTTGGAAAAGAGCAGTTCTTCTGGTCATTTGTCGTAGCCACGATGCTGTTTGGCATATCTGGGATACTTTCCCTAAAAAAGGGATTCGGCTCCTTGTATAATCCAATAGCCCATATCGAGAATGTGGGTGTAAGCTACGTCATTCTTCTTATTTCTGCAGTTTTTGAAGGGAATGCACTCAGAATTGCTTTCAAGTTATTCAGACAGACTATCGAGTTGAGAGGAGAAAAATTCTCTTTGGGAATGCTTTTAACAGAATTTCAGGAAAGCAAAGATCCGACAATCCTTACAGTAATGGTTGAAGATTCGGCTGCTCTCCTAGGTCTGGGTATTGCCGCTGTTGGGCTATACTTGTCGGATTTGACCGGAAATACGATATACGATGCGCTAAGTTCTGTAGCAATAGGAATAGTACTGATGCTATTTGCTTTCTTCCTAGCTAAAGAAAACAGAGCCCTTTTGATAGGTGAGGCTATCTCAAAGAGAGATTACAATAGAATAATTGAATCCGTCCTTGCATACAGGAGGTAAATCGTGTCATCTCACTTCGGACTATGCATTTTGGGCCTAAGGATGTTCTGGTTGCAATGGATGTAAGCCTAGCTGACAATATGAACACAGACAGCATAGAACTTGTCATAGACTCTATAGAAGAGAGAGTAAGGCAAGTTCTAAACCTCGCTACCCCTTCAAAGATCTACGTAGAAGTTGAACGCGACAGCTGTCCTGTCCGCTCCAAAAGACATACTGATCCCCTTAAAGGTAGCAAAACATAGCTAACTGTGTATTGTCAACTGTTTACTTTTTCAAGGCCTTACGGCTTTTCAAACTTTATGTCAGATTCTAATATGAAATCATTTCAACTTGCATAATGACTATTGTTACAATGTCAGTCTAGAGAAAAAATTGTCAATCAATAATGCTTTGCAATCTACTAGATATTAATTATTTTAGATCGAGATTTTTTGAACACACTCTGCAGATGGCAAGACATCACATCGTATCATCATGGCAATCCTAGTGTACATGAGTAACGTCTTCGATTCGTTTACATGCAGGACATGACCAATTGGTGTATTCGTTACAATAGACGCATCTAACTTTAGGTAGTAGTCGATTACCACAGCCCCTACATGTTTCTTTGTTGTACGTTTCCTTTCGCCCCAGTTATTTGTGATTATTATATTATAATGTCTCCTTCTATATAAATTCTATATATTGCGTTATAGGTTTTATTAAAAAGATTTTATAACTATTAAGTTTCTATATCATAAAAATTGAGATCCTATCAAATTTCATAAAGAAGAAATGTAATTCCCACTATTGAAGCCCACTCGTGAAAACGTTCGTGCAGAAACACTCACTTGTAGGTATACAGTCTATGAATAATGAGGCGAGAGTATTTAATAAATGGCCCGGAGTGGTTTTTAGATCTATTCACTCCTTGTCAATGAACTCGTCTGCAGACGGTGGCTCAGGATTCAATCCCTTCCTTTTCCTTATGTCTGAAATAATCGACTTGATTAACGACTGCGGAACGGGCTGCCATGTCTTGAAGTACGTGTTCCACAACGCTTTCCCTGCAGTTCCTCCTCGCATGATTTCTGATAAATCAAAGGTTTCTGAAGCTGGCACTTCTCCTTGGATAATTGAGATGACTCCTTTTTGATCTACATTAAGTAATTTACCCCTCTTCCCAGATAATATACCCGCAACCGTCCCAATCTGTTCCTGAGGACATTTTATCTCGATCCCCAGTATGGGTTCGAGTAAGATAGGATCGGCTATCAGCATACAACCCAGCATAGCCCTCCTAGTTGCAGGCATTAATTGTGCCAAACCCCTGTGGGCAGGATCCTCATGGGGAACAAAGTGGTGTAGAACAAATTTGATACCCCTTACTGTTTCGCGTGCCAGAGGACCTTCATGAACAATATCGTCAAAGCCTGATCGGATAGAATCCATCGACTCTTGTATGAATTGCACACCTTTTGTTTCATCAACGAGTAAATTGCCCAATGGATCCACTGCTGCAACTTTTTTAGCTTGATCGGCTTCCCATCCTTTGGCTCTTAAGATCTTTGCCATTTCCTTTTTATCCATATCTTCCTTGATATGACCAGTCTTTATCATTTCAATGATATCGTCTCCAAGTGGCTCGACTCTCATGAAAATCTTGTTGTGCCTATTTGGTGATTTACTCATTATTGGTCCAGCACTCGCTCTAATTGTTTCCCTATAATTGATTAATGGTTGAGTAGTTGTAATATCAAGTCCCGCTTCTTGCAAAAGAGATGTTGCAATTTCAAGATGAAGAACACCCATTCCTGCCATCAGTGTCTCACCTGATTCTTCATTGATCTTTATTATGAGATTGGGATCTTCTACAGTTATTCTTCTTAACGCTTCTACAAGTTTGGGTAAGTCCTTTGGATGTTTTGGTTCTACCGCTATAGTAACAACAGGTTCTGATACGTATTTTATTGATTCGAAAGCAGGAATGGTCTTTACGGATGAGAGTGTTTCTCCCGCCACTGCATAATCCAGACCCAGAAGAGCAGGAATGTTGCCTGCAGGAATTATATTTACTAGCTCGCGAGTGTTACCCATGTAAATATTGACAGACTGGACTTTACCAGTTCTCTTAGCATCGAGCAGATAAAGTTCATCTCCATCTTTGACAGTTCCAGAAAATAGTCTTCCTGTTGCTACCCGTCCCGCCTGTTGATCCACGTTGATGGTAGTAACCATCATGATAATAGGACCCTTGTCGTCACATGCCAACAACGCTTTACCTGTGTCCGAATCCAAATCGCCGGGCCAGATTTTTGGTATTCTGTATCGCTGTGCCACGTGAGGCGGCGGATGATGTTGCACAACCATGCCTAATACTGCATCATGTAGTGGGGCTTTCTCTGCGAGTTCTTTAATTAAATTTGGATTGACTGATGTATATGCATCATATACATCCTTGAAACTGATCCCCTTCTTCTGCACCGTGTTGTAGTTAAAACCCCATCTATCTTTAGCCGAACCGAAAGCCACGGTATTTCCCTGAATGCTGACTTTCCACTTCTCCTTGATCTCTGGCTCTGCATAAATGTCTATTAATTTGTTGAACTCTGCAATAATGTTGGATAACCATTTTTGCATAGCCGGTGGGTCCAATCTCAGTTCTTTGACTAACCTATCGATCTTATTGATATAAAGAACAGGACGAACTCTCTCCTCTAGTGCCTGTCGCGTTACAGTCTCAGTTTGGGTCATAATTCCCTCTACCGAGTCGGACACCACTACAACACCGTCTATTGCTCTCAAAGCACGAGTAACCCTGCCTGTAAAATCGATGTGACCGGGAGTATCTATCATATTAATTAGATACTCTTTGCCCTCCTGTTCGTAGAAGAGAGTGACATTGGCGCCTCTTATGGTCATCTGTCTATTTTGCTCCAGCTTCATGGAGTCTAACGCTAATGCTTGACCTGCAACGCTTGGAGAGATTATTCCGGACGCAGCCAGAAGGCTATCGCTCATAGTAGTTTTTCCATGGTCCACGTGAGCAATGACACCAAAATTACGAATTTGATCTTTATTTCCTATTATCCTAATAATATCTTGAGTTGATTTGAATTTAGGCATAAGTACAGACCAGAAAAAATCTGTCCACCGTTATTAAACCTTCCTTATATTCTTCACAGATTATGGTGAACTTCGAGTCAGAGGCGATCAGATATGCGATCAAACAGTTTGATTTTACGAAGTCAGGCTAACGCTCATCATTTGAAAATTTTTTTGATTTGTTATATTGCCCACATCCAGGATTTCTATTCCCCTAAAGAAAGAAATTGCAGGTGCATAATTAACTCGCTGTGAAGTGTATAACACTGGGACATACTCCTGATGCAGATGATGCTTTCATGTTTTATGGTATAGCTGCTGGAAAAGTTACTTCCGCATTTTTTAACGTAGAACATGTTATTGATGACATTGAAACCCTTAACAAACGTGCCATAAATCACGAATTAGACGTTACTGCGATCTCTGCGCATGCCTATGCTTACACCGCGGATTATACCATATTACGTAGTGGTGGAAGTTTCGGATTAGGCTACGGACCAGTCGTCATTGCGAAAAAACCGATGGATGGAGAAGGGTTAAGGCACGGAACGATAGCCATACCCGGTCAGATGACGTCTGCAAATTTAATGTTGAAACTCGCGATTGGTAACTTTGATAGCAAGGAGATGATCTTTAGTTCTATACCCGATGCAGTATCATCAGGATCAGTGGATGCGGGCCTCATAATCCACGAGGCCCAAATCTCACTCAGAGATAAATTCTATACGGTGATGGACCTTGGAAAATGGTGGAACATTGTTTCTCAAGGCATGCCTGTCCCACTTGGAATCAATGTTGCCAGTAGAAGATCCATGACGGTAGATGAAATTAACAAGTTTGATTCCTTTTTTAGGAATTCTATTGAGTATGGTCTAAAAAACATGGATGAAGCAGTAGATTATGCCATGAAATATGCAAGGGGAAATGCCAATGAATTGATAGAACGATTTGTCAAGATGTACGTTAACCAACTGACCATTAATATGGGAAGCGAGGGAGAAAGGTCCATCACATTCCTTCTTAACAAAGCAAGAGATGAGAAACTTCTCACCTTTGGCGAGATCGAATTCGCTAAAGATTAAAAATAAATGAAAATTATTACTTCGTCATATTAGTGGGTTACGAAGTAAAAATTCATCAGCAGACTGTCAATTTCTTGTCCGAAGTATATTAAAGAATGTATCTCGTTGTGCGGGGATTCCCTTAACTTCTTTGATAAGGCTGATCAGTTCTTGAACTGAAGTCCCTGTGGCTTTTCCTGCAGCTTTGAAGATTTCCTCTGAAAAGGCCGTGCCCACAAGGTCATTTCCACCATAAGATAGTGCGACCTGCGCCAATTTCTTTCCCAGTGCAACCCAATATACGGAGATATTGTTGAGTATATTTGCCAGCATAAGTCTAGAAACAGCTAAGACTCGTAGATCATAAACTGACGCACTCTCCTGGGATATCATACCTTTTTTTTCTAGTTCCGTATTATCAAGGCTGAACTTTAAGGGAATGAAAGTGATGAATCCACCCGTTTTCTTTTGCAATTCCCTTGTTTTTATCAGATGATCAACAATATGTTCGGGTTTTTCAATATGGCCAAAGAGCATTGTGCAATTTGAGCGTAATCCAATCTCATGCGCCGTCTTTGCGGTTTCAAGCCATTCTTCGCCAGAACACTTGCCCCTAACAATTACATCTCTCACCTCTTTGCTAAATATCTCCGCCCCACCACCGGGAAGAGCATCGAGACCTGCATTTTTTAGGCGTAAGAGCACTTCCTTAACCGAATTCTTCGTAAGTCGGGCGATGAAAAATATCTCTGCGGGAGTGAGTGCCTTTATGGTAACATTGGGAAACTCGTTCTTGATGGCCATAAACATATTTTCATAGTAGTCGATGTCAAGAGTAGGGTGAAAGCCTCCCACTATATGGAGCTCTGTAGCTCCCATTTCTTTGATGGCTATTCTAGCTCTCGTACTGATCTGTTCTGTAGAAAGAGTGTACGAGTCCGATTCATCACCTTTTCTATAAAAGGCACATAACGGACAGCTGGCCGCACAAATGTTAGTGTAATTAAGGTAATATGATGCAACAAAGGTAATATTTTCTCCCTTAACCTTCTTTCGAATACGGTCTGCAGCGGCTCCCAGCAGGAACAAATTTTCGTTTACCATCAAATCTAGACCGTCATCATAAGAAAGTTCCTCACCGTTGATGGCCTTCTCTAAAGCATTAGTGTCTCCAGAGATACTTTTTAACAATCAACTTAAACCTCTTTCAAGACAGATATAAAATGTTGCTCTAGCCTGTAAAGAATAAATAGCTTCTGTAGGAGTGAATGATTAATTGTTAAGGCATCACTCAGCTCAGAGGATCATTGAAACTTCTGATGTATCTGATATACTTCAGGCAGTCATAAGCGGAAACCGACCGAAACTTAACGACTGTATTCATTTGATAAAGTCAGATAATATTTACGCTCTAGGCTTAGTGGGTGGCTTTTTGAGGGATAAATTATTTGGTAAAGTTGCCACTTTTGTGAATAACATCATCTTAAACTATACAAATGTTTGTATAACATATTGTAAATTTTGTGCATTCTATCGTCCTCCAGGACATAATGAAGCCTATACATTACCCATAAGTGAAATCGTCAAGCGTGTTCTAACATCTAAGCAACTTTTTGGAATCAGCCAAGTTCTAATTCAGGGCGGGCATAATCCTAACTTGCGTATTGAGTACTATGAGGACGCCTTTAGAGAGATTAGAAAAAGGTGTCCTGATGTCGGAATTCATGGTCTTTCGGCTTCGGAGATAGACATGATAGCCAAGGTCGAAAGATGTACCACTGCAGAGGTTCTCTCTAGACTAAAGGATGCCGGCCTAGACACTCTGCCAGGAGCTGGGGCAGAAGTTCTAGATGATGCAATTAAACACCAAATAAGTCCTTTAAAAATTAAAAGTGACGAATGGTTGCGCATTATGGAAGAGGCTCACAAACTAGGAATAAAATCTTCTGCCACTATGATGTACGGCACTTTAGAAGATGAAGAGCAACAAGCCCGACATTTGATGAAAATAGCAAATCTTCAGGAAAAAACTGGAGGGTTTATGGCTTTCATTCCATGGAGTTTTGAACCTAATATGACACAGATGCAATCGGAGGGATTGATAAAATACCCATCCGGTGGTTTGCGGTTATTGAAAATGATTGCTATTTCAAGAATAGTTTATCATAACTTGATTAATCATCTTCAGTCGTCTTGGCTAACAAATGGAATAGGGATGGCACAGCTGGCATTAACTTATGGTGCAGATGATTTTGGGGGAACACTCATTGGAGAAGAGGTGGTCACCGCGACGGGTGCCCGATCAACAGAACTTACCTCCAATACTATAGTTTCTGCAATAAAACAGATCGGATACTCGGCCCACGAACGCGACAACTTTTATAGACTTATCAAAAAGCACTAATAAAGAATGAACAATGAGTATATTTTTCTGTAATTCGTTCTCGTCTGTAGGATTACTAACATATCGGTTACGAGTTCACAAACTTTCATGTAGATAGTCAATAATTTCTACAAGTACCTTTAAATGTCTATAATGAGAAAAAGCTCCATTATGCCAGTAGGCATTGACGATCTTGCTATTTATATTCCAAAACTTTACCTGGATTACAGGGATTTTGCCGAGGCAAGGGGTATTGATCCTCAAAAATTAGAATACGGTATTGGAATTAGGAAAATGACTATAGTTGATACAAACCAGGATTCAGCTTGCATGGCAGCTAATGCTTGTCTAAAACTTATGCAAAGAAACCACCTAGAGCCGGACGATATAGGTAGGCTCTACGTTGCCACCGAATCTGGCTTAGATGAGTCGAAAGCGATGAATTCATTTGTGGTCGGGATGTTAGAACAGATATACGGCGAGGACTCATTTGAGCATGCTGGTGGAATAGAATGCAAATTTGCGTGTGTTAGTGGTTCTTATGCACTTTATGATAACGCCAATTGGATAAGGGCAGAAGAGAACAACAACAAGGCAGCGATCGTTGTTGTCAGCGATATTGCCAAGTATGATGTAGGCTCGTCTGGAGAATATACTCAAGGGGCCGGTGCGGTGGCCATGCTGATTAAAGAAGTGCCTCGACTTCTTTCATTTGATCCTAAGGTGACGTCAACAACCATTAAGAATGAATATGATTTCTACCGACCGTTTGGTAAGGAAACTCCACTCGTAAATGGAACTTACTCAAATCTGTTATACCTCATTCAGGTCAGAAAAGCATTTGACAGCTTTAAAGAAAAGGCCATTAGGACGGGATTGATTCGTATAAACGACGGCGAGTCAATTACTGATCATATAGATTTATTCACAGTTCACTTACCCTACAGGAAGATGGGAGAGAAGGCTTTGGCATATCTGCTAAGGCATGAATGGAGGACTCTTCCGCGATGGGATTCAGTAATTAAGGAAATAGGTTTTGCTGAACCAGTACCAAAAGATCCTCGTGGAACTATCGAGTCTATCTTGGCTGACACCGAGTTCATGAAGGCGGATGAACGATTTAGGAAAAGCTTTATGCAAACTTCATTCTACAACGAAGTATATGAGAAAAAGATGTCGAGTTCTTTGGAAGCATCAAGCATAATTGGTAACCTATACACTGCGTCTATGTATATGGGATTCAGAAGCCTTCTAGAATACGAGGATAAGAAAAATCACAATATTGAAGGAAAGAGAATTGGCTTTGGGTCGTACGGTAGCGGAAGTAGCGCCATGGTATTTAGTGGTGTCATTCAACCAGCGTACAAAGAAATCGTCAAGGGAATGGATCTGGAAGAGGAGATCGGATCGCGCACAAAATTATCTATGGATCAATATCAGGGTCTTAGGGAGAACGAGAGAACTCTTAATGATTCGTACGTTAGGACCAAGGACGAATTCGTACTGGTCAGGATTGGCGGGTCTACTGCAGACAAGGCTGGGGTTAGGGAATACTGTTACTGCAGCTAGTCTAACGTGACTTTAATTTTTGTTGGGTTAATTTAGCTCGTTACCCTAAATTCTATTCCTTGTTTCTGTAGAAAATCCATGAGTTTTTCTGCATGTTTTTCATCCTCGAGTTCAAGACTGAGATAAACCCCTGCTGAGCCTGCTGCAACGTTTGAACTTAGCCGATCATGATTGACTTCCACAATATTGACATTCAATTCGGCTATCCTATCTACTACTGTCTTCAATGCTCCGGGTTTATCAGGCAATTGAATAAAGATTTTAAGCATGCGACCCATCTGCATCAATCCCTTTGCTACTATTTGGCCCAGTAGATACATATCGACATTTCCTCCCGAGAGGATAGACACAACCCTTTCGCTACTTTTCAGATCATTCTTTGACAATAGATAAGCAAGGGTAGCTGCTCCAGCCGGTTCGACTACAACTTTTTCCCTTTCCATCAACAAGAACATAGCTTCTACTATCGATTTATCATCGATGGTAACTATATCATCAAGATATTCCGAACAAATTTTAAATGTGAGTTCGCCAGGCGATTTAACAGAAATTCCATCCGCAATGGAAAAGCCACTTTTTGTAGTCACCAGGTGTCCAGATGATATGGAATCTTTCATAGCAGGAAATTGATTAGATTCTACGCCTATTATTTTCACTTCAGGTCTTTTGGCCTTTACTGCGATTGCCAGTCCTGACGCTAGACCACCCCCTCCTATCGGAACATATACCTTGTCGAAACGTTGCATGTCTTCCAGGAGTTCCAATCCTATGGTTCCCTGGCCACATATGACGAGAGGATCGTCAAAGGCAGGAATCATAACATAGCCACTCTCGTGGGAAATTGAATCGGCGACCTTCCAGGTCTCCTCGTACGTGTTACCGGAGAGGATTACTTCTGCTCCGTATGACCTAGTAGCTGCTACCTTCGCAGGGGAGGCACTTTTTGGCATAATAATCTTACATGGAATCTTTTTTTTCATTGCAGAAAAGGCAACTCCCTGTGCATGATTGCCGGCCGAAGCTGTTATAACCCCTCTTTTGCACTCTTCAGCAGTCAAGCTGTTGACCTTTGAACAGGCGCCCCTGACCTTAAAAGAACCGGTCTTTTGCATCGACTCCATTTTCAGAAAGATATGTGAGCCTATCATCTTTGAAAAGGTATGTGATTCTGTTAAAGGTGTTTTTCTGACCTCATCGTCCATTAAACTGCGAGCATCTAAGATGTTTTTTAATGAAGGTATTTCAGACTCCCGATATATTCTATTCCTGTTATTCAATTACTAATGATCGACCCTATGATGAACACTATTATGACCTTTCCGTAAAATCTGATTCAGGAGATGTATTCTGAGAAGCAGTGTTTAAAGATAGCTCCTCACTCCGCCATTTTTCTATGTCACTAAAAATGCCCGTTAATTTTTCTAGAGAATTAATTATGCTCTTGCCGGATTCCGCTTTGATGTTTTCAATATTCACATAAGCTTGTCTTTCTTTTGACTTCATATTATTTACTACCTCGATGTCCATATACAGAACTACACCTACCTCTCCCTGCATCAATTTATTATAGTCGATTACGACGGGATCGATTGTGTATACTTCCATGATGTAATCATTTATCTCAGTAGTCAACGCTCTCTCCTTATCTTCTACTTCCTTTAGTTCAGGGTACTTACTCCTGACGCCTTTTGCTTTATCTTCCAGTTGAGAAGAAATAACTTGATCTGAAAGTATTTTTTCCAATAGATCTTCAAATGCAAGATCACCGTATCCCATGTTACCGATTTCTCTCACAACAATTTCGTTACCAGTTTTGGATAGCGATTGATGGATTTCATTACTTTTTCGTGATAACTCGTGAATTTCCTTTTGAATTTCTAGGACCCTTTTATCTACACTATAAAACTTTAATGAATGAAATTGAATCTCAAAGTGTACCGAAATGTAGTATTTTTCTACTTGCTTGTAAATTTGATATGAAACTCGGTGTAGATCTTCAGTGTTGGACTTGGAGACTCCATAGTTAGACCATCCTTTTAGGCGACCTCCAAGAATGTTAAAATATCGAACTGTCTCTTGAGGATCAAAAGTCACCGAATCTGTTATCGTCCCATCTCCCAGCATTACCTTTATAGATGATGTCTTTAGCGAAGATTTAATGCTATTAAAATAAACTTGTTCCATCTTAGAATAAACTGAATTTAACTCCAAGCAGAATTTGTCGCTGCCTTTTAAGGGTACTCTCATACTTGCACTCTTTTTTAATAATTTACATAATTATTCGTATTCGCAAGAGACAATCTACCGTCGAGTGTCGTTCTGTAACAATAACAGGTTTTTATCATTTATACCATATGAGCTTTAAATTCAACATATTTAATTGTAATATCCAGAGATGGATCCTAATGAGAAAGGGGAAGGCAAAGAAAAAGATTTCAATAAAAAAAGATCCTTCTGAGGATTTAGATTCACCCTTCTTAAAATTATCACACAATGAGCCAGATTCTAGTCACGATACTTCACAAATGCATGATGTAACTATTCTCATTAGTCAAACGCAAAAAAGGTTATGGAAGGCTCTAAAGAGAAGATACAAATATAGTTCAACTCTTGATCCGGCACAGAACTATCTACGAAAACATGCAGATTCAAAAATCTGCCTTGCAGTCTTGTACATAGATCTCGTGGGATCTACTAATTTGTGTATGACGATATCAGTCGATAAATTAGCTACTATAATCAGAGCATTCACTTATGAGATGTCTTCTGTAGTCCAAACCTATGGTGGTTTTGTACTGAAGTACGTTGGTGATGCTGTTATCTCTTTCTTTCCGTCTGCATCCAGCAAATATCTTGCTTGCGAAACGGCTGTCAGATGTGGTATGTCCATGCTAAGTGTCATTAGAAATGGTTTAAACCCAATCTTGAATCAGTACGACTACCCAGAACTTAGCGCGAAGATAGGCATAGATGAAGGAGAAAACGCCGTGGTGCAATACAATACTGACAAAAATTCTCCTCTTGATATACTTGGTTACTGTATGAGTGTATCTGCTAAGATGACATCACTAACAGAACCAAACAAGATTACAATTGGTGACGATGTGTTTAATGTCCTCCGTCCCGAATTGAGAGAAAAATTTGTACAGGTGAGTTACAGTGAAAAAGAATGGAAGTATGTCAACAAACGAACTGGACAGTTGTATAAGATCCATACTCTTAACTTGTGATAAAACTTGAGGTGCTAATTTGAAATGAGACCGATTATTCAGGTAGAATACTTGCTTTTTATAATCCGTCGATAGAAAAGACTAAAATACATAATAAGTGCTTGGTATTCTCATGCCTACAGCATATATTTTAGTTAATTGCACATTGGGTTCTGAGGAAAAAATCATAACGGAAATTGCAAAGTTGCCCGATGTTAAGGAAGTTCGAGGAACATATGGAGTGCATGATGTATTTGTCAAGGTAAAATCTGACAATACAGAGTCAATGAATCATACAATAACCAACAGGATAAGGAAGGTCCCTGGCATAACATCTACTGTCACACTGGTAGTTATAGAAGAGCAAGGAGGAAAAGAAATTACATAAAATCATGGAATATTTTTTTTCTTGTCTTCTTCCTTTATTCTCTTAATTTCATAAATTATAAAACCCGTGGTTACTCCAATAATAGTCCATCCTACTATGCCAACAGTTAGGTAGTGCTGGTAAATTGGAAATGAGAGTGCACTGCCAGCAGCTATTGCGCCCACCCACCAAAATATAATTAGTATTTGGAGATTTATTTTAGTTAACTCCACTCACCCGCGTTCGTCTTCATCAAAACCTTTCAACCAACGCACTATCTTTCCGCAATTAGAGCATTGATTATACTCATAGAAAACAAAGTCATCGTATTTCCTGAATGAGAACGTGTCCTTATGAGAGCAGAACAACCTTTTGATAGGCTTGAGTAGTGAACTTGCCATCTAAATTGATGTCATTATTTGTATACTGGTAAGATAATAATGATTTCTATTGTGATATGCCGTCGGTGAGATTTGAGCTCACGACAGCTCGGTCTTCAGCGTCACCCCTAAAAAAAGGTCGAGTGCTCTCCCAGGCTGAGCTACGACGGCACAAATAACTTAATTTCTAAATAATATATAATCTTGTCTTGAACAGGCAACTTCAGAGCCATATAATGGTCTTATCATCCAAAGCTGATAAGAAGTTTAAGTAATTATCTTCCTTAAGCTAAATAAGTTATAATTAAATTGTTATATCAAATCGATCATGGCCGATGGAACTGAATCACAGATAATAGAGACGCCAGAAGAGAGACGCAGAAGATTCTTATTAGAGTTTGAAAGGCCATTCAAATGCGAAAAGTGTGACGAACGTTTCAAGAAAAAGAAGTATTTACGAGAACACAAAGCAGAAGTGCATTCTTATTAAACCTATAAAGTAGGTTGAGATGATTTTTGATATAACAATCTGGTCGAATTTATCGTTCATCCAATCCTGAGTATTACCATGGCCGTAGATAATAAATTTATGAAAGTATGAATATTGTAAAAGTCTTTTGGCCGGTAACATAAGGTCAGGTGCTAATGTAATGGTTGATTTTAAATTAATGTCCATTGTATTAATTCATCAGACTAATGAAAATCTATACAAAAACTGGAGACAAAGGAAATACGGGCCTTGCCGGAGGTACGAGAGTATCAAAATCAAATCCAAGAATTATGGCATACGGACAAGTGGATGAGCTAAATGCTAATCTTGGTCTTGCGGTCTCTATCTTATCTGAGAAGGCGGCCGACAAAATGCTCTCTGACATAATAGAAGTACTTCTATCAATTCAGAATGACTTGTTTATTGTTGGTTCAGATTTAGCTGACCCTGCTTATGATCCATCGGTAAATTCTCGAACTCCAAGAGTAGAAAAAGATATGGTAGCCCGTATCGAAAACAATATTGATAATTTCGAATCTGAATTGGATCCAATATCTTATTTTATTCTTCCCGGAGGGACATGCGAATCATCCATTCTGCATGTGTGTAGAAGTGTAGCCAGACGTGCCGAAGTATCCGTTGTATCTCTTGCTAACTCAGATACCATAAATGAGACATTATTGGTCTATATCAACAGATTATCTGACTTACTATTTGTTTTAGCTAGGACTGTTAACAAGCGAAAGAATATCAAAGACGTGGCCTGGAGATCGACCAATATTACATCTTAATATATTTAAATAATTATCGAGGACTGAGACTGTAAGTGGGACAGACCAGGAATGTATTGCTAATAATTCTGATAACGGTAGCGATGGCCCTTGTAACGAGTGTATTGGCATACATATTCGATTTTCTTGTCTCTGATTTGCAAGTATTTTCCAAACATTTTACATACAAACCATCGGTTAGCATTATGGAACACGATATCGTAACCGGATCATGACCTCAGATGATTTTGATTTAGCCCATCCTCACTAAACCCATGTAATATTCATATGTCAATTTGGATTGTGATGACAACATGAAAAAACAGATAAAACAACTTGTTTCATTTTTCAATCTGGTTCTTTGTCTAAAGAAAGTACGACGATCAGGTTGGATCTTTAAAGTTGGAGTAACTTCGCCAGAGTCAGTCGCAGATCACTCTTTCTGTATGTGCATGATGACTATGGTAATTTCGGATCTATTAGGGTTGGATACAGAACGAGCAATGAAGATGACGATTCTTCACGATTTAGGCGAATCAATAATAGGAGACATGATGCCTGATAAAATTTTACCCAGTAGAAAGAAAATTCTTGAAAAGAAGGCCATGCTGTCAATTCTGCAGAAACTTCCTCACCCATTGCGAGCTGAGTATGAGACCATATGGAACGAATACAGCGACCATTCGACTGACCTATCTCAATTCGTTCACCGGTTAGACAAATTGGAGATGGCTTTTCAAGCAAAAGATTATGCCCTTAATGGTTATTCGAGAGGGAAATTGCGTGAATTTATTGCTTCGGCACATCGTACAATAGTTGGTGACAAAAACGACCTTATTTCCGAGGTTTTGCAAGGTTTAAATGCTGCAACAGCCAATTGATACGAGAATATGCAATACTTTCCTGCTCTGAAGATGGGTGAGAAGAGGGTAAAAGCAGCACAAGAGATACTAAATAGATATGTAGGCCATGCAATGCCAGCATTAGCTCTAAAAGATAATAAAGACAACATATGGGAACCTGTCGGTGAAGAGAACTTATTTGCAGCAGTGAAGGAAGATCAGGGATACATGATAGCATTGTGCGATAAAAATGGGATTGCAAAATCAATTGCTCAATGGTTCGCTGAGGATAAAAAAAATGAAATATTAAAAAGATTCAAAGAGGAGGAGGAGATGCAAGAATATTTTGGGAAATTGTCTCTTCCCGTATAATTATCGCTTGAATGTGATTTAAACCTAAATAAGTGATAGAACTGTCGGAAAAAAAGTTCGAGCGAGTATTAGAAGTCAGGGGCCATTTAATTGACTCTATGATCCTCACAAGAATCTTCGATAAGATCATGGATCTTAAAGGTGATTTCAATGTACTTGAATTTAAAATAGGAAAGAGGAAGAACGAGCTCAGTTATGCACGCCTAATGGTTCACGGCAAGAACAAGAAACATCTTGACCAGTTATTGGCAACGTTATATATAGAAGGTGCACAGCCTGTTTTGATAGAGGAGGTACTCATAAAACTAGCCCCAGAGGATATGGTAATGCCCAGTGATTTTTACAGTACAACGAATAACTCAACTCAGATATATTACTCAAATGATTGGATAGATGTCCGCAATATGATGATGGACAAGTGCATCGCAATTGATATCAAATTAAGGACAGCTGAATGTAAAATGATAAGAGAGGTGCGAAAAGGCGACATGATAGTTGTCGGGGAACGAGGGGTGAAAGTTCTTCCCGAAGAGCGTCCCAGGCAAGGCATAGACATATTTCAATTCATGAGCAGCTCTAGCTCCAGTGAACGACCAACCCTCCAAATAGCTCGAAAGATCGCTATGGATATACATCTCACTAAGAAGGCAGGAGGAAAAATAATAGTAACTGCTGGACCCGTGATTGTTCACTCTGGTGCGGCAGAGTCATTAGCAAAGATGATTAGATTGGGATATGTTAATGGTCTTCTTTCGGGGAATGCTCTGGCAGTACATGATATTGAAAACGCGTTGATGGGTACATCGCTAGGGATGAACGTCAAGGATGGAACATTAGCTGTCCGTGGTCATCGGAACCATATGTTAGCCATAAACGAAGTATTTAAGGCGGGATCCATTGAAAATATGGTAAGGAAAAGGATCTTAAAATCAGGAATAATGTATGAATGTATTGTCAATAAGATACCATTTGTCCTATGCGGATCCATTAGGGATGACGGACCTATTCCAGATGTGGTGACGGATATTTTAGAAGCGCAGAGGCAATATAAAGAGATCTTGAGAGGCGCAAATATGGTTTTGATGTTATCAACCATGCTACATTCTATCGCTGTCGGAAACATGCTGCCAGCTAAAGTCAAAGTCGTAGCATTAGATATTAGTCAACCCGTGGTAACTAAGCTACTTGATAGAGGAACAACTCAGGCAATAGGGATAGTGTCTGATGTTGGCGCATTTCTTCCAATGGTCGTTCAGCAGTTAGAAAAAATAAATTAAAGACACAGATATCGTGAATAGATTAGCCATGAGTATTTGAAAAACTAAACCTTAACTGTTACTCAATTGAGCCTAACTTTACGTTTATTAATTGAGTCACTATTTTTGGATCCGCTCTTCCTTTAGTCATTTTCATAACTTTTCCAACCAGAAAATTAATCGCACTGGAATTTACCTTCGCATCCTCCACTGCAGATTCTTCTGAACTAAATACAAGTTCTACAGCATTTGCAATGAAGTTTTCATCATTTATCTGGGAGGAATCAGTCTTACTTAGCAATTCAGAGGGAGCCTGGCCAGTTCTGAACACTTCCGAAAATATCTGTTTAGCAGTGGATCTGCTAATTTTCTTTTCATCCACAAGTTTTGCCAACTCTGCCATATGTTTCGGTTCAATCTTCAATTTATCCAAGATCGTTGTCTCCTCACCTCCAATCAAGGCCAAAAGGTCGTTAACCAACCAATTAGCAATTTCTATAGGTGAATAATAAATCTTCAAACATGACTCAAAAAAATCTGCTAGCTTCTTTGAATTGATAAGAATGTTCGCCACGTGATCCGAAAGTGTGTATTTTGATTTAAAACGTGAGAGTCTCTCATCAGGTAATTCTGGTACAAGCTTCCCTATATGATTATAGAAGTCATTTCCTAACATCACCAGTGGGATGTCGGGTTCGGGAAAGTACCGATAATCCTGTTCTTCTTCTTTTGTTCGGGCTATTCGAGTGATCTTTCTTTGCTCATCCCAATGTCGAGTTTCGGAATTGATCTTGATATTGCGAGTTGATAAACTTGTCTGCCTAGATATTTCATAAGTCAGAGCCTTTTCAACCTCCCTGAAAGAATTTACATTCTTTATTTCTATTCTTTCTCCCCCTTTCAATGAAACATTGGCATCGCACCTGACAGCACCTTCCAATGTTGTATCACAGACTCCAAGGTGTTCCAATATTGAGGATAGTTTATTCAAAAAGTACCTAACTTCCCTAGGGTCTGTAAAATCCGGCTCTGTAACTATCTCTACAAGAGCAACACCCGATCTATTATAATCAATCAAGGTATGATTGCTGTTATGTATGTTACCGCTGTCATACGAGAGTCTGCCTGGATCCTCTTCTAGTTGAACCCTTCTAATCCTAATGGTCTTAGAATCGCTAATGTAAACCGACCCTGAGCTACCTATGCTTGTCAAGCCGTATAAATTATATTGGGTGATCTGAAAGTTTTTGGGTAAATCAGGATAGAAATAGTTTTTACGATAAAACATGATCTTTTCTGGTATATTAGATCCTAAAGCATATGAGATCATTGCTGCATGCTCCACTGCTTTTTGATTCAATAGAGGAAGAGTTCCAGGAAAGCCACAACATATGGGACAGATGTTAGAATTGGGTTTGAAAATTCGATAGTCTTCATGACAGGAACAAAATAATTTGCTTTTTAGGGAAGTTAGTTGGCAGTGAATTTCCAAACCAATTAATATATTACCCATCAGATTTCAGGACTCCTTGTAATATTAATCGCATTTTCTAATAGAGAAGCGGCATCGATTAATTTCTGTTCCTGAAAAGGTCCGGCCATCAGTTGCAATCCAATTGGAAGACCATTGCTATGTCCAGCAGGAATACTAATGGCAGGAATCCCTGCCAGATTTGCTAAGACTGTATCGACATCCATAAGATACATTTTTAATGGGTCATCAATTTTTTCACCTATTCTAAAAGGAAGTACTGGAATTGTAGGTCCAACTAATAAATCATATTTTGCGAAATTTGAAAGTAGTTCTTGTCTAAGTAATGATCTGAGTTGACGTGCCTTCAAGTAATATTTACTATAGTAACCTGATGATAAAACGTATGATCCAATCAAAATTCTCCTCTTTACTTCTTCGCCAAAATTACTTCTTACATCACTGATGTAGGTATTCCATTCAAATCCTTCCACAGGGAATGAAAAACCATACCTTATGTTATCATACCTGGCAAGGTTGCTACTCGCTTCTGCCATGGCTATTGTATAATATGAAGGGAGCGCGTAGTTTACACTTTTTAGAGATATTTCAGTGCATTCCCATCCAAATTCTTTGAAATTGTCAAGTGCAGAATATATGGTCCTTGATACCGCTGGATCACACCCATCAATCAATTCTTTTACGATAGCAATGGACGAGGGGGCTCTATCTTGTTTAATATGCAAGTAAGGAACATTAGATCGTGATAAAAAACAAGTATTGTCATTGGGATCATGACCCGATATAGCATTCATTACCGTCACGACATCCTCGACTGTTCTACAAATGGGACCAATTTGCTCCAGGCTATTGGCATAGGATATAAGTCCGAATCTGCTCACGCTGCCATAAGTAGGTTTGAGACCCACTACAGAACAGAAGCTGGCAGGACATCTTACCGATCCTCCGGTATCGGAGCCCAATGATACGGTGCATTCACGTGAAGAAACTGCTGCTCCGCTTCCGCCAGACGACCCGCCCGGTACATAATCTAGGTTCCAAGGATTATGAGTAGGCCCATATCGGCTGTACTCTGTTGTCGATCCCATCCCAAATTCATCCAAATTTAATTTTCCGATTACTATGGCTCCATGATTCTTCAATCGCTCTACCACTGTTGCATCATACGGCGGTACATAATTCTCAAGCATCTTAGACGCGCATGTGGTCTTCAATCCATGTGTACTTATATTATCTTTAATTCCGACAGTTACTCCTGCAAGAGATCCTGCATCTTCTTTGGTACGAATCTTTTTATCAATTTCTCGGGCATCATCCAATGCATTTTCCTTGTTGAGAGTTATGAATGCATGTACCTTTCCTTCGACTCTCTCAATTCTCTCAATGATGGACCAGACATATTCTTCAGCCGTAAAATCACCTTGATTAATACCTCTATGAGCTTCCAACGCGCCAAGGTCGTACAAATTTGACATGTTATATCATCTTAGGCCCTTTTACATAGCCTTCCTGCTCCAGGGAAGATTTTGGAATCAGATCCCTTGTAAATTCAATGGTCTTGTCCTCTCTTAAATTGGAGAAATCAACCTCTAGATAATCCAGGGTCAAATTTTCTGAATCAAATGTTTCGAGAACATCGATATACTTTATGGTATCACCCAATTGGTGATGAAATGTTTCAATCTCTTCCTCAGATAGATTTATCCGTGAAATCCAGCCTAAACGTCTCAATTCATCTTTTGAAACCAACCCCGCTCACCATATCAGCATAGATAAAATCAAGTCCTTCCTTAGCATTTTAGGGGGATAGCCTATCTATATCACGAGGATATAGAACAACATCTCTAATATTCTCGACTCCACAGAGACTCATTATTAGACGTTCCATGCCAACGCCAAAACCTGCATGAGGTGGAACTCCATAATCAAATACCTTTAGATGATAGTCAAATGCACCTATATTTAGCCCTTGTTTCTTCATTCTTTCCACCAGTTCTTCTTTTCGACTAACTCTTGTACTTCCTGATGATACTTCAAGAGATTTGTACATCAGATCAAAAGATTCACATTCGTTTGCTACTGTTGATCTCTGCTTTACATAAAATGGCTTGATTGCAGTAGGCCAATCAAAAATGAAGTAGAAGCTGTCCACTTTTGCATCTTGAATTTTCTGCAATTTTTGAAAAGCAAGATCATCTCCCCATTTTATAGATTCGCCTGCATTTCGAAGCATTTCTATCAATTCAGAATATCGATATCTTCTGAAGGGCAAGGCCACATCAGGCAGAGTAATATTCAGATATTCGAGATGTGGTTTGTTGTTCTCTTGTATTTTACCGACAACATATGACAGCATTCGTTCTAACAAGTTCATCACATCATTGTAATCTGCAAAAGCTTTTTCAACATCTATGGAAGTGGCCTCTGAAAGGTGTCTGTTCGTCCGAGAGGGTTCTGCTCTGAATATTGGGCCTATTTCAAATACATTCTCAAAGGCCATTGTAAGCTGCTCTTTGTAAAGTTGTGGGCTCTGAGCCAAGAATGCCTCTCTCTCATAATAGAATATCGGAAACAGTGCTGCCCCTCCTTCTGTAGCTGTAGCAATTATTTTTGGGGTATTAACTTCCATGAACCCGTCTTTTCTTAGGAACTCTCTGCATGAATCCATAATGGTATTTCTTATGTTAAATAGTGATTGAAGAAACGGCCGTCGCAGATCTAGAGCTCGAAGGTCTAATCTTGTATCGATACCCACGGACTTCTTACTTTGAATCAGAAATGGAGAAGCTTTTCTAGCAAGCGAAAGTATTTTAATTTCAACAGGTAATATTTCAGCCCCGTTAGGAGCTTTAATTTCGGATTTAACTTTGCCTTTAATTGCTATAGAAGTATGCTCTCTTATTTGCTCAGTTTTTTCCAATACAGCTTTGGAACAATCCTTTTTCTTTAATGCTATTTGAATGTGACCGAATCTATCATTAATTGTGAGAAATTTTATGTTACCATGATCTCGAATAGACGACACCCATCCCATTATGATGATTTCACTTTCATTCAAAGTGGGATTGATGTCAACTGAATAGTGTGTTCTCCTCCACGTGCCTAAGTCTTCTTCTAACAAATCAGCCAAATGTGCAGACCTTAATAGTTTGGACTGTACTGAACAGGTTAATTTAACCTTTAAGATAAGAAGATTTAACCCTTAATCGGATCTTGTTTTTTATCCTCATTTGGACTTGCTGTGATTTCATGCGTCCACAAGATGAGAGAGAAGAGGGCCGCAGTTTTTGGAGCAGGAATAAAATGCGCAGCCTTCTATATCGGAATCGTATGTTAGATAGCATTTACTGTGAGATGTAACTAGTAGAATTGTAGGGATGATAAGCTATTATAATTAGAATTGACATTTATCCCTAGATCTTCGTGATTAAATTGAATATGATATGCGATGCCTAAGTTCTTATATACAATATTTTTAAGATCTTTCTATTGCTGATATTTACCTCATCGTTTACAATATTTGTATTAATCAGTTCTTTGGGTTTATCAATATATAGCAACCCTTCAAATGTATTTGCACAGCCACAGAGTGGTTCTACAAATTCAACAGATACGACACCCCCAATATTGAGTGTTCCCGCGGATTCTGTTGTAGAGGCCACCAACTCCTCAGGAAGAGTAATCATATACAAAGTACTCGGATCTGATCTTGTTGATGGGACAATAGATGTTGTTTGCGGTCCACTTTCAGGATCGATGTTTCCCATCGGAAAGACCAAAGTGTCGTGCAAGGGTGCTGACAAGGCCGGTAATGTAGGAATTGCATCATTCAGTATTAAAGTTCAGGACACAACACCACCTGATACTGAAATTGATTTTGCACGTGCTGGCGTCCTGGGCGATATATTACCCAACACAAATACCTCATCCAGCGATATTAGCTTCAAGTTATCAGGGTCTGATAACGTCGGAATAAGCCACTTTGAATGTAAGCTAGACGAGGCTAAATGGATTTCCATTGTTTACGATGAAAATACAATGAATGATTATGGATGTATCTACACAAACATTCCTTCTGGTGTTCATACCGTACTAGCAAGAAGTGTGGACAAAGCCGGAAATATAGATCCGATGCCTGCGGGTTTCAGATGGACAGTTCTTAGTGCATATGAGAGCATTAACAACATTATGATAAAGGTCAAAGAAATTCATTTGGCTCCGAATCTCAAAGACAGCATGGTCGTTTCGCTTCAAAAAATGTCTGATGGATTGGCTGCCGAAGATCTTGCTAAGGATGCAAAGATCTGCAGCGACATCGGTACTTTTTTACTTGCAGTTAAGAAAACTACATTGGATGTTGATTTTGATGAGAAATTCCATCTGATGGATTTAATCTTGACATTAAATTCAAGAATCGGATGCCCGCCCCCTATAGCAAATGCAGGAAAGGATTTGAGCGTCGATGAAGGAGAGAAGGTCCATCTTGACGGTAGCCAGAGCAGTGGTCTCTATGGAGAGACAATATCTTACACATGGAAACAATCTAGTGGGCCATCAGCAAAACTAGCTAATTCTCATTCAGTAAAACCTGAATTCATTGCACCACAAGTAGATAAAAATACTAATTTGCAATTTGAATTGAGTGTTAGTGACTCTCATGGTCTCTCATCGACTGATTCGGTCGCTGTCACAGTAAATGACATAATTAAACCCAGTAATGGAGAATCTTCAGATGGCGGAGGTGGATATCAAGGGGAACCAAGCGATACAAAGGGTCTCAATATTGCTGCAGTGGGGGATTGGGGATGTAATTCAAATACCCAATCTACAGGGAAAAACATAGATAGTAAGAATCCAGAAGTGGTTTTAGCCCTTGGTGACTATTCGTATTCGAGTACTGCAACATGCTGGTTTAACATTATAGATCCTATAGGCAGTATTACTAGAATAACGATTGGAAATCATGAAGACCAGTCTTCGGAAGACAATAGTGCTTACTTAAATCATTTCGGTCTTTCACAGCAGTACTATTCATTTGAGTATCAGGACGTGCATGTCGTAACTATGAATTCGGAACAAAATTATGATCTCGGATCTTCACAGTATAACTTTGTAAAGAAAGACCTAGAATCAGCTTCAAATAATCCAAATATTCATTGGATAATTGTCACTTTTCATCAGCCAGCGTACAGTTCTCCAAATTCCTGTTCATCTTGCAAGGCAGCCACATCTATAAGGGATACATATCATCCCATGTTTGATCAGTATGGGGTAGACCTAGTGTTAGAGGGACATGTTCATAATTATCAACGTTCCTATCCCTTGACATTTAACAAAAATGATCCGTCAAAGCCATTAGTTACGAACACTGACAAGAATAGATATGTAGATCCGAAAGGTCCAATATTTATAATCGTGGGAACAGGAGGTATAAATTTTCATTCTCTTGCTGGAAAGGAATCGTATATCGTCAATCAGCAGGATGCTAAATTTGGATTCTTGAATATTCATTTCAGCGATGATGGAAAACTTTTGGGCGGAACATTCTATGCAAACGATGGATCTATTCTTGACCAATTCTCGGTAACAAAATCATCATCCGCTATTGGAACAGACAAGATTCCCAAAGCAAACAGCGAAGCTATCTCGGTGGAAAAGGATAAATTGACAATCTTCAGTTTAAATGCGACCGATCCCAAAGGTGGACCTCTCAAGTATGCTATACTCTCACAACCATCACACGGGACACTCTCTGGAAAGACTCCCAGTGTAACCTATAAGCCAAGCAAAGACTACGTAGGACAGGACAGCTTTACTTTCAAAGTAACCGATGATAAGGGAACTGATAGCAATATTGCTACCGTAACTATGGATGTTAAATCTGCTAATCAAGCTCCGGTAGCTGAAGAT